>NZ_DAMDHB010000025.1:0-58197 GCF_032102465.1 Haematobacter sp. | reverse complement strand
CCGGGATTACACCGTCGAAGGCGCTGAAATTACACCACGTGCGCGGACGCTAACTTTGGAAGCCCGGACCGGAACCGTCAGGTTTATGACGCTACGTCAACACCTTACAAGCAGACTGGCGACCCCGGCAGGATTCGAACCTGCGACCAACCGCTTAGCTTACCACTTCGGCTTTCGCCGCAGGCCGGAGGCCCTTCGTGGTCTGGACTGTCCCTTCACCCTTCCGCAGTAGCGGGGCGGGTGCCTGCCGTCCAGTCTCTACACCTTCCCCGAAATGGGGCTTGGCTCGGGATTGCCACGCCGCAGGGCAGAGGTTTCCCCGAATTTGACAGGTTCTGCAGCGCCGGTTTCCCGACGCGCACTCCAATTGAAGGCGGTTGCTCTATCCAGCTGAGCTACGGGGCCATGAGTGGCTGCATGCCGAAGTCACGGCGAAATAGCAAGAGCCAAGAACCGCGGCAGACAACGCTCCGTCCGCTAGGGCGAATTTTGTGAAGATAAAGGGGAGATTGGCGAGCAACCCGAATTAGTCGATAAAAAATTCCGTGATCTCACCGAGTTGAGAGACGGACCTGTCCAAAAAGACAGGTCGCGCGAGGACGGAAAATCTCTTACACCTATACGTGCATCAGGTGGTGTGGCGACGATATTACCAAGTGTCAGCTTCACGAGTTCAGGTCGCCGCGCCGCCTGCTGCCATCCCCCGAAAATCGACATGTTTAGAAGATCACCTGCCCCGAGGGGAATGGTGGCCCGGAAGAGATTCGAACTCCTGACATTTCCGATGTGAACGGAACGCTCTACCACTGAGCTACCGGGCCAGCCTGGTCCCTGACGCATCTGCGTCCGGGTTAAATGGTGCGGTCGAGAAGACTCGAACTTCCACGGGAGTTACCCCACAGCGACCTCAACGCTGCGCGTCTACCAATTCCGCCACGACCGCACTGCCTTGGCTTGGTGCGGCGGGTGATAGCGAAAGGCTTTGGGAAAGAAAAGGGGGAATCTGCAACTTTTTCCGGGCGCCTTTCCAAACCTCCTCGCCCGCTGCCCGCCCTCACCTGCGGGCCTCCTCTCGGAGGCGCGGCACGGGGTACGGCGGTTGCAATCCGGGCGCGGTTCCTGTCTATCCGGCAGGGCGGAGCGGCGCCCCCCCTGGGCATTCCCCTCGGGCATTCCCCGGGGCATCCCCGATGACCTGCCGCCGGACGCCATCACCTCGCGGAGTTCAGCAAGATGACCGAGTGGATCATATCAGACAGTCGGATCGCCTATCCCGACGCCCTGGAGACCATGGAGCGACGCGTCGCCGCCATCAGCGCGGGCACGGCTGACGAGGCCGTCTGGCTGCTGGAGCATCCGCCTCTCTATACAGCGGGCACGTCTGCCCGGCGGGAGGACCTCACCGATCCCGATCGCTTTCCCGTCTATGATGCCCGCCGGGGCGGCCAGTACACCTATCACGGGCCGGGACAGCGCGTGGCCTATGTCATGCTGGACCTCAACCGGCGCGGACGTGACGTGCGCCGGTTCGTCTGCCGCCTGGAAGACTGGGTGATCGCGACGCTGGCGGAGTTCGGCGTGAAGGGCGAGCGGCGGGAGGGGCGGGTCGGCGTCTGGGTGGTGCGCCCGGAGAAGGCCCCGAACCTCGACGGCTCCCTGCGGGAGGACAAGATCGCCGCGATCGGCGTGCGCGTACGCCGCTGGGTGACGTTCCACGGCATCTCGATCAACGTCGAGCCAGAGCTTGAGCACTTTTCCGGCATCGTGCCCTGTGGCATCCGCGAGCACGGGGTGACCAGCCTCGTCGATCTGGGCCTGCCGGTGACGATGGGCGATGTCGATGCGGCGCTGGCCCGCACATGGGAGAAAGCCTTTGGCGATCACCCCGCGAGCGCCACCTGCACCCGATAACTCGACACAAACTACCGAAGGAGCCAGCCATGCGCCGATTCCCCCGCGCCGCCAGCGGACTCGCCCTGGTGAGCCTGCTGTCGCTCGCCTCTCCCTCCCACGCGCAGGGCGACCCAGAGGCCGGAGCCAAAGCCTTCGCCAAATGTCGCGCCTGCCACTCCATCACGGCGACGGACGGAACCGCCGTAGTGCGGGGCGGCAAGACCGGACCCAACCTTTACGGGGTCGTCGGGCGTGGTGCTGGGCTGGAGTTCAATTACTCCCCCGCCCTGCGAAAGGCGCATGAAACGGGTCTTGTCTGGAGCGCGGAGAGCCTGACACAGTTCCTGGCGGACCCTACCGCTTTTCTGAAGACCTACACCGGCGACGACGGGGCACGCTCCAAGATGGCATTCCGCCTGACCCGCGGGGCAGAGGACATCATCGCCTATCTGGCCTCCCTCTCCGGCCCGCAACCAGACTAAAGTCCGACGCACAGGGGCAACATTTCCACACCGTGTTGTGATCAGGACGATTGCCCCCCTCGCCCGCGCGCTTTACAACCGCATGCAGAGAGCGGCGCGGGAGGAATGCACCCGGGCGTCGCCCCATCAAGATACGGGAGGCGGCAGCATGGCCGACGCAGCCATCCATGGCCACGAAGGGCATGACAAGCGCGGGTTCTTCACCCGCTGGTTCATGTCAACGAACCACAAGGACATCGGGATTCTCTACCTGTTCACGGCAGGCGCCGTCGGGCTGATCTCCGTCCTGTTCACTGTCTATATGCGGCTGGAGCTGATGCATCCGGGCGTACAATACATGTGTCTCGAAGGCGCACGGCTCATCCCCTCCGCGGAAGCCTGTACGCCGAACGGCCACCTGTGGAACGTGATGATCACCTATCACGGTGTGCTCATGATGTTCTTCGTCGTGATTCCCGCGCTGTTCGGCGGCTTCGGCAACTACTTCATGCCGCTGCATATCGGCGCGCCGGACATGGCGTTTCCGCGCCTGAACAACCTCAGCTACTGGCTGTTCGTGGCGGGGACGGCGCTTGGCGTGGCCTCGCTCTTCGCTCCCGGCGGCAACGACCAGATGGGATCGGGCATCGGCTGGGTGCTCTATCCGCCGCTCTCCACGCATGAGACGGGTTACTCGACCGACCTCGCGATCTTTGCGGTGCACGTGTCGGGGGCGTCGTCGATTCTCGGCGCGATCAACATCATCACCACCTTCCTGAACATGCGCGCGCCGGGCATGACCCTGCACAAGGTGCCGCTCTTCGCCTGGTCGGTGTTCGTGACAGCCTGGCTGATTCTGCTCGCGCTGCCGGTTCTGGCCGGTGCGATCACCATGTTGCTGACCGACCGGAACTTTGGCACCACCTTCTTCGACCCGTCGGGCGGTGGCGACCCGATCCTGTATCAACATATCCTGTGGTTCTTCGGCCACCCGGAAGTGTACATCATTATCCTGCCGGGCTTCGGCATCATCTCCCATGTCATCGCGACCTTCTCGCGCAAGCCGATCTTCGGCTATCTGCCGATGGTCTATGCGATGGTGGCCATCGGGGTACTGGGCTTCGTCGTCTGGGCGCACCACATGTACACCGTGGGGATGAGCCTTGCGCAGCAGTCCTACTTCATGCTCGCCACCATGGTCATCGCGGTGCCGACGGGGGTGAAGGTCTTTTCCTGGATCGCCACGATGTGGGGCGGCTCCATCGAGTTCAAGACACCGATGCTCTGGGCGTTCGGCTTCCTGTTCCTGTTCACCGTGGGCGGCGTGACCGGCCTCGTGCTCAGCCAGGCGCCGCTCGACCGCTCCTATCACGACACCTATTACGTGGTGGCGCACTTCCACTACGTGATGTCACTGGGCGCGGTGTTCGCCATCTTCGCGGGGGTCTATTACTGGATCGGGAAGATGTCGGGGCGGCAATATCCCGAATGGGCGGGCAAGCTGCACTTCTGGATGATGTTCGTCGGCGCGAACCTCACCTTCTTCCCGCAGCACTTCCTTGGCCGTCAGGGGATGCCGCGCCGTTACATCGACTATCCGGAGGCTTTCGCGACGTGGAACCTGGTTTCCTCTCTCGGCGCCTTCCTGTCGTTCTTCTCCTTCGTGTTCTTTATCGGAGTGGTGTTCTACACGCTGACCCGTGGCCAGCGCGTGACCGAGAACAACTACTGGAACGAATATGCCGATACGCTGGAATGGACCCTGCCTTCCCCGCCGCCGGAGCATACGTTCGAGACGCTGCCGAAACAGTCCGACTGGGACAAATCGCACGCTCACTGATCGCGCAGACTGATGCCGTATGAATGGGTCAAACGACCGGAAGGAGCCTCGGAGAAGTCCGGGGCTCCTTTGCCTTCGGGCGGGGCCGAGCCGCTGGCGGAACTGCACCTCTGGCCCTACCGCTCACTGCCACGCCGGGGCTTCGTCTGGGTGATAGGGGGTATGGCGGTGCTTCTGTCCCTGCCGCTGATCGAGGTATTGGGCTCGCCCGTGCTGTGGGGGTTGCTACCCTTTGTGCTGGCTGCGCTCTGGGGCCTCTGGTTTGCCCTGAACCGCAGCTATCGGGATGGCGAGATCCTCGAAAGGCTGACGCTCTGGCCCGACAGGGTCGATGTGTTGCGCGACGGTCCACGGCGGGCGCATTCCGAATGGCACGCCAATCCGCATTGGGTCAGGGTGGACCTGCATCGTCGGGAAGGGCCCGTGCCCAACTATCTCACGCTCTCCGGGGCGGGGCGGGAGATCGAGATCGGCGCCTTTCTGTCGGAGGAGGAGCGCCTCTCCCTCTGGCCGGAGCTTGCCGACCTGTTCCGACGCGCCTGACGCTCAGTCCTTGTGCTCCGGCAGTCCCTTGCGCCTGGTGGCGGCGAAGTCCTCCAGTTGCGCCTCGCTCATGTCCTGATACATCTCGCGCGACGCGCCCTTGAGGCTGGACACCGGCTCTTCACCCCGCTTGGCGGCAAGGGCTGCCCCTGCCGCCTTCTGCTGCGCTTTCGACTTGGCTGGCATGATTGTCTCCGCCGCTGGAGTGCTGCGAAGAAACGCCGGGCTTCCGGCGGTTGTTCCCGGCGGAGAGGGCCTCAGCCCAGCCGGTCCTTCACTTTCGGGCCGACCGTAGTGAAATCCATCTGGCCGGTATATTTCGCCTTCAATGCCGCCATCACGCGGCCCATGTCGCGCACCGATGTCGCGCCGAGGTCCGTGATCGTATCGGATATGGCCTTCTCGACCTCTTCCGGGTCAAGCTGCCGGGGCAGGAACTCCTCGATCACCGTGATCTCGGCCCGTTCCTTCTCCGCCAGTTCGAGCCGGCCGCCCTCCTCATAGGCGCGCGCGCTTTCCTGACGCTGCTTCACCATGCGCCCCAGAATGGCGAGGATATCGGAATCCGTTGCGCCCTGGTCGTTCCCCTCCCCGCGGAGCGCGATGTCCCTGTCCTTGATCGCGGCGTTGATGAGCCGGAGCGCGGAGAGCCGGGCGGCATCGCGGTTCTTCATCGCATCCTTGAGGTGCTGGGAGATCAGGTCTCGGAGCTGCATGGCTGTTACCCGTGGCTGTTCGCGAAAGGTTTCAGATATACTCGCACCCGCGCGGAAACAACGGGCGTGATCGCCTTGACCCTGCCGAGAGGTTTGCCTAGTTTCCCGCAGATTTTCCGAAGGAGTCGTCTCATGACCGGTCTGTCCCCCCAGAGCCGCCCGACCGCATGCCTTGCCCTGTCCGATGGCACGGTGTTCTACGGGCGAGGCTTCGGCGCGGCCGGCGAGACGGTGGCGGAGCTTGTCTTCAACACCGCGATGACCGGCTATCAGGAGATCATGACCGATCCGTCCTATGCCGGACAGGTCGTAACCTTCACCTTCCCCCATATCGGCAATGTCGGCGTCAATGCCGATGATGACGAAACCGCCGAACCCGTCGCCGCCGGCATGGTGGTGAAATGGGACCCGACCGAACCTTCCTCCTGGCGTGCGACGGGTGAGCTGACGGACTGGCTCCGCCGCAAGGGGCGGATCGGCATCGGCGGGATCGACACCCGCCGCCTGACCCGCGCCATCCGCCAGCAGGGGGCGCCGCATGTCGCGCTCGCCCATGATCCCGATGGCAACTTCGACGTGGCCGCGCTGGTCGCCAAGGCGCGGGGCTGGAAGGGCCTTGTGGGGCTCGATCTGGCCAAGGACGTCACCTGCGCCCAGAGCTATCGCTGGGACGAAAAGCTCTGGGCCTGGCCCGAAGGCTATACCCGGCGCGACGGGCCGGGGGCCAAGGTCGTAGCCATCGACTATGGCGCAAAGCGGAACATCCTGCGCTGCCTTGCCTCTGCGGGCTGCGATGTGACGGTTCTGCCCGCTACGGCGACGGCGGAGGATGTGCTGGCGCTGAACCCCGATGGTGTGTTTCTGTCCAACGGTCCGGGCGATCCCGCGGCGACAGGGGTCTATGCCGTCCCGATGATTCAGGGTGTGCTCGAACGTGACCTGCCGATTTTCGGCATCTGCCTCGGGCACCAGATGCTGGCGCTGGCGCTTGGCGCGCGGACGGTCAAGATGAACCACGGCCACCATGGCGCGAACCATCCGGTGAAGGATCTGGAGACCGGCAAGGTGGAGATCACCTCCATGAACCATGGCTTCACCGTGGACAGCCAGACCCTGCCTGCGGAGGTGATCGAAACGCACGTCAGCCTGTTCGACGGCTCCAATTGCGGCATCCGCGTGAAGAACCGCCCGGTCTTTTCCGTTCAGTATCACCCGGAAGCCAGCCCCGGTCCGCAGGACAGCTACTATCTGTTCGACCGTTTCACCGCAGCGATCCGTCACAAAAAATCAAGTTGATCGATTTCTGTTAACTTCGCGTTAAGGTTGATAGACGGAAGTTGATCCCTGTTACAGGGGGGTCAGCATGTCCGTCACGCCGCTTCGGGTCGTTCGCTCCCGTCCTCAACCCGTGCCGCAGCAGGGACGGCCCGAAATCGGTGCCCTGCTGGTTGGCAAGGGCGCTCTGCTGCCGCCAGACCTCTTTCGGGCGCAAGCGCTGCTCGCCCGGCAGGAGGCGGACCTTCCCGATACCCTGCTGGCGCGGGGCCTCGTGTCGGAGCCGACCCTTCTCGCGGCCTTTGCCGATCAATCCAACGCCCGGATCGTCGATCCGCTGGCGGAGCGCCCGGACGCCCGGCTGATCGACACCTTCGGCGCCGTGCGCTGTCTGCGGGAGGGTCTGCTGCCCTGGCGGCGGGCAGGCGGCGTGACCATCGTGCTGTCCTCCCGGCCCGACCGCTTTTACAGGCGGCGGAATGAGCTGGTGACGCTCTACGGCCCCGTTGCCCTCGCCCTCGCCGCCGCCCCGGCGATCGAGGAAGCCGTGCTGCGATCCGCGCGGGAGGAGCTGCGCGATCAGGCCGAATCGACGGTGGGAGAGGAGGAGAGCTGCCGGAACTGGCGGCCACAGCGTCTGGCCCGGATCGGCATCGGTGTCGCGATGGTCATGATCCTGCTGCTCGCAACGTCACCCCGCCTCGTGGTGGGCATTCTGGCCGCCGTCGCGCTGCTGGTGCTGGCCGCGAGCACCGTGCTCCGTCTGGCGGCTCTCGCGGCACGGCTGCCGTCTCTGCTGGCCGAGCGCCGGCCTGGCGCCACCGCCGATGTTCCAGTTCCGCTGATGCGGCTCCCCGTCGTCTCCCTGCTCGTGCCCATGTTCCGGGAGGAGGATATCGCACCGCGCCTGCTCGCACGGCTCGGGCGGATCGACTACCCGCGGGAGCTGCTTGATGTCATCCTCGTGCTGGAGGAGCGGGACCGGCAGACACACAAGGCCCTTGCCGAAGCCGATCTGCCGCCCTGGATGCGGATCGTCACGGTCCCCGACGGACCGCTCAGGACCAAACCGCGCGCGATGAACTTCGCCCTGGATTTCGCCCGCGGATCGATTGTCGGTGTCTATGACGCGGAGGATGCCCCCCATCCCGACCAGATCAACCAGATCGTGCGGCGGTTTTACGAGGCCCCGCCGGAGGTCGCCTGTCTGCAGGGTGTGCTGGACTATTACAACGCGCGGACGAACTGGCTCTCGCGGTGCTTTACCGTGGAATACGCAAGCTGGTTTCGTGTGATCCTGCCGGGATTGCAGCGCCTCGGCCTGCCGCTTCCGCTCGGGGGCACGACATTGTTCATGCGGCGCGACGCGCTGGAGGCGCTTGGCCGCTGGGATGCCCACAACGTGACCGAGGATGCCGATCTGGGGATCCGCCTCACCCGCCACGGCTATCGGACGGAGGTTCTTCCGACCGTGACGGAGGAGGAGGCGAACTGCCGCGCGCTCCCCTGGGTCCGGCAGCGCTCTCGCTGGATCAAGGGCCACGCGATCACATGGGCGGTTCATATGCGCGATCCTGGCAAGCTCCGCCGCGATCTGGGCTGGCGGGGGTTCTGGGGGATGCAGCTGATCTTTGCGGGCGCGGTGGCCCAGCCCCTGCTGGCGCCCGTGCTCTGGAGCTTCTGGGCGCTTGCACTGGGCCTTGGTCATCCCCTGTCGGGGATGCTGTCGCCCGCAGGCACCACGGCGCTGCTCACGCTGTTCTTCGGAGCCGAGGTGCTGAACATGATCTGCGGGATGCTGGCGGTAGCCGTGCCGGGGCGGCGGTTTCTGCTGCCTTTCGTCCCGACGCTGCATTTCTACCACCCGCTGGCGACGCTCGCGGCGGCAAAGGCCATCTACGAGCTCGCCTCACGCCCGTTCTACTGGGACAAGACCGCGCATGGCATCTTCGACGCGCCCGCTCCCGCCTCGCCCGCCTCCCCCGCATCCCCGCCTGTCAACGCGTGAGGATCATGCGGTCGCCCGCGATCTCCAGCCGCTCGAAGCGGCGGAGGTAGTCCATCCCGAGCAGCGATCCCGGCATTTCGCCCTCGCTCACCCATGCGGTCACGTTACGCTCCGCATGCGGTCCGAGGCGCACCTCCTCCAACCGGACGCGTGCCGTGCGCACGAGGCCGTTTGCCGTCATCGCCTGCCCGAAATAGGGGAGTTCATCCGGGTCCAGACCGATGGCGCGGGCATCCTCGCGCGAAAGGACGACGTTGGACGCGCCCGTATCGACGATGAAGGAGACCGGCGTTCCATCGACCTCCAGCGTCAGGTGAAAATGACCATCCCGCCCGCGCGGTACCTCTATCCGGGCGCCGTCCTCCATCACCTGCTGGCGCGGCATGACGGTGGAGCGGATGTCGCCCCACAACCCGATGACCGCCAGCACGCCGAAAAAGATCAGCCCCCAGAGCGCCGCATGGCGCAGGAGCGTCATCCCTTCCCCGCGGCGGCGCAGCAGGAAACTTCCCCCCACGGCGGCGAGAAGCAGCATGAGATAGATGAACTGTCCGGCGTCGTTTCCGCTCAACCCTGCTCCTCCGTTACCGGGATTTGACATAAGTCCCGCCCGGGCGGCGGCCAGCCCCTGCGACCTATAGCCCCGTCAGCAGCCCCATCTGGCGAATGCCGTCGATCACGAACTGCACCGAAAGCGCCGCGAGCAGCATCCCGAACAGCCGCGTGGCGACCATGATCCCGGTCGGGCCGAGACGCAGCGCGATCCACCCGGAGGCCAGGCACAGCAGATAGACGATCGCCACCACGGCCACCATCAGCAGAAGGATGATGGCCATGTCCAGGATGCCTGTGCCGGACTCGCCCATCAGCAGGATCATCGTCGTCAGCGCCCCCGGCCCGGCGATCAGCGGGATGGCGAGCGGGAAGACCGAGGGGTCGGGCGTCGGCTCATCGGCATTGCGCACACGCCGCTCCGTCCGCCGCTCGAACAGCATGTCGAGCGCGGTAAGAAACAGCAGCAATCCCCCGGAGATGCGGAATGCCGGCATCGAGATGCCGATGGCGGAGAGCAGCAGCTCCCCCAGCAGTCCGAAGGCCGCGAGGATGATGATGGCCGTGATGCTGGCGCGCAGGGCGACCTGCTGGCGCTCCTGCGCACTCATCCCGGCGGTGAGGGTGATGAACGGCGCGACAAGCCCGATGGGGTCGATGATGACAAACAGCGTGACGAAGGCCGAAATGATCGCCGTCAGGGTCATCCACCCGCTCCCTCAGCCTTTGCGGCCTCCAAACTTTCGGGGTTCCCGCCCGTTGAGACCCTCAGCCTTCCGCCGCCTCCAGCCGTTCCAGCGCCTGCAGCCAGAGGGCCTCCGCGCGTTGCAGACCCTCCGCCACCTCAAGGCTCTTGGCCTGCCACTTGCGGGCATCGGCGACACGCTCGGGAGCATATAGCGCGGGATCGGCCAGAATCGCATCGAGTTTCTTGCGCATTTCCGTCAGCTTTTCGATGCGTTCCTCGGACTTGCGGACCTCCTGGCGGAGCGTCTGAACTTCGTCGCGTTTGGGACGCGCCTTCTTCTCCGCCCGCTCCTCCCGCGTGTCATCGGAGAGCAGCATCCGGCGGTAATCCTCCAGATCCTCCTCGAACGGCGTCACATCCCCATCCTTGACCAGCCACAGCCGGTCGGCCACGAGGCTGAGCAGGTGCATGTCATGGCTGACCAGCACCACAGCCCCCGAATATTCCGTCAGCGCAACGACAAGCGCTTCCCTGCTTTCGATGTCCAGATGGTTCGTCGGCTCGTCGAGGATCAGCAGATGCGGCGCGTCGATGGTGGCGAGCAGCAGGCTGAGCCGCGCCTTCTGTCCCCCGGAGAGCCGGGCAACGGCGGTATCCGCTTGATCCGCACCAAGGCCGAACCCCGCCAGCCGCGCCCGGAGCCGGGGCTGCCCTTCCGCGGGACGGAGCCGCCGGACATGCTGAAGGGGCGTCTCGTCCAGATACAGCTCATCCACCTGATGCTGCGCGAAGTAACCGACCCGGAGCCTGTTCGACACCGTCATCCGCCCTTCCAGCGGAGCGAGCTTTCCGGCCAGCAGCTTGGAGAGCGTCGATTTCCCCTCACCGTTCCGGCCGAGCAATGCGATCCGGTCATCCTGATCTATGCGAAGGTCCAGCCGCTTCAGCACCGCGCGCCCGTCATAGCCCACCGAAACCTTGTCCAGCGCGACGATGGGGGGGGAGAGTTCCTCCGGCACAGGGAAGGTGAAGACATGGGCCTTCGCCTCCTCCGGCGCCGTTATCGGCTCCATCCGGGCGAGTTGTTTCACACGGCTCTGCGCCTGCCGCGCCTTGCTGGCCTTGGCGCGGAACCGGTCCACGAAACCTTGCAGATGGGCGCGCCGCAGTTCCTGCTTCTTGGCCTCCGCCGCCTGAAGCGCCCGCTGCTCCGCCCGCTGCCGCGCGAACTGATCGTAGTTGCCCTGCCAGTAGGTGAGCTTGCGGTTGTCCAGATGCAGGATGCCCTGCACGGACCGGTTCAGCAGCTCCCTGTCGTGAGAGATGATGATGACCGTATGGGGATAGCGGCGCAGGTAATCCTCCAGCCACAGCGCCCCTTCAAGGTCGAGATAGTTCGTCGGCTCGTCCAGCAGCAGCAGGTCCGGCTGCGAGAACAGCACGCCCGCCAGCGCCACGCGCATCCGCCAGCCGCCGGAGAAATCCGAGCAGGGCCGAAGCTGCGCCTCCGCGTCGAAGCCGAGCCCCTTCAGGATGGAGGAGGCGCGCCCCTCTGCCGACCAGGCGTCGATATCGATGAGCCGGGTGTGGATCTCGGCGATCCGCGCAGCATCGGTGGCGGTTTCCGCCTCCGCCATCAGGTCCGCGCGTTCGGTATCGGCGGAAAGCACCGTGTCGATCAGGGAGACGTTGGAGGACGGCACTTCCTGCGCCACGCCGCCGATCCGGGCGCGGCTGGGCAGCGCGATCTCACCGCCCTCCAGCGACAATTCCCCCCGGATCAACCGGAAAAGGGTCGTCTTGCCCGCGCCGTTGCGTCCGACGAGGCCCACTTTGTGACCGGTCGGAATCGTGGCCGAGGCATGTTCGAAGAGCGGTCGGCCCTCCACGCTGTAGCTGATATCGGTGATCCTGAGCATGGGTTGGGCATGTCCTCTGCGCGCAGGCTTGTCAATCCGGCGCCGTTCAATACAGGGATGCGGGTCAATACAGGGCTGCGGCGCGCTCCGGCAGCAGGTGGCGATTCATCCGGCAGGCGGAAGACGCGCGGCTTCCCATCGCGGGCGTCCCGTGCTAGCAGGGCGCGGCAATCCGGGGCGCCCTGTCGGTGCCGCCGGCAAGAGGATATGTGACATGGCCATCGAACGGACCCTTTCGATCATCAAGCCCGACGCCACCGCCCGGAACCTGACCGGAAAGATCAACGCGCGCTTCGAGGAGGCGGGCCTGCGGATCGTCGCCCAGAAGCGCCTCTGGCTCTCCGAAGCCCAGGCCGGCAAATTCTACGAGGTCCACAAGGATCGTCCGTTCTACGGCGAACTGGTGAGCTTCATGGCCTCCGGTCCGGTCGTCGTGCAGGTGCTGGAAGGCGAAGGCGCGATTGCAAAGAACCGCGAAGTGATGGGCGCGACCAACCCGGCCAATGCGGCCGACGGCACCATCCGCAAGGACTTCGCCCTGTCGGTCGGCGAGAACTCGGTGCACGGGTCGGATGCGCCGGAAACGGCTGCTGAAGAAATCGCCTTCTATTTCTCCGGCCTCGAAATCGTCGGCTGAGAGCCCGGGCCGAAAAGCCTACGCTGAAATGAAAAGGGCCGTCCCGATCGGGGCGGCCTTTCCTTTTGCGCCTGGACGCAACGGGGGGAGCGCGACAACGCCCCCGACCCGGCCGGGATCAGATCGATGCCCAGTCGGTGAACTTCGTTTTCCGGCGGGTCTCGAACGCGGGCTGTGCGGCCTGACGCTGCTCGGTGCCGGTGTCGTCCACGCCCATCTGCGGCGCGGGATTGTTGCTGTCCCCAGCCTGTTGAACGGACTGCTGGACGGGCGGTTTCGCGGATGCCATTCCACTGCTCCTTGGTTTGTGGCGATGGCTACTTACTCCCTCCCCACAAGGAAGCAAGGGGCTATCGTCAGACCCCCGCGCTCTTGTGATCACACCGAGAGAAAACAGCCTGCGACTGGCAGGTTTCCGCGGCATGATGAGGATGGAGCGGAACCAGCCGTGGCTTTTCAATACGCTGTAATAAAATGCTATTTTCGAAATCTATTGAATAATTCCGGGCGTCGTCGCTCTCGGGCAGCCCGGAAAGGGCTGATTAATGTTACGCCAGAAACACTCCGTGACCGATACAGAACCGGCCAAAATGCCACAACGCGCCGGGAGCGGACGCGGACCGCGGGGCGCAGCATTGTTTCCCGGGCAGCGCTAGTCGCGCGACTTTCCCGCCCCGAGTCCCGCCCGCATCAGGGTCTTTCGCACCGGGCCCGCGGAATAGAAGGCACCCAGCGCCGCGGCGCGCAGATCACGGAGGGGGCGGGCCGAGACCATGGAGGCGCGGTTGAGCAGATCGATGCCCGCTTGCCGCAGATGAACGTCGCGCTCCCGCTGCAGCGCGAACTGACGCAGCATCCCGGCCCCGCCCAGCCCCGCCGGATCCGCGGCAGCAAGATCGGCAAGCGTCGCGATGTCGGCAAGACTCATGTTCAGCCCCTGCGCCCCGATGGGCGGGACGACATGCGCAGCCTCCGCCACCAGCGCCACGCGCTCTGCCGTCATCCGTTCCGCCCGCTGGGAGATGATGGGCCACAGGCTCCGCCGCGTGATGAGGCGGAGCGGCCCCACCACTTCAGCCGAGCGTTCAGTCGCTTCCGCCTCGAATTCCTCCACCGGCAGGCGGGAGAGGCGCAGCGCCTCCGGCCCGCTTTCCATCCAGACCACGGCAGAGGCCGGGCGTCCCTCGCGGTCCGGCAGCGGGACAAGCGTGAACGGCCCGCCGGAACGGTGAACTTCGGTCGAGATACCGCCATGCGGGACCGGATGGGTCACGGCGAAAGCCAGCGCCTTCTGGCCATAGGAGATCCGCCGGACGGGAATCGCCAGCGCCTCCCTGACCGGCGAATTGCGCCCGTCTGCCGCCACCAGAAGCCGGGCAGAAACCTGCGCCCCGTCAGACAGCGTGATCAGGACAGCGTCCGTCCGGGTCAGAACGCCTGCCGTCGCCACGCCTGTGCGGAATGCGACATTCCGCATCTCGCCCAGCCGCGCCACCATCTCGCGGCGCAGCAGCCAGTTCGGAAGGTTCCAGCCGAAGGGCTGATCGGAGATATCGGCGGAGTCGAAGTCGCGCGTAAGCCGGGGGATCGTCTGCGCCCCTCCCGCATCGACGATCCGCATGATGGAAAGCGGCGCGGCAAAGGGCGCGAGCCGCTCCCACAGGCCCGCGCGGGTGAGCAGATCAATGGCCGGTTGCAGGAAAGCGGTGGTGCGCAGATCGGCCGCCGGGTCGCCCTCCTCCACCGTGGGCGGGGTGGGATCGACGCAAAGCGTGCGGAGACCGAGGGCACCGAACACCGCCGCAGCCGTCAGCCCCGCAACGCCGCCGCCCGATATCATCACGTCAAAGCTTTCGCGCTGCATCTCAGCCCCCCTGACCGCTGGCAAGCCGGGCAAGGAAACCGGCCAGATCGTTCGTGTGATGACGCACATGCGGCGCGTCCAGCCGTTCCGGCGCGACCAGCACCGTCTGCATCCCCATTTCATGGGGCGCGAGAAGGTTCCGGGGATCGTCCTCGAACATCGCGCCTTCCGCTCCGGTCACGCCGGCAAGACCGAAGACGGTCTCGAACGCCGCGCGCTGCGGTTTGGGGAGGTAGCCCGCATGCTCCACCCCATAGATACCGTCGAACAGCCCAGACAGCCCCCGCGCCTCCAGCACCCGTTCCGCATAGGGCGCCGAGCCGTTGGTATAGACGAACCGCCGCCCCGGCAGCGCCGCGATCTCTGCCCGAAGCGCCGGATCGGGCGAGAGCACGTCGAAGGAGATATCGTGCACCCGGGTCAGATAAGACCCCGGCTCCACGCCATGTTCGCTCATCAGCCCGGCAAGCGTCGTGCCATAGAGCGACCAGTAGTGGTGACGCAGCCGGTCCGCCTCCTGCTGCGCGACGCCCAGCGTCTCCATGACGTATTCCGTCATCCGCCGTTCGATCTGGTCGAAAAGCCGCATGGCCGGGGGATAAAGCGTGTTGTCGAGATCGAACACCCATTGGCGCACATGGGCGAAGTCGTTCGACGGAGGCGAGGGTTGGCGTGTCATCGCACCTGTCTAGGCCCGGAAAAGCCGCGCCGCAACGTCCGCTGCGATATATGCCCGGAGGTCTGCCGCAGGTCTGCCCGGGGGTCTGCCCGGACATCTGTCGGCAATGCTTGGCCTTGCCCCCGCCCACCGCGCCCTCTAGCTTCGGCCCCGACATTCCGAGACATTCGCATGACTGCCATCAAAGATCCGCCGAAAGACGCCTATTCCCTCATCCTCGACGCCATAGATGCCGGTGTCTATCGGCCGGGTGACAGGCTGGTCGAATCCGAGCTTGCCGACCGTTTCGGCGTGTCGCGCACGCCCATCCGGGAGGCGCTGCAACGGCTTGAGACGCAATCCATGCTCGTCCGGGACGGGCGCAGCATGGTGGTGGCCTCGCTCGATCATCACCAGCTCGCCGAACTTTACGCCGTGCGGGCCGAGCTGGAGGGGCTGGCCGCCCGTCTTGCCGCCCGCCACGCCACGGATGAGGAAGTGCGCGTTCTCCGCGCCATGGTGGAGGAGGATCGCCGTCTTGCCAACGACCCGAACGCGCTGGCCCGCGCCAACCGGCGCTTTCATCACCAGATCCATCTGGCGTCGCACAACCGCTACCTGATCCAGCAGCTCGACCTCGTGCACCGCTCCATGGCCCTGCTGGCCTCCACCTCCCTCGCGGCGGAAGGGCGGGCGGACGCGGCCCTTCAGGAGCATCAGGCGATCATCGCCGCAATCGCGCAGCGGGATGGGGATACCGCGGCGGAGGCGGTGAAAACCCACATCTCGCGCGCCTACGAGATGCGCCTCAAGCTGGATGCGCAGCAGTCAGAACAGTTCTGAGGGTGTCGCCCGCGCCCGCCGCCCCCATATAGACGATCAAAGGAGGCGCCCATGACCCTGCCGTTCGACAACAGCTATGCCCGTCTGCCTGACCGGTTCTTTGCCCGCCAGCCCGCCACGCCGGTGGGTGCGCCGCGGCTCATCCGGCTGAACCGCCCGCTGGCGGAGCGTCTTGGGCTGAACGCCGACTGGCTCTCTGGCCCGGAAGGGGTGGCGGCGCTTGCGGGCAACACCGTGCCGGAGGGGGCGGAGCCGCTGGCCATGGCCTATGCCGGTCATCAGTTCGGCGGCTTCGTGCCGCAGCTTGGCGACGGACGCGCGGTCCTGCTGGGCGAGGTCGTCGCCCCCGATGGCGCGCGGTTCGACATCCAGCTCAAGGGAGCGGGCCGCACGCCCTTCAGCCGCATGGGAGACGGGCGCGCGTGGCTTGGGCCGGTGCTGCGCGAATACATCGTCTCGGAGGCGATGGCCGCCCTCGGCGTGCCGACGACCCGCGCCCTCGCCGCAGTGGCCACGGGAGAGCCCGTCTATCGCGAGGGGGCGCTGCCCGGCGCCGTGCTCACCCGTGTCGCGGCATCGCATATCCGTGTCGGCACCTTCCAGTTCTTCGCCGCCCGGCGGGACGAGGAGGCGCTGCGCCTGCTGACCGAACACGTGATCGCGCGGCACTATCCGGGAGCGGCGGGGCCGCTCGGCCTGCTGAAGGGCGTGATCGACCGTCAGGCCCGGCTCATCGCGCAATGGATGTCGGTCGGTTTCATCCACGGGGTGATGAACACCGACAACATGGCCGTGTCCGGCGAAACGATCGACTACGGGCCCTGCGCGTTTCTCGACACCTATCACCCGCGCAAGGTCTTCTCCTCCATCGACCGGCAGGGGCGCTATGCCTATGCCAACCAGCCGCAGATCGCGCTGTGGAACCTTGCGCAGCTTGGCACCTCGCTCCTGATGATCATGGACGGGACGGAGGACGCGGCGGTGGAGGCGGCCGAGGACGCGCTCGGCGGCTTCGCCCCGATCTATCAGGCCGAGTACCTGCGGCTGTTCCGCGCGAAACTGGGCCTGCGCGGGGCGGAAGACGGGGATCTCGACCTCATCCAGTCGCTGCTCACGCTCATGGCCGAGGGTCAGGCCGATTTCACCCGCACCTTCCGGGGGCTGGCCGAGGGCACCGCGCGCGACGAGTTCACTGACGGCGCGGCCTTCGACCGCTGGACGGCGATCTGGCAGACGCGCCTGGCGCGGGAGACCGGCGACCCGGCAGAGGTGATGCGCGGCGCAAACCCCTGGATCATTCCCCGCAACCACCGAGTGGAGGAGGCCATCGCCGCCGCCGTGGCGGAGGACTACGCCCCCTTCGAGCGCCTGACGGATGCGCTTGCCGATCCCTTCACCGTGCGGAGCGGGGAGGCCGACCTCGCCCGCGCGCCGCTGAAGGAAGAAGCCGTGCACCTGACCTTCTGCGGCACCTGAGCCGCATCCCGCACCCGTTAGCGCCCTCGGTCGCGCTAACGGGGAAAATCCGGCTGGCGAGGCCGGAGCAGATCGCTTAAACCGCCCCAAACACCGAAGGATTGCGGGATGGAAAGCATCATCGCCCGTTGTGAGGCGCGCGGCCTGCGGCTGACCGAACAGCGCCGCGTGATCGCCCGTGTGCTGGAAACGGCCGACGACCACCCGGATGTCGAGGAACTTTACGCCCGCGCCAGTGCCATCGACCCCCGGATCTCCATCGCCACCGTCTATCGCACAGTGAAGCTCTTCGAAGAGGCCGGTCTGCTGGAGCGCCATGAGTTCGGCGACGGGCGCGCGCGCTACGAGGATGCGGAGCGCGACCACCACGACCACCTGATCGACATCACCACCGGCGAAGTCATCGAATTCGTCGATGAGGAAATCGAGGCGCTGCAGGATAAGATCGCGCAGCGGCTCGGATACCGGCTGAAGGGCCACCGGCTGGAACTCTACGGCGTTCCGCAGCACAGGAAGGACAAGGACAGGGCATGAGCACGATCATCGACATCATCGGTCGCGAGATCATCGACAGCCGCGGCAACCCGACCGTCGAGGTCGACGTGATCCTGGAGGACGGCACGCTGGGCCGTGCCGCCGTGCCTTCCGGCGCCTCCACGGGCGCCCATGAGGCGGTGGAAAAGCGTGACGGCGACAAGGGGCGCTATCTCGGCAAGGGCGTGCTGGAGGCCGTGGCCGCGGTCAACGGCGAACTGGCCGAGGCACTAGTGGGTGAGGACGCGACCGAACAGGTGGCCATCGACCGGCTGATGATCGAACTCGACGGCACGCCCAACAAGGCGCGGCTCGGTGCGAATGCCATTCTCGGCGTGTCGCTGGCGGTGGCGAAGGCGGCGGCGGATTTCACCTCCCAGCCGCTCTACCGCTATGTGGGCGGCACCTCCGCCCGCGTCCTGCCGGTGCCGATGATGAACATCATCAACGGCGGCGCGCATGCCGACAACCCGATCGACTTCCAGGAATTCATGATCATGCCGGTCGGCGCGGAGAACATCCGCGAGGCGATCCGCATGGGGTCCGAGGTCTTTCACACGCTGAAGAAGGAACTGTCGGCGGCGGGTCTGTCCACGGGGATCGGCGATGAGGGCGGCTTTGCCCCGGCGCTGTCCTCCGCGCGCGACGCGCTCGACTTCATCCTGAAGTCGGTCGAGAAGGCGGGATACCGGGTGGGCGAGGACATCTTCCTCGCGCTCGATTGCGCCTCGACCGAGTATTTCAAGGGCGGGAAGTATGAGCTGGAGGGCGAGGGCAAATCGCTTTCCGCCGCCGAGAACGTCGATTACCTCGCCGCCCTCTGCGCCGACTACCCGATCATCTCCATCGAGGACGGCTGCGCCGAGGACGACTGGGAAGGCTGGAAACTGCTCACCGACCGTCTGGGCGACAAGGTGCAGCTGGTGGGCGACGACCTGTTCGTGACCAACCCCGTACGTCTGGCCGAGGGGATCGCCAGGGGCTGCGGAAATGCGCTGCTGGTGAAGGTCAATCAGATCGGCACGCTCACCGAAACGCTTGCCGCCGTTGATATGGCGACCCGCGCGCGGTTCAACTCCGTCATGTCGCACCGCTCGGGCGAGACGGAGGATGCGACGATCGCCGATCTCGCCGTCGCGACCAACTGCGGCCAGATCAAGACCGGCTCGCTCGCCCGGTCCGACCGGCTGGCGAAGTACAACCAGCTCCTCCGTATCGACGAGATGCTGGGCGAGACGGCGGAATATGCCGGCCGCTCCATCCTGAAGTAAGGCGGCAGGGGCATGGACGATGCGGAGCGGATCATCGCGGCGCTCGGCCTTGCCCCGCACCCGGAAGGCGGCTGGTTCCGCCAGACCTGGATCGCGGAGGCCGCGGCGGGTGAACGCCCGTCAGGCACCGCGATCCTTTTTCTTTTGCGGGCGGACGAGCGGAGCCATTGGCACCGGGTGGACGCGGCGGAGATCTGGCATTTCCATGCCGGCGCGCCGCTCACCCTCTCCCTCTCCGAACATGCGGAAGGTCCGGCGCGGCACCTGCGCCTCGGCCCGGATGTGCTGGCGGGAGACAGCCCGCAAGGCATCGTCCCCGCGGGCCACTGGCAGGCGGCCCGTTCCACCGGCGCATGGACATTGGCCGGCTGCACCGTCAGCCCCGGCTTCACCTTCGCGGGGTTCGATCTCGCGCCTCCCGGCTTCGATATCGGCGGTTAGCAGGCTGCTGAAAGAGGCCCTTGGTCTGCGTCGGAGCGGAGATCGTTGGCAATCTGAGGAAATCCGGCTGGAAATCTACTGATTTCGGGTCCAGCCGAGTCATTCGGGGACCGAGGCCGTGTCAAAACCCCGTCAGGTAGTGTAGCCGTATTGTTCCATTGCGGTCGAGTTGACCTGCGGAGTTCAGCGTTTCTTGCGTCGCCCTTCGGAGGAAACGGTTTTGGACAGGTTCGCGTATTCCGAGATCGACACGGCCTCGACCGATTTCCCGAGCATGGGCACCCCAGAACCCGTCCGCAGCCGCTCAGGCGGCCCGCGCATCCGGGCGGCTGATCCGGCCGCCTGTCACGGGCCGCGGCACGCCAGTGGTCATCGGCGCGGAGAGCGGCAGGCCACGCAGCACACGGACGGCGAGGAAGGCGAAGGCCTGTGCCTCCAGCATGTCGCCGTCGAGGCCCGCATCCTCCACCGGTGCGACGCGCGTGCCAAGCCGTTCTGCCAGCATCCGCATCAGCGTTGCATTGTGCCGCCCGCCCCCGGTCACCAGCACGCGCGAGACGGGCGTCGGGAAATGCCGGGCGCCCGCCGCGACAGTCGCCGCAACCGCAGCCGACAGCGTCGCCGCCCCATCCGCATCGGACAGCGCTTCGACCGAAGGCAGAAGCCCGGGAAAGCCGTTCCTGTCCAGTGATTTAGGCGGTCTCTGCGCGAAATATGGATGGGCCAGCAGCGCCGCCACAGCGGCCTCATCCACCGTGCCGGAGGCGGCGAGTGCGCCCCCCTCATCCCGCGTGGCGCCCCGGCGCTGTCGGAGAAAGTCGTCGATCGGGGCATTCGCGGGCCCGGTGTCAAAGGCAAGGAGCGCGCCTTCGGCCTCCGGCGCGGGGCGGCGCGGATCGACCCAGGTGAAATTGCCGACACCCCCAAGGTTCAGGAAGGCCACAGGCTCCCGCTCCCCCGCCCAGCGGGCGCAGGCGAAATGGAAAAACGGTGCAAGCGGCGCCCCCTGCCCGCCTGCCGCGACATCGGCGGAGCGGAAGTCCCAGATCACCGGGCGGGCCAGCGCCGCCGCCAGCGCCGCGCCCGAGCCTGCCTGATGTGTCCCCCGCCCGCCGGGATCATGGGCCAGCGTCTGGCCGTGAAAGCCAGCGACCTCCCCCGCCAGCGGGGACATCAGCGCCGCATGGGCGGCCTCCACCACCCGCGCGGCCTCCGCCACCCCCGGCTCGCCGGGCCAGCGGCCGAGCGCGGCGCGCAGAACGTCCCGCTCCCCTTCGGTATAGGGGCGGTAGGCGGAGGGGCCGAAGGTCTCTATCCGTTCGCCATCCGTCACGACCGTCGCCGCATCCACCCCGTCGAGCGAGGTTCCCGACATCGCGCCGAGCGCTGTCATCATCCGGTCCATGACCCCTCCGAAACCATTCCGCCGCCGCCATGACGCTTTCCCTTGCAGCCGCCCGGCGGTATAGGCGACGGCACATGGAGAGGCACCACGGGTGAGCCTTGGGATCCATGTCAGACAAGAGAGGATGAAAGGGCAATGGCCTTCCAACCGAAATCCGATTTTCTGAGCGTCATGATCGAGCGTGGCTATGTCGCCGACTGCACCGATTACGAGGCGCTGGACGCGGCTTTGGTGAAGGGGATCGTGCCCGCCTATATCGGCTATGACGCAACGGCCGCGTCGCTGCATGTGGGGCATCTGCTCAACATCATGATGCTGCGCTGGTTGCAGAAAACCGGGCACAAGCCGATCACGCTCATGGGCGGCGGCACCACCAAGGTGGGCGATCCCTCCTTCCGCAGCGAAGAACGCCCGCTGCTGACCCCCGAGCGGATCGACGAGAACATCGCCGGGATGAAGCAGGTGTTCTCCCGCTACCTCTCCTACGGGGAGGCGGGGAACGGCGCGCTGATGCTGAACAACGCCGAATGGCTGGATCACCTCAACTACCTCGAGTTCCTGCGGGACATCGGGCGGCATTTCTCGGTGAACCGGATGCTGTCGTTCGAATCGGTCAAGTCGCGGCTGGACAGGGAGCAGTCGCTCTCCTTCCTCGAATTCAACTACATGATCCTTCAGGCCTATGACTTTCTGGAGTTGAACCGCCGGTATGGCTGCCTGCTGCAGATGGGCGGGTCGGACCAGTGGGGGAACATCGTCAACGGCATCGACCTGACGCGCCGGGTGATCGACGAGGAGATCTACGGTCTCACCTCGCCGTTGCTCACGACATCGGACGGGCGGAAGATGGGCAAGTCGGCAGGCGGCGCCGTGTGGCTGAACGCGCAGATGCTCTCACCCTACGAGTTCTGGCAGTTCTGGCGCAATACCACGGACGCGGATGTGGCCCGATTCCTGAAGCTCTACACCGAATTGCCGGTCGCGGAATGCGAGAGGCTGGGGGCGCTGGCGGGGTCTGAGATCAACGGCGCGAAGATCATCCTCGCCAACGAGGTCACCACGCTCCTTCACGGTGCGGAGGCGGCGCAGGCGGCGGAGGCCACGGCGCGCGAGGTGTTCGAAAAGGGCGGGATCGGGGACGATCTGCCCACGCTCGCGCTTGAAAGCGGAGAAGTGGGCGAGGGCATTACGCTGGCCCAGCTCGTCGTGCGGTCGGGGCTGGCGAAATCGGGCAAGGATGCGAAACGCCTGATCGCCGAGGGTGGCCTGCGCGTCAACGACGCGGCGGAGGCCGATGCGGGGCGCATGTTCGCGCCTGCCGATCTTGCGGAGCCGGTGAAGCTCACCGCGGGGCGGAAGCGTCACGCGCTGGTCGTGCTGAACTGAGCGGGCGGGGGCCGCGGGCGTTGCGCCTGCTGTCCCCATCCGTATGCTGCGGGCAAGGATCAAGGAGAACACCATGGATATCCGCGCCCTGACTGACGACTACGCCGTCTCGCCCCAGATCGACCCGTCCGACATTCCGGCGATCAGGGACGCGGGCTATACCACCATCATCTCCAACCGCCCGGATGCGGAGAACCCGCCGGAGCTGCGCAACGACGAGATGCGCCGCGCGGCGGAGGCAGCCGGACTGACCTTCGTGGAAAACCCGGTGATCGGCGGCGCGCTCACCGAGGACAACGTGACGGCGCAGGCCGCCGCACGGGAGGCCGCGACAGGGCCGGTGCTGGCCTACTGCGCCTCCGGCAACCGGTCGTCCATCATGTGGGCGCTGACGGAGGCGGGCAATCTCGCCACGGACGACATCATCGCGACGCCGTCGCGCTATGGCTACAACCTCGAACCCGTGCGCGGGCTGATCGACGCGCTGGCCGCGCGGAAGTGATCCTGCGCTTCGCCGGCAGCCACGCCTATCCGGGCTGTCGCGTCGGACTGGCGGAGGCCGGGGGCGATACGCTGGCGGAATTTTCCGACGGCAGCACCGCCCCCGCCATGGCAGAGCGGCAGGGCACGGGCTGGGACATTCGGATCGCCCCTTACCGGACAGCGCGGGGCACCGCCATCGCCGCCGGGAACTGGCGGTTGACGCCCGTTGGCGACGGCTGGAAGGTCACGACACGGCTCGGCGGGTGACGCGGCAGCCTGTGCCCGGCGAAACAGAATGTGAGAGCGCGCAGTCCTCTCATCCGGCTTGCGTAGGGGTGCTTTCAGCCACATTTGGGCAGAGCACGCCCGGTCCGCTGCCGAAAGTCTTCAGATCAACGCGGGCGCAGGGGGCCGGGAAGCCCGGCCGCCTGCATCAAGGCGGGCGCAGGGACCGGGAAACCTGCCGCCCGCGACCCGCGCCGTTCAGTGCATCGACACGAAGCCATGCGCCTCGAACAGTGCACGGATCGGCTCGGAGGACAGGAAACTGACGAAGCCATCCGCTTCGGAAGGATGGGGCGGCTCCTTCATCACCGCGATCGGATAGAAGATCGGCGCGTGGCTTTCCGGCGGGAAGGTGGCAACGATGGTCACCGCCTTCTGCGCGACCGCATCCGTGCCATAGGCGACGCCATAGGCCGCCTGCCCCTCGGCGACGGCAGCAACCACCCCCGGCTCCGTCTCTGCGGTCAGCAGATGCGGCTCCACCGTCTCCCAGACCCCGAGATGGCGGAGCGATTCGCGCCCGTAGGCACCAAGCGGCAACCCCTCTGCCGCCAGCGCCACCTTGCCCTCGGCCAGAAGTCTGGCGGCATCCGGGCTTTCGAGCGGGACGGGATCCGTATGCCCCGGCCCGCCGATCAGCACGAGCGTGTTGCCCAGCAGGTCGAACCGCTTGCCCTCCGCGATGAACCCGCCCGCATCCAGCAGGTCCATGGATTCCGCATCGGAGGACAGGAACACATCCACATCCGCGCCCTCCGCCACCTGCCGCGCCAGTTCCGAGCTGGCCCCATAGGTGATGAGCGCCCGCTCCCCGCTCGTCCGCGCCCACTCCGCCGCGGCGAGGTCGAGCGATGCCTTGAGGCTGGTGGGCGCAAAGACCACCACCGGCTCCGCCGCGTGAACAGGCAGGCTGGCCAAGCTCAGGCCAGCGGCGAGCAGAAGGCGGCGTGTCAGATCGAACATGGGGTTCCTCCTTGGATCGGAACGAGGGGCGCGTCGGAAGAGGCGCATGTCAGAGCGGCACGGGGGTCAGCACTTCCGGCTCATGCACCGTCACGCCGGGCAGGCCGGCCTGCAGGCCCGAGGCATCCTGCGCGAGCAGCGGGAAGGTCCGGTAATGGCTGGGCAGGACAAGCGAGAAATCGAAGAACGTCTTCGCGGCATAGGCGGCACGGGTCATGTCCATCGTGTAGTGTCCGCCCGCACAGAGGATGCCGATATCGGGCGCATGCAGATCCGCGATGATCTTCATGTCGGCCATCACATCGGTATCGCCGGAGAAATAGATCGTCCGCCCCTCGCCCGCGATGACATAGCCCGATTCCGTGCCGGCATAGATCGTCTGGCCGTCCACCGTCATGGAGGAGGAATGCGTGGCGTTGACCATCGTCACCTTTGCGCCGTTCAGATCGACCGTGCCGCCCTTGTTGAAGTCGATGGTCTTGCAGCCGTGGCGCTCCGCGAAATAGCCCATCAATTCCGGGATACCGACCAGCGGAATGCCCAATTCCTTCGCGATGGCAAGCATGTCGCCGGTATGGTCGTTGTGGCCATGCGTCAGCACGATATGGGTCGCGCCCCTGATGGCATCCGCGCGCCGTCCCTCCGGGAACATCGGGTTGCCGGTCAGCCACGGGTCCACCAGCAGAACCGCGCCCTCGACCTCGATGCGCCAGCCGCCATGGCCAAGCCAGATGATCTGCATGGATTTCTCCTTTATTGTTCCCCCCGAAAGGTAGCCGCGCCGCGCGGGAATGGAAACGCATGGACTGGAGCCGGACGATAGACGCCTATTGCGAGCGGACGGACGCCTCCTTCTGGTCGGAGCCGCTGAATGCCGTCACCAACCTGGCCTTTCTCATCGCGGCCCTTGTGTCCTGGCGGCGGATCAGCGGGGAGCGGCTGCCGCTGGCCGGTGTGCTCTGCGCGCTCCTGGCGCTGATCGGCATCGGGTCTTTCCTGTTTCACACTTTCGCGACCCGCTGGGCGGCGCTGGCCGATACGCTGCCGATCCTTGCCTTCATCCTCGTCTATCTTTTCACGGCGAACCTGCATTTCCTGCGACTCCGCTGGCCCCTGGCCCTGACCGGTGTGGCGTTGTTCTTTCCCTTCGCCGCTCTGGTCACCCCGTTTCTGGCGGATGTGCCGCTGCTGGGCCGATCCGCCGCCTATCTGCCGGTGCCGCTCCTGATCCTGTTCTACGCGCTCCTGCTGTCGTCCCGCGCCCCGCGGACGGCCGTGGGACTGGCGCTCGGAGCGTGCATCCTGCTCCTGTCGCTCACCGCCCGCTCCGCCGACGGGCTGGTCTGCGCCCGCCTGCCGATGGGCACGCATCTGCTCTGGCACGTGCTGAATGCGCTGATGCTCGGCTGGATGATCGAGGTCTATCGGCGTCACATGCTTGCGGAGCGGGGCCTGCCTCGCTAAACGATCCCGGTCCTGACGCGGAGACACCCCATGTCCATCGACACCGATACCGCGCGCCGCGTGGCGCACCTTGCCCGTATCCGGGTGGAGGAGACCGACCTGCCCGCGCTGGCGCAGGAACTGTCGAACATCCTCACCTTCATGGAACAGCTCAATGAGGTGGATGTGGAGGGCGTGGAACCGATGACCTCGGTCACGCCGATGCGGCTCAAGCGTCGTCAGGACGTGGTGACGGAAGGGGAGATGCAGGACAGGATCCTCGCCAATGCCCCCGATGCCCGCGAAGGATTCTTTGCCGTGCCGAAGGTGGTGGAATGACCGAAGTCCTGCCGAACCGTCTGACCATCGCCGATGCGCGCGACGCGCTCCGCAAGGGCGACATCACGTCCGTCGAACTGACGGAATCCTGCCTTGAGGCGATTGCCGCGGCGGGGGCGCTGAACGCCTTTGTCCACACCACCCCGGAGATCGCGCTGCACCGCGCGACGGAGGCCGACAAACGGCTGGCCGGGGGCGATGCGCCCGCCATGTGCGGCATCCCTATCGGCGTGAAGGACCTGTTCTGCACCGAGGGCGTGGCCTCGCAGGCCGCCTCGCGCATTCTGGAGGGCTTCCGTCCGGGCTACGAATCGACCGTCACGCAGCAGTTGCGCGATGCGGGCGCCGTGATGCTGGGCAAGCTGAACATGGACGAATTCGCCATGGGCAGTTCCAACGAAACCTCCGTTTACGGCGATGTGGTGAACCCGTGGAAGGTGGACGACCGCAACCTGACGCCCGGCGGCTCCTCCGGCGGATCGGCGGCGGCGGTGGCGGCGGACCTTTGCCTTGGCGCCACGGGGACGGATACCGGCGGCTCCATCCGCCAGCCCGCCGCCTTCACCGGCATCGTGGGCATCAAGCCGACCTACGGGCGCTGCTCCCGCTGGGGCACCATCGCATTCGCCTCCTCGCTGGATCAGGCGGGGCCGATGACCAAGACGGTGCGCGACGCGGCCATCATGCTGGAAGCGATGTCCGGGCCGGACGCGAAGGATTCCACCTCCGCCGACCTCGCCGTGCCGAATTTCGAGGCCGCGCTCACCGGTGACATCCGCGGCAAGCGCATCGGCATCCCGCGCGAATACCGCATGGACGGCATGCCCGACGAGATCGAGGCGCTCTGGAAACAGGGGACCGAAATGCTCCGCGACGCGGGGGCGGAGATCGTGGACATCTCCCTCCCCCATACGAAATACGCGCTGCCGGCCTATTACGTGATCGCGCCGGCGGAGGCATCCTCGAACCTCGCACGATATGACGGCGTGCGCTATGGCCACCGGGCAAAGCTCGGGCCGGGCGAAGGCATCGTGCAGCTCTATGAAAAGACCCGCGCCGAAGGCTTCGGCAAGGAAGTCCAGCGCCGGGTCATGGTCGGCACCTACGTGCTCTCCGCAGGGTTCTACGACGCCTACTACAACCGCGCCCGCAAGGTCCGCACGATGATCAAGCATGACTTCGACGTGGTCTTCGGCGACGGGATCGACGCGATCCTGACACCGGCCACGCCCTCTGCGGCATTCGGTCTGGGTGAAATGGCCGATGCGGATCCGGTAAGGATGTACCTCAACGACGTCTTTACCGTGACGGTCAACCTCGCGGGGCTGCCGGGGATTTCGGTGCCTGCGGGGCTGGACCGGCAGGGCCTGCCGCTGGGCCTCCAGCTTATCGGCAGGCCGTGGGAGGAGGGCGAGCTTCTCAATACGGCCTTCGCACTGGAGACCGCTGCGGGATTCGTTTCCAAGCCCGCGAAATGGTGGTAAGGCGCTAGAAAATCAAATGGGTTGCCCGATGCGCCTTACCTTCGCTGTCCTCGCTCTCTCTGGCCTTGCTGCCTGCTCCTCCGAAGGGAGTTATCAGGAATACATGCACATGCGTGAGGGGGGCGCGGCCGGTGCCGCTCCGGCCAGTGCGATCGGCGGGCCTTCGGTCTCGTCCTCCACCCTCGGCGCACCCGCCGCCACCTACGGCGACACGGCGCCAGCGCAGGAGCGCGCGGCGGTGTTCACCGGCATCTCCGACGAGCAGAGCTTTGCTGCCGTCCGCTCGCGCGAGACGATCGAGAGCGACAAGGCCCGCATCGAGGCCAACGCCCGCAGCTACCAGCAGGTTGCGGCGGTTCCCCTGCCCCAGCGCACCAATACCGGGCCGAATATCGTGGCCTATGCGCTCCAGACCACCAACAACGTGGGAGAGCAGCGTTACAGCCGCGTGAACCCGTTCCGCGGCAATATGAACGCCAGCGCCTGCGCGCGCTATGCCTCGCCCGATCTCGCCCAGCAGGCGTTCCTTGAGGCGGGCGGCCCGGAGAACGACCGGCGCAGCCTTGATCCCGATGGCGACGGTTTCGCCTGCGACTGGGATCCGACGCCCTTCCGCAACGCGATGCGCTGACCCGTGGCCTCGCCGAACTTCGGCGAGCGTCGGGACGGCGCGCGGCCGGACATGGTGGTGATCCACTACACCGCGATGACCGATTGCCGCGCGGCGGAGGAGCGGCTGTGCGATCCCGCGGCGGAAGTGTCGGCCCACTGGCTGATCGGCAAGGACGGCACAACGCTGCCGCTGGTGGAGGAGAGCCGCAGGGCATGGCACGCGGGGGCCGGCCAATGGGGCGCCGTGACCGACGTGAACTCCCGCTCCATCGGCATCGAGCTTGACAATACCGGCGCGGAGCCGTTCTCCGCCCCGCTGATGGCATCGCTGGAGCGGCTGCTGGCCGACATCCTCGACAGATGGGCCATTCCGCCGGAGCGGGTGATTGCCCATTCCGACATGGCGCCCGCACGCAAGATCGACCCCGGTCCCCGGTTCGACTGGCGGCGGCTCGCGCTGTCCGGTCTGTCGGTCTGGCCGGAGGCGGCAGAGGGGGGCGGAGCATGTCTGGACGGGCTTCCGGCCTCTCTCCGCGCCTTCGGCTACCCGGAGGGTGATGCGGCGCTGCTGCTCTCGGCCTTCCGGCTCCGCTTCCGCCCCTGGGCCGATGGACCCGCCGACCCCGTGGATGCGGCGCTGGCCGCCGACCTTGCCCGTCGCTTTCCCGTTGACCGGAGGCGGGGGAGCGTCTAGCTCTCTCCCCGCGCGGATGGCCGGATGACCGCGGGGGCCGCAAGGCCCGCGAGGAAAGTCCGGACTCCATGAAGCAACGGTGCCGGGTAACGCCCGGCCGGGGCAACCCGAGGGAAAGCGCCACAGAGAACAGACCGCCCGCGGTTCGCCGCTGGCAAGGGTGAAACGGTGGGGTAAGAGCCCACCGCGGGACTGGCAACAGGACCGGCTTGGCAAGCCCCACCGGGAGCAATGCCGAATAGGGGCCTCGCGCCTTCCGCTCCGGCGGAGGCAGGGACGCTTCAGCCCGGAGGCCCGGGTTGGCAGCTTGAGCCCGGAGGTAACTCCGGGCCTAGAGGAATGGTCATCCAGGGGGTCCGCCCCCGGACAAAATCCGGCTTACAGGCCATCCGCGCATACAGACCAATGGGCACCGGACACCGGAAGCCCGACCACCGGAAAAACTGCGGAAGCCCCGAAGCCGCCCGCGGAGGATGCCATGACTGACAACCGGACCCAGAAACAGCGGATGCTGGCGGGGGAACTCTATCTGGCGAACGATCCCGAACTGGTGGCCGAACATCTTTCGGCGCAACACCTGCTTGCGGTCTTTAATGCCAGCGCGCCCGATGAAACCGCGGTGAGGGATCATCTGCTGTCCCGGCTGTTCCGCCACTGGGGCGATGGTGCAGTGCTGAAACCCGCCTTCCGCTGCGATTACGGCATCCACATCTCCATCGGCGCGCGCAGCTTCGTGAACTACGACTGCGTCTTTCTCGACTGCAACCGCATCGACATCGGGGAAGAGGTACAGATCGGCCCCGGCGTGCACATCTATACAGCAACCCATCCCCTCGACGCCGCCACCCGGCGCTCCGGTCTCGAATCGGCCCTGCCCGTGTGGGTGGGCGACGGAGCGTGGATCGGCGGCGGCAGCATCCTCTGCCCCGGCGTGACGGTGGGCGCGAACACCGTCATCGGTGCGGGCAGCGTGGTGACGCGCGACCTGCCGGGCGGGGTGCTCGCCGTGGGAAATCCCTGCCGTGTGCTCCGGTCGATTTAGAATCGTTCCAGAAATCTTGACTTTCCCTGTCGGAATCGACATCTTGGCGGCAACAGGAGACAGCCCATGTTCATCCAGACAGAGACGACCCCGAACCCCGCCACGCTGAAATTCCTTCCCGGCCTGACCGTGCTGGAGGTCGGGACCGCCGATTTCCCGAACGAGGGCGCGGCCGACCGTTCCCCCCTCGCCCGCCGCATCTTTGCGGTGGAGGGCGTGACGGGTGTGTTCTTCGGCACCGATTTCGTGACGGTGACCAAGGCCGAAGGCGTCGCCTGGGAGCATATCAAGCCCGCGATCCTCGGCGCGATCATGGAGCATTATCAGTCCGGTATCCCGGTGATGGAGGGGGAGGCCCCGAAGGCCAACTCCGGCCACCGCGAGCATACGGGAGAGGATGCGGACATCGTCGAGCAGATCAAGGAACTGCTGGACACGCGTGTCCGCCCTGCCGTGTCGCAGGACGGCGGCGACATCACCTTCCACGGGTTCGACCGGGGCGTCGTCTATCTGCACATGCAGGGGGCCTGCGCGGGCTGCCCGTCCTCCACCCTCACGCTGAAGATGGGGATCGAGAACCTGCTGCGCCACTATATCCCCGAGGTGATCGAGGTCAGGCCCGTTGCCGCCTGAGCCGCTGATTCTCGCCTTCGACACATCGGCCGCGCATTGCGCGGCCGCTTTGCTCTCCGGAGACCGGCTGCTTGTTTCGCGGCAGGAGGCCATGGAAAAGGGGCAGGCGGAGCGGCTGATGCCGCTGCTGGAGGAGGTGCTGGCGGAGGCGCAGGCCGGCTGGCGCGATCTCTCGGCGCTCGGCGTGGGCGTGGGGCCGGGCAATTTCACCGGCATCCGCATCGCCGTCGCCGCGGCGCGCGGGCTGGCGCTGTCGCTCGGCCTCCCCGCCATCGGCGTCAGCCGGTTCGAGGCGCTGGCGATCGGCACCCAGCGCCCGGTTCTCGTCAGTCTCGATGCGCGCCGCGATCATGTGTGGCTCTGTCCCCTGCGCGCTGAGGGCGGATCGCTGCCCCGGGGAACAAGCGAAGGTGCCGTGCTTGCCGACCCGAAGTCCCTGCCGGAGGGACTGGCAGAGAGCCAGCTTCCTGTTCTGGGCCACAGAGCTGCGGAGATCGCGCGCCTGACAGGGGGGGGAGCACTTGGGCCGGGGCTGCCGGTTGCGGAGGGCGTGGCCCGGCTCGCGGCTGAGCGGCGGCACCGCCCGGCTTCTCCGCCGGCCCCTCTCTACCTCCGCCCCGCCGATGCGGCGCCGCCCGCGGACCCGCCGCCGCTCATCCTGCCATGACGCCGGCGGAGCTTGCACAGCTTCACGCGGAAAGTTTCACCACGCCCCGCCCCTGGTCGGAGCGGGAGATGGCGGAGGTACTGGCCGGGCGCGGCGTCTTTCTGCTGAGGGAAGGCGCTGCCTTTCTCATCGGCCGGGTCATCGCGGATGAGGCGGAGTTGCTGACGCTTGCCGTCTCCTCCGCGTTTCGCCAGCGGGGTATCGGGCGACGGCTGGTCGAGGGGTTTGCGGCGGACGCGGCGCGGCGCGGCGCGGCAAGCGCGTTTCTGGAAGTCGCCGCCGACAATGCCCCGGCGCGCGCGCTCTATGCCGCGACAGGTTTCCGGGAGGCCGGGCGCCGCAGGGGGTACTACGCCACCCCCGATGGCCGTTCCGTCGATGCGGTGGTCATGACACGGGCACTCTCCCCCTCCTGAACCGCCCCGCCACCGTCTGCGCCAGAAATCTGTTGACCGCCCGCAGGGGCTGCGGCCAAATCGTGCTGGGCGAAGACCCGGCTGTCGCCACTGGGACCGGGCGGCTGGCAGACAGGCAACAAGGAGACATTTCATGGGTTTGATGCGGACCTATCTCGGCGCCGCCGCTGCGCTGTTTCTGGGCGCGGGTGTTGCCGCAGCCGATCCGGCGCTGATCTTCGATCTCGGGGGCAAGTTCGACAAATCCTTCAACGAGGCAGCCTATGGCGGGGCGCAGCGCTGGGTCGCGGCATCGGGCGGCAGCTATCGTGAGCTTGAGATGCAGTCGGAGGCGCAACGGGAACAGGCGCTCCGCCGTCTGGCCGAAAGCGGTTCCAACCCCATCGTGATGACCGGCTTCGCCTTCGGCGATGTGTTGAACAAGGTTGCCCCGGACTATCCCGACACCAAATTCGTCATCATCGACATGGTCGTCGATCAGCCGAACGTGCGCTCCGTCATCTTCACGGAGGAGCAGGGGTCATATCTTGTGGGCATCATGGCCGCGATGGCCTCCAAGACGGGCACGGTCAGCTTCATCGGCGGCATGGATATTCCGCTCATCCACAAGTTCGCCTGCGGCTTTGTGCAGGGTGTGAAGGCGACCAATCCCGGCGCCAAGATCATCCAGAACTACGTGGGCACCACGCCCACCGCCTGGAACGACCCGGTGAAGGCCGGTGAGCTGACCCGCGCCCAGAAGTCGCAGGGCTCGGACGTGGTCTATGCGGCGGCAGGCGGTTCCGGCATCGGCGTTCTGCAAGCCGCCGCAGATGAGAAGATGCTGTCGATCGGTGTCGATTCGAACCAGAACTTCCTGCATCCGGGACAGGTTCTGACCTCCATGATCAAGCGCGTGGACAATGCCGTGTTCGAGGCCTTCACCGAAGGCGGGAACCTGGCACCGGGGCTCAAGGTGATGGACCTGGCCTCCGAAGGGGTAGGGTATGCTCTGGATGAGAACAACGCCGCTCTCGTCACCCCGGAGATGAAAGCCGCCGCGGACAAGGCTGCCACGGAAATCTCTGCCGGAACGCTCAAGGTGCACGACTACATGACCGACAACACCTGCCCCGTGCAGTGAGCGACGCGATGACGGGAGGCGGCGACGGCAGGGAGACGGCGGCGGCCCTCGCCATCGAACTCAGGGGCGTGTCCAAATCCTTCGGTGCGGTTCAGGCCAACCGGGACATCTCGCTCAAGGTGCGCAAGGGCACGATCCACGGCATCATCGGCGAAAACGGCGCCGGGAAATCGACACTCATGTCGATCCTGTTCGGGTTCTATCAGGCCGATGCGGGAGAAATTCTGATCGACGGCAAAGTGACCGCGATCCCGGACAGCCAGTCCGCGATCCGGGCGGGCATCGGAATGGTGTTCCAGCATTTCAAGCTGGTGGAGAACTTCACCGTGCTGGAGAATGTCGTGCTCGGCGCGGAGGGTGGGCGCTTGCTGCGCCCCGCGCTCGCGCGGGCGCGGAGCCTGCTTGTGGACCTCGCCCGTGATTATGAGCTGAACGTGGACCCGGATGCGCTGGTGGAGGAGCTTTCCGTCGGCCATCAGCAACGGGTGGAAATCCTCAAGGCGCTCTACCGGCAGGCCAATATCCTGATCCTCGACGAACCGACGGGCGTGCTGACCCCGGCGGAGGCGGATCACCTGTTCCGCATCCTCCGCGCGCTCCGGGACGAGGGCAAGACCATCCTCCTCATCACCCACAAGCTGCGCGAGATCATGGAGGTGACCGATGCCGTCTCCGTCATGCGGCGCGGGGAGATGGTGGCGACGCTGCCCACGCGGGACACCACGCCGGAGGCGCTGGCGGAGCTGATGGTCGGGCGCAAGGTGCTCCTCCGCGTGGAGAAGGAGGAGGCGACGCCCGGCCCTGTCGTGCTGTCGGTCGAAAACCTGACCGTGCGCGACCCCTCCGGCGTGGAGCGGGTCAAGGATGTCTCCCTCACCGTGCGGGCGGGGGAGATCGTCGGCATCGCGGGGGTTGCGGGAAACGGACAGTCGGAGCTTCTGGCGGTGCTGGGCGGTATCATGCCCGCCGCCTCCGGTCACATCCTGCTCAACGGCCGCGCCTTGCCGCTGTCGGGGCGGGAGGCGAACGGACGGACCCGCAGGAGCGCGGGCATCGCCCATGTGCCGGAGGACCGCCATCACCTTGGCCTGATCCTCGATTTCACGGCGTGGGAGAACGTGGCCTTCGGCTATCAGGATGACCCGGCCTACCGGCGCGGCCCGTTCATGCAGAACGGCGTGCTGATCGGGGAGACGGCGGCGAAGATGCAGCGTTTCGACGTGCGCCCGCCCCTTCCCCGGCTCGAGGCCAAGAATTTCTCGGGCGGCAACCAGCAGAAGATCGTTCTGGCGCGGGAGATGGAGCGCAACCCGGACCTGCTGCTGATCGGCCAGCCGACGCGGGGGGTGGATATCGGGGCGATCGAATTCATCCACCGCCAGATCGTCGCCCTGCGCGATGCGGGCAAGGCGATCCTGCTGGTTTCCGTTGAACTGGACGAGATCCGCGCGCTCTCCGACCGGATCGTCGTGATGTGCGGCGGTGAGATCATGGGCGAACGCGCGCCCGCAGCGACCAGTGAACAGGAACTCGGCATGATGATGGCAGGAATGGACGGGAAGGCCGCGTGATGCCGAAATGGGCCGATGTCTTTCTCGTGCCGCTGATCAGCATCCTGCTGGCCTTCATCATCTCTGCGCTGGTGATCCTTGCCATCGGCGCCGACCCGGTGGAGGCGATCCGCACGATGGTGACGGGCGCGCTCGGCTCCTCCTACGGCTGGGGTTTCACGCTCTATTATGCCACCTCGTTCATGTTCACCGGGCTGTCGGTGGCCGTGGCCTATCACGCGGGCCTGTTCAATATCGGCGGCGAGGGGCAGGCGACGCTGGGCGGCCTCGGCGTGGCGCTCGTCTGTCTGGCGCTGCCGTGGACCTCTTGGTGGCTGGCGCTTCCCGCCGCGATGATCGGCGCGGCGGTGTTCGGCGCGGCCTGGGCCGCGATCCCCGCCTGGCTTCAGGCGCGGCGGGGCAGCCACATCGTCATCACCACCATCATGTTCAACTTCATTGCCGCGGCATTGCTGAACTATCTGCTGGTGAACATTCTGCGGCCCATCGGCTCCATGGACCCCGCGACGGCCCGTTTTCCCGCAGGGGCCACGCTGCCCCGCCTGTCGGAAATCCTCGCGCTCGTGGGTATTCCGTTCAACAACCGCAATCCGGCCAATATCACCTTCCTGATCGCCGTCGGCGCCTGCATCGCCGTCTGGCTCCTCATCTGGCACACGCGGCTGGGCTATGAGATCCGCGCCTTCGGAAAATCGGAATCCGCCGCGCGCTATGCCGGTATCTCGCCCACGCGGATCACCATGTGGGCCATGCTCATCTCCGGCGGGCTGGCGGGGATGATGGCCATCAACAACGTCATGGGGGAGGCCCAGCGGCTGGTGCTGAACTCCGTCGAAGGGGCGGGCTTCATCGGCATTGCCGTGGCGCTCATGGGCCGTTCGCATCCGGTGGGGATTTTCCTCGCCTCCCTGCTGTTCGGATTTCTCTATCAGGGCGGCGCGGAGCTTTCGCTCTGGATGGCGATCCCGCGTGAACTGATCACCGTGATACAGGCGCTGGTCATCCTGTTCACCGGCGCGCTGGACAACATGGTCCGCATGCCGGTGGAGCGGCTGTTTCTGAAATTCGGGAGAAAGGGCTGATGGACGCGGCCACGATCCTGCAGATCCTCGACAGCACGATCCGCCTCGGGACACCGCTGCTGCTGGCCTGTCTGGCGGGGATGTTCTCCGAACGGGCGGGCATTTTCGACATCGGGCTGGAGGGCAAGATGCTCGCCGCCGCCTTCCTGTCGGCGGCGGTGGCGGCGGTGACGGGCAATGTCTGGCTCGGCCTGCTGGCGGGGATAGCGGCCTCGCTGGCGCTGTCGGCCATTCACGGCCTCGCCTCCATCACCTTCCGCGGCAATCAGCTCATCTCCGGCGTGGCGATCAACTTCCTGGCTTCCGGCCTGACGGTGCTGATCGGGCAGAACTGGTTCCAGCTCGGCGGACGCACCCCGTCGCTGGAGGGCGCGGCGCGGTTTCAACCCATCACGCTGCCCTTTGCGGAGACATTGCGCCATGTCCCCGTCATCGGCCCGATCTATGCCGAACTAATCTCCGGTCATACCATCCTTGTCTATGTCGCGTTCCTGCTCGTCCCGGCGAGCGCGTTTCTCCTCTACCGCACGCGGTTCGGCCTCCGGCTCCGGGCGGTGGGAGAGAACCCGGCGGCGGTGGACACGGCGGGCGTGTCCGTCACGCGGCTGCGCTACGCGGCCGTGGCCATCTGCGGGGTGCTTACCGGGCTTGCGGGCGCCTATCTGGCGACCGGGCTCTCCGCGGGCTTCGTCAAGGAGATGACCGCGGGGCGCGGCTATATCGCGCTGGCCGCGCTGATCTTCGCCAAGTGGCGGCCATGGTATGCTCTCGGCGCGACGATGCTCTTCGGCTTTCTGGAGGCGCTGACCAACCGGTTTCAGACGATCGAAATTCTGGGCATCACCGTGCCGGTGCAGGTCATGCAGGCGCTGCCCTATGTGCTGACGGTCATCATTCTCGCCGGCTTTGTCGGTCGGGCTGTTCCTCCGCGCGCGGGCGGGGTAGCCTATGTGAAGGAGCGGTAGCCGCGGGCGCGCCGAACCGCCCGCGCGGGGAATGAGATGCTGCAAGTCTATCTGCCGATCGCCGAGGTTTCCGTCAACGGCGGGATCGTCTTCGCGATAGGCGCCATCGTCGGTATTCTGTCGGGCGTCTTTGGTGTGGGCGGCGGGTTCCTCATCACTCCCGCGCTGTTCTTCATCGGCATTCCGCCGCCCGTCGCAGTCGCAACCGGCGCGAACCAGGTGGTCGCCTCCTCCGTCTCGGGCGTTCTTGGCCACCTTCGCCGCAAGACCGTGGACCTCAGGATGGGCACGGTGCTGCTCGTCGGCGGTCTCATCGGTTCATTGATCGGGATCTGGCTGTTCAACCGGTTGAAGGCGCTGGGGCAGATCGACCTGATCGTGCAGCTTTCCTACGTCGTGCTGCTCGGGACGGTCGGCCTGCTCATGTTTCAGGAAAGCCTCCGCGCGTTGCGACGACAGCGGATGCAAGGCCCGGTCCGCATCCGGCGGAGCCAGCATCTGTGGGTCCACCGGTTGCCCTTCAAGATGAAGTTCCGGGCGTCCGGCCTTTATATCTCCGTCATTCCTCCGATGCTGGTGGGGTGTCTCGTGGGGATCATGGCGGCGATCATGGGCGTGGGCGGCGGCTTCCTGATGGTGCCCGCCATGATCTACCTGCTCGGCATGCCGACCAAGGTCGTGGTGGGCACGTCGCTTTTCCAGATCATCTTCGTCACCGGCTTCACCACGCTCATGCAGGCGTGGACCAACCAGGCGGTTGACCTCATCCTCGGCACCCTGCTGATCATCGGCGGCGTGATCGGGGCGCAGATCGGCACGCGGCTCGGTGCCAAGCTCCGGGCGGAGCAGCTCCGGGTGCTGCTGGCGGTTCTCGTGCTGCTCGTCTGCGGACGGCTGGCCTATGATCTCGTCGTGACGCCGCCGGAGCTTTTCTCCATCGCGCGGGGGGGCGGGTTCTGATGCGCGTTTTCCCGCTGTTCCTGTTGCTCCTCACCCTCCTGCCGTTCACCGCAGACACGCAGACCCGCCCGACGGGTGAAAGGATCGTGGCGGGCTTCAGCCACGACTTCATCGACATCAGTGCGCGTTTCGACGGGTCGGAGATCCTCGTCTTCGGCGCCGTCCGGCGGGAGCAACCGATTCCAGAGGACAACCCCCTGGGTATCATCGTCACCGTCGAAGGACCGCCGGAGACGCTGACCGTCCGCAAGAAAAGCCATGAGTTCGGCATCTGGATGAACACGCAGAACGTCCGTATCCGCTCCGCGCCGAGCTTCTATGCCGTCAACACCTCCTGGCCTGTTTCCTTCATGCTGACACCGGAGCAGGACCGACAATACGGCATCACTCTGCCGCGGCTCATCTACATCGCGGGGCGGGACGTGTCGGAGGAGGAGGAACCGGCCTTCGTCGATGCGCTGATCCGAATTCGCCGGGAATCGGGAACATATCAGGTCAACGAGCGCGCCGTGTCGCTGGAGGAATCAACGCTGTTCCAGACGCGGGTGGAGCTGCCCTCCACGCTGGTGGAAGGGACTTATATCACCCGCATCTACCTGACGCGGGAGGGGCAGGTGATCGACCGCTACGAAAGCCACCTGCCAGTGTACAAGGTGGGGGTGGAGCGGTGGGTGCATCTTCTGGCGGTGGAGCAGCCGTTGATGACGGGGATTCTCGCCCTCGTGGTGGCCGTCGTGGCAGGGTGGGGCGCCTCGGCGCTGTTCCGGTCGCTCCGGCTCTGAGCGGTCAGAACGCCTTGAACGTCATGGTCGTCAGGCTGCGCTGGATATCCGCGATGTCGAATAGGTTCTCGGCCAGCCAGCGGCCAGTATCCTCTTCCTCGGGGATGTAGATCTTGGCGAGGAGATCCCATTCGCCGGAGGTGGAGTAGAGTTCGGAGACCACCTCCCGGTCATAGATCGCATCGGCAACCTCATAGGTCTTGCCGGGAGTGCAGCGAAGCTGAACAAAGATGCAGCGCATGGCATTTCCTTTCCAAATCATCCCGAACGGGGGTCATTCCTCCGCTTCGGCGGCGAGTTCCAGCGTGGGCCGCGCACCGGCCAGATCGGCAACACCCAGCGCCGCCGTCGGCCGCGCCAGCCGGTTGCGCACCACCCAGAGCAGCCGTTTCTCCGCCCGCGTGATAGCCACATAGGCAAGCCGCTTCCACAGGGGAAGTCCCGCCTCCATCCGCCCGGTCTGCGCCGCGGCCCAGAGATCGGGGGCAAAGACCTGCACGGCCTCCCATTGCGAGCCCTGCGCCTTGTGGATGGTCACCGCCGCGCCGTGCAGAAAGGTGGCGCCCATCCGCGCGGCAAAGGGGATGAAGGGCTCCTCCTCATCCGGCTTCTCGATCTTGACGATGGAGGCGGCGGAGACCTGCGGATCCTCCGCCCCCAGCACGTGCAGACGGGAGAAGCCCGGCTTACGCCCCTCGCCCAGATAGATGACCTGCGCGCCCTTGATGAGCCCGCGCGCCTCAAGGTCGATCCGCTTCTTGCGATGCTTCAGCGGCAATTCGATCCCGTCGCAGATCAGCGGTTCACCGGGCAGCAGCGCATCCTCCGGCGCACCGAAGGCCGCCCGGAACGCCTGGATGAGCCGGATCCGCGTGACATTGCGCCAGACCAGCACCGGGGAGCGCGCCATCAGATCGGACTCCACCCGCTGGCTCACCACCACGCGGGGGTCGCGCCGGGCCGCGTCCTCCACCATCGCCTCGAACCGCTCGAAGGTCAGCGCGGGGTCGGCCAGCGCATGGGCGAGATCGAGGATCGGGTTGTCCTCCGCCTGCCGGTGGATTCGGGAAAGGTGCAGGACCCGCTTCTCCCCCAGACTCTCGAAGGCCATTTCGCCCGACTGCCCCACGGGCGCGAGCTGCGCCGGATCGCCGAAGAGCACGAGCGTCGGAAAGATTTCCTGCAAATCCTCGAACTGGCGGGCGTCGAGCATGGAGGCTTCGTCCACGAAACCGATGTCCAGCGGATCCTCCCGCCGCTTCCAGCCCCGAATGAAGTCGGACCCGCGCAGCCCCGCGGTGGCAAGCGCGCCGGGGATCGACTTCATCTGATCGTAGAACGCCTTGGCCCGGTCCAGCGCGGCTTCCGCCATGCCCTCCACCACCGGGCGCTCCCCGCCGTTGGCAAGCCATTCGGCCAGCCGCTCATATTGCGGATCATAGACGGGCGTATAAAGGATACGGTGGATCGTCGTCGCCGGCACCCCGCGGGAGCGGAGCACGCTCGCCGCCTTGTTGGTGGGGGCGAGCACCGCCAGCGTCCGCCGCTCCTTCCGGCGCCGCCCTTCCCAGTCGCCGGAGACGATCTCCACCCCGGCATCTTCCAGCGCCTTCGTCAGGCTGGCGAGCAGCATCGTCTTGCCCGAACCCGCCTTGCCCGTGACCGCCAGAACCGAAGGCCCTTCCCCACCGGCGGGTTGAAGGGTTCCGTCGATCAGGTCCACCCCGGCACCGGCCAGCATTTCGGCAAGTCGATCCCAGGCCTCGGCCTGATCGGGAGAGAGGGGGAGCATGTCGGCAGCCATGGCGCGACCCTATCCCGACAGCCGGGCACGCGCCAGCCGGATCAGCCGGGTTGTGGAGGCGGATGCGGAGCATCCTGCGGCCCGGCGTCGATCTCCCGCCGCGCCACCTCCTCCGCGATCACGATCTGATCGGAGAGAAGCGGCAGACCGTTCAGTTCTGAAAAGCGGCGCAAATCCGCGAGGACATCAAAAATCCAGTCATGCCGCGTCACAAATGCTCTCCATTATCGAAACATCTTGAGGTTAGCATGTCTTTCCCCTGCAACCGTGCGCAAATCAGCAGCATTGGGGAGACGCGCCTGCTTGCCGCGGCAGCCCGCGAAGCCTATCTTCTCAATATGACAACGCCGTTGATCGATCCTTTTGCGCGCGCAATACGTTACCTCAGGGTATCGGTGACAGACCGTTGTGATTTCCGCTGCGTTTACTGCATGGCGGAAAACATGACCTTTCTTCCGAAGGCAGAGCTTCTGACACTGGAGGAGTTGGACAGGATCTGTTCCGGCTTCGTGGCCCTGGGGGTCGAGAAGCTCCGCATTACCGGGGGGGAGCCGCTTGTCCGGCGGGGGATCATGACCTTTTTCCGGGCGATGGGGCGTCATCTGGAAAGCGGCGCCTTGAAGGAACTTACGCTGACGACCAACGGCTCGCAGCTTGCCCGCCACGCTGCGGAGTTGGTGGATTGCGGCGTCAGGCGGGTGAATGTCTCGCTCGACACGCTGGACGCGGGCCGCTTTGCGGAAATCACCCGCTGGGGGCGGCTGTCACAGGTTCTGGAAGGGCTGGAAGCGGCAAAAGCTGCAGGTCTTCGGGTCAAGATCAATACCGTGGCGCTGAAGGGCGTCAACGAGGATGAGCTTGAGACGCTGGTCCAATGGTGTGCCGCCGAGGGTCACGACCTGACCTTTATCGAGGTCATGCCGATGGGCGATATCGGCAATGAAAACCGGCTGGACCAGTTCTGGTCGCTTCGCGACCTCCGTGCGCGCCTTGCGCAGAGCTGGACCCTGACCGACCTTACGGAGCGGACGGGCGGCCCCGCCCGCTATGTGCGGCTGGAGGAAACCGGCCAGAAGATCGGGTTCATCACGCCGCTCTCACATAACTTCTGCGAAAGCTGCAACCGTGTCCGCCTTACCTGCACGGGGGAGCTTTTCATGTGTCTGGGGCAGGAGGACAAGGCGGACCTGCGTGCCCCTCTGCGCGAAGGCGCGGACGATGCAGCGCTGGAGACCGCCATTCGCGCCGCCATCGCGCGCAAGCCCAAAGGCCATGATTTCGACTATTCCCGCCAGGCCGTCGCGGGAACAATGTCCCGCCACATGAGCCATACCGGCGGATAGGGGGCGTCAGCTCACCTGACCGGGAAGGCGCGCCAGCAGGTTGTCCACCATGTCGCCGGTGAAGGGCTCCCGAAGCAACAACCATCCTTCCGACAATGCGTCTTCCTCCGCCAGCGAACCGCTGACGACAATGATCTGCCCTCCCCGCTCCGCCACGGACCGGTGAAGGCCGGAGTCGAGGATCGCCTGCTTTCGCATCGACAGGAAGGCCGCCCTGACGTCCGGCATTTCCGCCAGGGCGTCATGGGCGATGTCGGCGCGGGGAAAGACCTGCACATCACAATCCCCCGCCGATCCGCGGATCGCCTCTACAATATCAGTCGCAATAATCGGCAAGGGTTCTACCACGATGAACCGCGCCACCTCGGGTCGCCGCACTACGGAAAATCCGGACCCCTCCATTGTGGCTCCCTCCATCTTAAATGTTACCGCATGATCCTTGGAACATTCCGGCGACATCGTCATTAAACTACGACATATCAAAAGGAGCGACCGGCATGACGGTTTCGTGTACTGCCTGCCCGCTTCGCCGCCGCCCCGCCTTTCTTCCCATGACCTCCGAAGAGCTGCGTTTCATGGAGCGTTTCAAGCGAGGTGAGATGATTGTCTCGCCTGGCACTCCCCTTTTCAGCGAAGGGGAACAAAGTCGAAACATGTATACAGTTCTTTCTGGAATGGGGTTAAAATACAAGAGTTTGGAGGACGGTCGCCGTCAAGTGGTGAACTTTGTCTTTCCCGGAGATTTCGTTGGTCTGCAAAACGCGATCAGCGCCGGAATGCAGTTCGGAATAGAGGCCACCACCCCCATGACCCTCTGTGTCTTTGACCGGTCACGATTGGGAGAACTGTTCACGACCCAGCCCACGCGCGCTTATTCGCTGACATGGATAAGCGCGGCAGAGGAGTATTTTCTGGGTGACGCATTGGCAACAATCGGCCAGCGGGACGCGCGGGAGCGGCTGGCCTGGGCCATGGCGCGCATCTTCGGACGGCTGACCGCGCTTGGTCTCGCGGAGGGGCAGACCGTGCCCTTTCCCTACCGGCAGCAGGATCTCGCGGATGCGGTCGGGCTGTCGCTCGTCCATACCAACAAGATGCTGGCGCGCCTGCGGCTCGACGGGCTGGCGGACTGGGCGGGCGGACGGCTCACCGTGCCGGATGTCCAGCGGCTGGGGGCGGCGGCGATGATGGATGAACTCATCCCGCCGCCGCGCCCGATCTTCTGACCGCCCTCAAGCGGCGCGGAGACGCTGCTCCACCAGTTCCGCCCAGAACGACGCGCCCGCCGGGATCGCCTCATCGTTGAAGTTGTAGGCGGGGTGATGGACATCCGCGCTGTCGCCGTTGCCGATCTGGATATAGGCGCCCGGCACGACCTCCAGCACGTAGGAGAAATCCTCGCCCCCCATCAGCGGCTCGGCGTTGGTATCCACGTCACCCGCCACGGTGCGGGCCGCTTCGGCGGCATAGCCGGTCTCTGTCTCCCAGTTGACGGTCGCGGGGTAACCGGGACGCCAATCTATCTCGACGCTGCCGCCGAAGGCCCCGGCGATCTGCGGCACCAGCGCTTTCAGCCGCTCCTCACCCAGCGTGCGCAGTTCTTTCTCGAAGGTGCGGACGGTGCCGCGCAGGGTCACGCGCTCGGGGATGACGTTGAAGGCTTCCGTCTCGGTGCGGAAACTGGTGACGGAGACGACGATCGACTTGACAGGATCGGCATTGCGCGAGGCGATGGATTGCAGCGCGATGACGATATGGCTCGCGATCAGCGTGGTGTCGATCGCGGCATGGGGCTTCGCGGCATGGCCGCCCTTGCCGGTCACGGTGATCTCGAACTCATCCGTCGCGGCATAGAAAGGACCGGGGCGGATGGAGAACTTGCCCACCTCCAGCCCCGGCGAATTGTGCATGCCATAGGCTTCGGTGATGCCGAAACGCTCGATCATGCCGTCATCCACCATGGCCTTGCCGCCCGCGCCGCCTTCTTCCGCGGGCTGGAAGATCAGCGCGACCGTGCCGTCGAAGTTCCGCGTCTCCGCCAGATACTTCGCCGCGCCAAGCAGCATGGCCGTGTGCCCGTCATGGCCGCAGGCGTGCATCTTGCCGGGCGTGCGGGAGGCATAGGGAAGCCCCGTGGCCTCATAGATCGGCAGCGCATCCATATCGGCGCGCAAGCCGATCACCCGGTTCGATCCGCTCCGCCCCCGGATGATGCCGATGACGCCGGTGCGGCCGATCCCCTCCACCACCTCGTCGCAGCCGAACTCCCGCAGCTTTTCCGCCACGATGCCTGCCGTGCGGTGGACATCATACATCAACTCGGGGTTTTCGTGGAAATCGCGGCGCCACGCGGCGATCTCCTCCTGCAACTCCGCCAGACGGTTCTTGATCGGCATGTCTTGTCTCCTGTCAGACGCCGGGGCCGAGTTCGAGTTTCGACCCATCGGAAAATCGGGACCAGCGAAAGCGGGTCATGTCGTGGCCTGCCGGGCGGCCCGTCACCATGTCGGCGACGATCCGGCCCATCGCGGGACCGATGCCGAAGCCATGGCCGCTCATCCCGGTCGCCAGGGTCAGCCCCGGCAGGGCGGGTATGTGGTCCACGACGGGCACGGCATCCGGCATGGCGTCGATCATCCCCGCCCAGGCGCGGGCGATCCGCACGGTGCCGAGCTGCGGGAAGGCTTGCTGGAACCGCGACCGGAACTGCTCGACGATCCGCTGGTTCGGCTGCGGGTCCAGCACACGCATCCGCTCGAAGGGCGTGACCTCATCGGGCCTCCAGCGGCGCGGAGTGTTCCATGCGTCGGGATAGCCGTCCGGGGCCTTCCAGACGAAATGGTTGGAGGCGAAGTCGTCGAACAGCGCGGGCAGATATTTGCGGAAGTGGCGGAATGCATCCGGCCCGATCAGCACCTCATGGAAGCCGCGCGGGGCGAGCGTGTAGCCGCCGTCCTCCCGCCGCCGGAAGGCGTGGTCGGTGGCATAGACATTCCCGCCGAACACCTCCGGCAACGGCTCCGTCGCGGCGACGGTGGAGCGGACGGAAAGCTGCGGGATCATGACGCCATGGTTGCGCAGGAAGAGCGAAGACCACGCCCCCCCGGCGAGCACCACCCGGTCGCAGGCGACGCGCCCCTGCTCCGTCACCACCCCTGAGATCCGGCCCGCCGCGATGTCGAGCGCGCGGACAGCGCAGTTCTCCACCACGGCGACGCCCCTGCGCTGCACGGCACGCGTCAGCGCGGGCACCGCGACCCACGGCTCCGCGCGCCCGTCGGATGCCGTCCAGAGCCCGCCGACCGCCGCCTGTCCGGCCATCGGCACCATGGCAGAGACTTCCGCAGGGGTCAGCAGCCGCGTGTCGAGCTGATGCGGCACGGCATTCCGTTCGCGCCAGTCTTCGTAATAGGCCAGTTTCTGCGCGTCCCCGGCGATGTAGAACACTCCCTCCCGCCGGAAGCCGAGGTCTTCGCCCGCCGCCTCCGCCAGCCCGCCCCAGATGCGGCTCGCCTCCATCATGATCGGAAGCTCGGCATGGTCGCGCCCCTGCTGGCGCACCCAGCCCCAGTTGCGGGAGGATTGTTCCCCCGCGATCCGGCCCTTCTCGCAAAGCACTACCTTCTCGCCCCGCTCCGCCAGATACCAGGCCGTCATCACCCCGATGACGCCACCCCCGATCACCACAACATCCGCCTGCGCGGGAAGGGGGTCGGTGAACTGCACGGGAGTTGCCGCGGTGATACCCGCCCGAACTGTGAATGCCATGCTGTCCCTCAGGCCGCCAGTTGTCCGACAAGGCGCTGCATGAACGCCCAGCCCGCGTCAAGCTGCGCGACCGTGATATACTCGTCGGGCTGATGCGCCTGCGCGATGTCGCCGGGGCCGCAGACGATGGTGGAATAGCCCTTGTGCTGGAAATGTCCGGCCTCCGTGCCATAGCTGACGACCCCTGCCGCGTTCTCTCCGGTCAGGGCGCGGGTGATCTCCTCCGCCCGGCCACCGGCTTCGGGTTTCAGGAGCGGCACGAAGAAACGCTCGGTCACGGTGATGCCAGCGGCCGGGTTGATGGCCTTCATCCCCGCCTCCACCTCCGCCACGCGTTCGGCCAGACGCCGGCGATAGTCCGCATTCTCCTCCCCCGGGATGACGCGGAAGGCCATGTCGAGCCAGCAGTCCTCCGCCGTGATGTTCCCAGCCGTGCCGCCCCGGATGGTCCCGACATGGATCGTCGTCCACGGGGGGTCGAACATGTTCGCAAGGTCGGTTCGCGGTTTCGCCCGGTTTTCCGCATTCACCTCGTTGGCCCACATGATGAGCCGCGCCGCCTCATGAATCGCGCTGACGCCCTTGTGGAGCATGGAGGAATGCACCGGCACGCCGCGCACATGGATGGCGAGCCCGGACCCGCCCTTGTGGCCGGAGATCGGCTTCATCATCGACGGCTCCCCCACGATAACGGCAGAGGCCCGCGGCAGCCGTTCCGCCATCTCCGCCACCATGGAGGGGGCACCGACGCAGCCCACTTCCTCGTCATAGGACAGCGCGATCTGCAGCGGGCGCCTTACGCCCGCCGAAAGCGCCAGCGGCACCGCCGCCAGCGCCAGCGCATCGAACCCCTTCATGTCGCAGGCCCCGCGCCCGTAAAGCCGCCCGCCCCGCTCCGTCAGCACCCAGGGGTCGCTTGTCCAGCTCTGCCCATCCACCGGAACCACGTCGGTATGGCCCGACAGCACCACGCCGCCTTCGACATCCGGGCCGATATGGGCGTAGAGGTTGGCCTTGGTGCCCTCGGCGTTATAGACGCGATGCGCGCTCACGCCATGCCCGGCCAGGTAATCCTCCACCCAGTCGATGAGGGGAAGGTTGGAATCGCGGCTGACGGACTGGAAGGAAACCAGCTTCTCCAGGATCTGCCGCGGGGTAAGGGTGGTCATGGTCTTCTCCGGCCCGGCCGTCCCCGCCGGGCGCTCATTCAGGATTGCAGGACGAAGTGGCCCGGACCGACCTCATCGTAGAGCGAGGGAGCGGGCTCGTGGCCGACCGGGAAGATCGGCGAGGGGATGGGCTTGAAGCTCAGATCCTCGCGGATCTTCTTGCGCGACGGATCGGCCACCGGAACGGCGGAGAGCAGGGAGCGGGTGTAGGCATGGCGCGGATCCTCAAAGATCGCCTGCCGCGGCCCGATCTCCACGATCCGCCCCAGATACATCACACCGACATGGTGGGAGACCCGCTCCACCACCGCCATATCATGGCTGATGAACAGGAAGGACAGTCCCAGCTCCGCCTGCAGTTCCATCATCAGGTTCAGCACCTGCGCCTGCACGCTCACATCGAGGGCCGACACCGCCTCATCGGCGACGATCAGCTGTGGGTTCAGGGCCAGCGCCCGCGCGATCGCCACCCGCTGCCGCTGGCCGCCCGACAGTTCGTGCGGATAGCGCCGCAGGAAGGAGCGCGGCAGTTCCACCCGGTCGAACAGGCCCGCCACCCGCTCCTCCAGCTCTGCGCCGCTCATCAGCCCGTAGTTGACGATCGGCTCCGCCACCTGATCCGAAAGGCGGCGCTGCGGGTTCAACGAGGCGAAGGGATCCTGAAAGATCATCTGCATCTCGCGCCGCATATCCCGCAGCTGGGATTCGGAAAGCAGGCGCACGTCCTTGCCGTCCATCCAGATGCGCCCCTCGTCCGGCTCCACCAGCCGCAGGATCGACCGGCCCGTGGTGGACTTGCCGCAGCCGGATTCGCCGACCAGCGACAGGGTTTCGCCCACGTTGAGGCGAAAGCTCACATCCTCCACCGCGTGGACATTGGCGACCGTCCGGCGCATCAGCCCGCCCTTCACCGGGAAGCGCGTCGTCAGATGCTGGACGTCCAGCAGCACCTTCGGCTCCCGTGCGGGGATGAGCGCGTCTGCAACCTTGGCGGGTTCGGCACCCATGATGCGCATGGGTTCGGGCGCGGACTTGCCACGCATCTCCCCGAGCTTCGGGACGGCTGCGAGCAGCGCCTTGGTGTAGTCCTTCTGCGGGTTGGAGAAGATCTCCTCGACCGTCCCCTCCTCCACCATGTTGCCGCGGAACATCACCACCACCCGGTCGGCCATCTGCGCCACCACCGCCATGTCATGCGTGATGAACAGCACAGCCGTGCCATGCTCCCGCTTCAGCCGGTCGATGAGGGCGAGGATCTCCGCCTGGATCGTCACGTCGAGCGCGGTCGTCGGTTCGTCGGCGATCAGCAGGCGCGGCTCGCAGGCCATGGCCATCGCGATCACCACGCGCTGCCGCATGCCCCCCGACAGCTCATGCGGATACTGCTTCAGCCGCCGCTCCGGCTCCGGGATGCGCACCTGCCGCATGAGGTCGAGCGCCCGCTCCCGCGCTGCCTCCTTCGACAGGCCCTTGTGAACGCAAAGCCCCTCCACCAACTGCCGCTCCACCGTGAACACCGGGTTGAGCGAGGTCATCGGCTCCTGAAAGATCATACCGATCTCGTTGCCGCGGATCGTGCGCATGAGCGAGGGATCCGCCTGCGACAGATCGACCGTCTCCCCCGACTCGCGGGTGAACATGAGCTTGCCGCCCGCGATCGTGCCGCCGCCGTATTGCACGAGCCGCATGAGCGATAGCGAGGTGACAGACTTCCCGGAACCCGATTCGCCGACGACGCAGACCGTCTCTCCGGGGCGGATGGCAAAGCTGACATCCTCCACTCCGACCACGACCCCATCATTGGTATCGAACTCCACCCGGAGCTTTTCCACCGAGACAAGCGGCTTCGCGGCGGCGGGATCGTCGAGCATATGCGTCTCCTTCAGAGGATGGGTCACGCTAGGGAGCAGCCCGCGAAAAAGTCAAACGCCGCCTCCTGCACCGCATACATGCTCCGGTCGATGGTCTATATTTTGAGCTTATCGCTCATCGCTTGGGCAAAAACCACTGTTTGCGCCGATGAATGGCCTGATCGCGACACAGAGATGATTTGACTTCGCCACACGCCGCGCTTGCAATCGCATCTTCCCGTGACAGAGTGTGGAGGCGAAACGGTCATCGGAAAGCGCCGAGCGGTCAAGGACAAGCAGCCAGAAATGTCGTCCGCCCACAGCCCTCTCAGTCCGTCGATCGGGGAAGGAACCCCGGCAGACCGCGCAGTTTCAATTCCAGCAAGGAGACTTCCATGAGACGAACCACGGCCCTGAGGGGAGCGGCGGCGCTGATCGCGCTTCTGCCTGCCGCCGCCATGGCGGAACGCGGCGCGGACGGCCATCTGAACATCATCTATTATCAGGCCCCCTCCATCCTGAACCCCTATCTGTCGGGGGGCACGAAGGACATCGAAAGCTCCTCCCTCATCATCGAGCCGCTCGCGCGCTACAACGAAAAGGGTGAGCGCGTCCCCTATCTGGTGGACGAGATCCCGACGCTGGAGAATGGCGGCGTGTCGCAGGACATGACCTCCATCACCTGGAAGCTGAAGCCGGGGCTGAAATGGTCCGACGGCTCGCCGCTGACCTCGGCAGACATCGTGTTCACCGCGGAATACTGCATGCATCCCGAGGGCGGTTGCGCGCAGCTTTCCAAGTTCGAGGGCGTCAAGACGGTCGAGGCCGTGGACGAGCTGACGGTCAAGGTGACCTTCGAAGGACCGAAGCCGAACCCCTACCTGCCCTTCGTCGGCGGCCAGTCCCCGATCATCCAGAAGGCGCAGTTCGCCGAATGCCTCGGCACCAAGGCGCCCACCTGCACCAGCGCAAACTTCGGCCCCATCGGCACCGGGCCCTACGTGGCGACCGAATTCCGCCCCAACGACGTGATCTCGCTGAAAGCGAACCCGAACTACCGCGACCCGGCGAAGCCCGCCTTTGCCACCGTGACGTTCAAGGGCGGCGGCGATGCGGCGGCGGCGGCGCGCTCCGTGCTGGAGACCGGCGAGTTCGACTATGCCTGGAACCTGCAGCTCCCGCCCGAGGTGCTGGAGAAGATGGTGGCCGCCGGCAAGGGAGAGCTTGTCACCGGCTTCGGCACGCTGGTGGAACGGCTTGAGCTGTACCTCACCAACCCGAGCCCCGCCCTTCCGGCAGAGACGCGTTCGACCCGCAAGGAGCCGCATCCCTTCTTCTCCGACATCCGGGTGCGCAAGGCGCTCTCCATGGCGATCGACCGCCCGCTGCTGACGGAGATCGGCTATGGGCAGGCGGGCCGGGCGACCTGCAACCTCGTCCCCGCGCCGGAAGCCTTCGCCTCCACCGCCAACGACGCCTGCCTGACGCAGGACGTGGCCGGCGCCAAGGCGCTTCTCGACGAGGCAGGCTGGGTTCCCGGGCCGGACGGCATCCGCGTGAAGGATGGCCAGAAGCTCGCCATCATCTTCCAGGCGCCGGTCAACGCGATCCGTCAGGACTTCCAGGCGCTCATCAAGCAGTGGTGGCAGGATATCGGGGTGCAGACCGAGCTGCGCACCGTCGATCCCTCCGTGTTCTTCGGCGGCGATCCCGGCAGCCCGGACACGTTCCAGAAGTTCTACGCGGACGTGGAGATGTACGCGAACAACTTCGACGGGACGGACCCGGAAGCCTATCTTGCCATGTACAAGTGCAACAACGAGCCGCGCCCGGAAACCGGCTGGCAGGGCGAGAACATCAACCGGTTCTGCGATCCGGCCTATGACGCGCTGATCGACAAGCTGGGCGAGACCGGCGTGTTCGAGGAGCGCACGAAGATCGCCAAGGAAGCGCACGACCTCTACATGCAGCAATCCGTCCTGCTGCCGCTGGTCGATCGCGGCCGGGTGTCGGGCAAATCCAAGACCTTGGGCGGCGTCGTCCTGAACACCTGGGACAGCGAGCTGTGGAACGCGGCGGACTGGTACCGGATCAAGTGATCTGATCCGTCGGGCGCCCCGCCTTTCCGGGTGGGGCGTCCCCTCCCCCGGCCATTCCGCCGCACGCTCCACGAGGCGCCATGTTCACCTATACGCTCCGCCGGCTCCTGCTGGCGATCCCGACACTGCTGTTCATCTCGCTGGTCATCTTCCTGCTTCTCGACCTCGCTCCCGGCGATCCGATGGCGCAGATGCCGCTGACCATTCCTCCCGAAGTGCGCGACAAGATGCGCGAGGCGCTTGGCCTCAACCAACCCATCTATGTCCGCTACGGGCTGTGGCTCTACCAGTTCTTCTGGGTGGAACCGCTGCATATCCTCGGCAATCTCACCGGTCACGAATTCGCCGCCGGTCAGCAACGCATCCTGTCTTGGCAGAGCCGCAGCCCGGTGGCCGATGTCATCGCGCAGCGCCTGCCGCAGACGCTCTGGGTCGTGGGCCTGTCCTATGTGGTCGGCGTGCTGCTCGCACTGCCCATCGGGATCATTTCCGCCTACCGGCAGTATTCCTGGTTCGACCAGATCGGCACTTTCGTCTCCATGATCGGTTATTCGGTGCCCACCTTCTTTACCGGGGTGCTGATGATCGTGATCTTCTCCGTCTATCTTGGTTGGTTCCCCTCCATCTACGATACGACGCTGGTGGTGAATTCCTGGGACACGTTCCTCCAGCAGGCGCGGCAGATGGCGATGCCGGTCTTCGTGCTCGCGCTCTACAACGCCAGCCAGATCAGCCGGTTCATGCGTGCCTCCATGCTCGACAATCTCAACCAGGACTACGTGCGGACGGCGCGGGCCAAGGGGCTGTCGGAAAAGACCGTGGTCCTCAGCCATGTGCTGCGCAACTCGCTGATCCCGGTCATCACGGTGATCGCGCTTGGTGTTCCGACGATCTTCGGTGGAGCGATCATCACGGAGCAGGTGTTCAAGGTGAACGGGTTGGGGCAACTCCTCATCACCGCGATCTATGCCAATGACATCCCGATGGTGCAGACCCTGACCTTCATCTTCGCGGTGCTGATCGTGCTTTTCAACCTGATCGCCGACATTCTCTACGGCATTCTGGACCCGAGGATCCGCTATGACTGATGCAACGCTGGCCAAGACCGCGGCCAAGCCGCCCCGCAGCCAGTGGGTGGACATCTGGCGGCAGTTCCGCAGCCACAAGGGTGCGCTGATTGGCGCAGCGGTGTTCCTGCTGATCGTGTTCGGCGTCGTCCTCGGCCCCTATCTGTGGCACGCGGATCCGACGACCATCGACATCCGCGCCCGCAATCAGGGCCCGAGCCTGCTGCATCCGCTGGGCACCGACCAGCTGGGCCGCGACATGCTGGCGCGGATGATGGCGGGGGGGCGGGTTTCCGTCGCGGTGGGGCTGACGGCAATGGTGCTGTCGATGCTCCTCGGCACGCTTGTGGGCGTGGTGGCGGGCTACTTCCGGCGGCTGGACGGCCCGCTCATGCGGCTGACGGACCTGTTCCTCGCCCTGCCGCTGCTGCCGCTGCTGCTGGTCATGGTGCTGCTGTTCCGGGAGCCGCTTTCGGGCTGGCTCGGGCCGGAGATGGGCACCTTCCTGCTGATCGTGACCGCCATCGGGGTCACGAGCTGGATGCACACCGCGCGCATCGTGCGGGGTGACGTTCTGGCCATCAAGGAACGGGAATTCGTGCTCGCCGCGCGCTCCATCGGGACACGGCCGAACAAGATGATCCTGCGCCACATCCTGCCCAACATCCTCTCGCCTATCATGGTTTCCGCTACCCTGGGGATCGCCACGGCGATCATCACGGAAAGCTCGCTTTCCTTTCTCGGGCTGGGTTTTCCGCCTGACTTCCCGACGTGGGGACGGCTGCTCTACGACGCGGTGGACTACCTCCAGCAATACCCCGAGCGGGTGATCTGGCCGGGGTTGGCCATCTCACTCACGGTGCTGTCGGTGAACTATATCGGCGACGGCCTGCGCGACGCGCTCGACCCCCGCATCCGCGGGCGGTGAGACTTCCGGCAGGCAGGCAAGGCGCCCCCGGGGGGCGCCTTTTCGTTTCGCGCAGATCGTTTCGCTCAGAACAGGACGCGCCAGAAAAGGCTCCGCCGCGGGGGGGCGCCTCCCCTCTGTCGGCCAGCCGTGGTGGCGCTGTCGCAATGGATGTATTCGCGCGGGGCATCGGAACAAAGGAAGAAATAGCCCGCCACCGCGGTCTTCGGAAAAGCCAGCATGATGAAATACCTCAAATGAAAAGACGCCCGGCAATCACCGGGCGCCTAATATTTTAGCAGATTATGGCCGTTTCAGCCAGTCTCAGTTGATCAGCGGCAGGAGCTGGTCCAGCGACTTCTTGGCATCGCCGTAGAACATCCGCGTGTTGTCCTTGTAGAACAGCGGGTTCTCGATCCCCGAATAGCCGGTTCCCGCGCCACGTTTCGACACGAACACCTGCTTGGCTTTCCACACCTCCAGCACCGGCATCCCCGCGATGGGGGAGTTCGGATCTTCCTGCGCAGCGGGGTTCACCACGTCGTTGGAGCCAATGACGATGACCACATCCGTGTTCGGGAAGTCGTCGTTGATCTCGTCCATCTCCAGCACGATGTCGTAGGGCACCTTCGCCTCCGCCAGCAGCACGTTCATGTGCCCCGGCAGACGGCCCGCGACCGGGTGGATGCCGAAGCGCACTTCCTTGCCCGCCGCGCGAAGCTTGCGGACCAGTTCCGACACCGACTGCTGCGCCTGCGCGACCGCCATGCCGTAGCCCGGCACAATGACGACGGAATCGGCATCGTTCAGCGCGGCGGCAACACCCTCCGCGTCGATGGCGATCTGCTCGCCGGTGATCTCCATCGCGGGGCCCGTGGTGCCACCGAAGCCGCCGAGGATCACGCTCACGAAGGAGCGGTTCATCGCCTTGCACATGATGTAGGACAGGATCGCACCGGAAGACCCGACGAGCGCGCCCACCACGATCAGCAGGTCGTTGCCCAGCGTGAAGCCGATCGCCGCCGCCGCCCAGCCGGAGTAGCTGTTCAGCATGGAGACCACGACGGGCATGTCCGCGCCACCGATCCCCATGATCAGGTGCCAGCCGATGAAGCCCGCGAGGATCGCCGTGACGATCATCGTCCAGATGCCCGCACCGTTGAAATACATCACCCCGAGGATGATGCAGACCAGCAGCGCGGCGAGGTTGAGCAGATGGCCGCCCGGCAGTTTCTTCGGTTTGCCATCCACCTTGCCGGCCAGTTTGCCGAAGGCGACGACGGAGCCGGTGAACGTCACCGCGCCGATGAAGATGCCGAGGAACACCTCCACCTTCATGATGGCGAGTTCGACGCCGGACTTGTGCGCCAGAACCGCCGCAAACCCGGAGAAGGTCTCCGGCGAGGCGCCGGAGGCGAGCAGGCGCGCGACCCGGCCCGCCTCAATTTCCGCGTTGAGCGCGATGATCACGGCGGCGAGGCCGACGAGGCTGTGCATCGCCGCGACGAGCTGCGGCATCTCCGTCATCCCGACGCGGGAGGCGAGCACCACGCCCGCCGCACCGCCGATGACGACCATCAGCAGGACGAGCCAGTCGCCATGCACACCGGGCGCCAGAAGCGTCGCGATGAAGGCCAGCGCCATGCCGGCGATGCCATACCACACCGCGCGTTTCGCGCTTTCCTGACCGGACAGGCCGCCCAGCGACAGGATGAACAGGACCGCCGCCGCGACATAGACGGCAGCAACCATTCCAAGGGACATGATTTCCGCCTCCTCAGCTCTTCTGGAACATGGCAAGCATCCGGCGCGTGACCAGGAAGCCGCCGACGATGTTGACGGAAGTCATAAGCACGGCAAGCGCCGCAAGGATCGTGACGAGCCAGGAGCCGGAACCGATCTGCAGGATCGCCCCCACGATGACGATGGAGGAGATCGCGTTCGTCACGGCCATCAGCGGCGTGTGCAGCGAATGGCTGACGTTCCAGATCACCTGGAAGCCGACGAAGCAGGCCAGCGCGAACACCACCATATGCTGCATGAAGCTCACCGGCGCAAAGCTGCCGAGCACCAGCAGGATGAGCGTGCCGACCACGAGCAGACCCACCTGGTTGAGTGTCGCCTTGCGGAAGGCGGCGGTTTCGGCCGCGCGCTTCTCTTCCGGCGTCAGTTCCTTTTCCTTGGGCTTCGGCTTCGCCGCGGCGATGGCCTGCACCTTGGGCGGCGGCGGCGGGAAGGTGATCGCATTGTCCTTCACCACGGTCGCGCCGCGGATCACGTCATCCTCCATGTTCTGAACGACCTGCCCGTCCTTGGCGGGGGTCAGGTCGGTCATCATGTGGCGGATGTTGGTCGAATAGAGCGCGGAGGACTGCGTGGCCATCCGGCTGGGGAAGTCGGTGTAGCCAACGATGGTCACGTCATTGTCGGTGACGATCTTCTGATCCGGCACCGTCAGCTCACAGTTCCCGCCCCGTTCGGCAGCGAGATCGATGATGACGGAGCCGGGCTTCATCGCCTCGACCATGTCCTTCGTCCAGAGCACCGGCGCGTCCCGGCCCGGGATCAGCGCAGTGGTGATGACGATGTCCATCTCCGGCGCCAGCTCACGGAACTTGGCAAGCTGCTTTTCCCGGAACTCGGGGCTGGAGGGCGCGGCGTAGCCCCCCGTGGCAGCACCGTCCTGGCTTTCCTCGAAGTCGAGGAACACGAAGTTGGCGCCCATGGATTCGATCTGCTCGGCCACTTCCGGCCGCACGTCGAAGGCATAGACAATGGCGCCAAGAGAGGTGGCCGCGCCGATGGCGGCAAGACCTGCCACGCCCGCGCCCACGATCAGCACCTTTGCGGGGGGTACCTTGCCCGCCGCCGTCACCTGCCCGGTAAAGAAGCGGCCGAAGTTGTTCGCCGCCTCGATCACCGCCCGGTAACCGGCGATGTTGGCCATGGAGGAGAGCGCGTCCATCTTCTGCGCGCGGGAAATCCGCGGCACCATGTCCATCGCGATGACGCTGGTGCCCCGGTCCTTCAGACGCTCCATCAGGTCCTTGTTCTGGGCCGGATAGAGGAAGGAAATCAGAAGCTGGCCGGAATGTGTGAGATCCGCTTCCGCCTCCGTCGGCGGGCGCACCTTGGCGACGATGTCGGAAAGCTGGAACAGCTCCTCCTCCGTCGGCACCACGCGCACGTTCGCTGTCCTGTAGGCTTCATCCGTGAAGCCCGCCTTCAGCCCCGCTCCGCTCTGGATCAGGCAGTCGTATCCAAGCTTTTGAAGCTGAAGCGCGCTGTCGGGCGTCATCGCCACGCGCGCTTCTCCCTCGAAGCTCTCCTTCGGCGCCCCTATTCTCACACTCGTGTCCCTCTCTTGGATCGTTCTTCGTTGCGAGCCGGTATGGCCAATGAAATGTGGCTTCGCAACAAACTATGCGCCTCGCCGCCTGGCAGAGGCAAAAATGGCCGAGAAAATCGCATTTGCGCAACGCCGTTCCACGAGCCTGTCATCAGGTGGAACGGTAGTCTCAAGATCGTTAGCGCTAACCCCGGACGGGGGCGCGCCATGCCGCACGAATCGTCACAGGTTTGTCGGAATTTTCCGCAGAACCGGCAGGAGTGTGGCCATTTCCGGCCCGTGATCCATACCCGTCAGCGCCTTGCGGAGCGGCATGAACAGGCCGCGCCCCTTGCGCCCCGTCGCCGCCTTCACCGCGCCGGTCCAGGTGCCCCAGGTGGTTTCGTCATGCGGGGCGGGCGGCAGAAGCGAGAGCGCGGTTGCCACGAACTCCTCGTCCTCCGGCGCTACCACGGGCTCCGCACCCTCCGATACCAGTTTCCACCAGCCGTCGAGATCGGCAAGCACGGTGATGTTGTCCTTAACCGCGTTCCAGAACGGCGCCGCCATCTCCTCCGGCACGCCAAGCGCCGTGAGCCGCTCCTTCACCGCGGAAAGCGGCAGGGACTGCACATATTTCTGCGTGAGCGGGAACAGATCGTCCGGGTCGAACTTGGTCGGGGCCGCGCCGAACTGGTCGAGCGAGAAGTTCTCCGCGATCTCGTCGAGGGAATGGAACAGTTCCACCGGCTGAGAGGAGCCAAGCCGCGCCATCAGCGACAGCAGCGCCATCGGCTCCACCCCCTGCGCCCGCAGATCACGGAGGGAGAGCGTGCCGAGCCGCTTGGACAGCCCCTCGCCCTGCGCACCCGTCAGCAGGCTGTGGTGCGCGAAGTCGGGCGGCGTTGCGCCCAGCGCCTCGATGATCTGGATCTGCGTCGCGGTATTCGTCACGTGGTCGGAGCCGCGCACGATATAGGTCACGCCCATATCGACGTCATCGACCACCGAGGCGAAGGTATAGAGCACCTGCCCATCCGCCCGGATCAGCACCGGATCGGACACGGAGGCCGCGTCGATGGAGATCTGGCCGAGGATGCCGTCTTGCCACTCCGTCCGCTCCTGATCCAGCAGGAAGCGCCAGTATCCGGGCTGCTCCAGCCGCTTGGCGTCCTTCTCCGCTTCCGTCAGCTTCAGCGCCGCGCGGTCATAGACCGGAGGCTTGCCCATGTTGAGCTGCTTCTTGCGCTTGAGGTCCAGCTCCACCGGGGTTTCGAACACCTCGTAGAGCCGCCCCTCCTGCCGAAGCTCCGCAGCGCAGGTCTCATACCGGTCCAGCCGGTCGGACTGCCGCTCCAGCCGGTCCCACGTCAGCCCCAGCCATTCGAGATCCTCCATGATCCCGTCGGCATATTCCTGCTTGGACCGCTCCCGGTCGGTATCGTCGAGACGCAGGATGAAGGTTCCCCCCGCCTTCCGCGCGATCAGGTAGTTGAAGAGCGCGGTGCGAAGGTTGCCGACATGGAGATAGCCGGTCGGCGAGGGCGCGAAGCGGGTCGTGGTCATGGTCGGACTCCTGTTGAGGCTGCTCTTTCACAGACGGTCGCTTTTGTCCATAACAGCGACAGGAGACATGCCATGACCGAAGAAGAACTCGACGAGAATCTGCTCTGGGCGGGCACCACCCCCCCGTCGCTTGAGGATATGGAGGCGCTGGCGCGGGAAGCCATCGCCGCGCTGCCGGGCCAGTTCCGGGCGGAGGCGCTGAAGGTCGCGCTCCGCGTCGAGGATTTCGCGCCGGAGGATCTGCTGGCGGAGATGGAGATGGAGGATCCGTTCGAGCTGACCGGCCTCTACGAAGGCATCCCGCTGCCGGAGAAATCCGTGATGGATCAGCCGATGCGGCCCGATACGATCTGGCTGTTCCGCAGGCCCATCCTGGACGAATGGGTGGCGCGGGGGGATGTCGCACTCGGAGATCTGGTCGGTCATGTGGTGGTCCATGAACTGGCCCACCATTTCGGCTGGTCGGACGAAGATATCGCCGCCATCGACCGCTGGTGGGAATAACGTCTCTGCCATGGTCGGGTGCTGCTCCTGCGGAGACATCCCGCAGGAGAGCCGGACTGGTCCGGGTCTGCCTAAGCGGGCCTGCCTGACCGGACCTGCTGACCGGGCTGGCGGTCGGGAGGCCCAACACCGCCTCGCCCAGCGAAACGGCGGTGCTGCGCAGGCCGACTGGGCATGATGGGCACCTCGGCTGTCAGCCAGGGAAACGGCCGTGCTGCGCGGGCTCGACCATTCCGCTTCCTCGCCGGCGCGGCGGGCCATATTGTTTGCGGGCCGTATCGTCAGCGGAGGGCAGCGGAGGACGAGGTGTGTCGGGTCTCTTGGGGAAGCCAAACACCGTATTCGCAAAGCTCGGCGGGACAGCCGGGAGTGATCTCTGCCTTGTCATGGGCTATCCCTTGCTGCTCTCCGGTAAACCGGGGGGGCGGTTCAGAGCGACCTTTCGGACCTGCCGGACCGTAGCGGCCGGAGGGCTGCCCACCGAGCCGGACCCCATCTTCCCCGATGGAGCCACGCACCCTCCGGTTCGCGATCAGAGGCTGTTTTCACAAAACGCATAACAGCCGCACGCACGCAAAGACCGGTGCCTCCCCGCGCCGGATCGGCCGGGAGCGTGCCGAAACTCCGCTCCAGCGACGTGCAGAGGAGTTTCTTCCCGTTTGTAACCGCTGACCTTACTTGCGTACTGATGTCCTGAAAGTGGCATCCACATCACCGCGGTAGATGAGGAAACAGCCTTGGCCCGGTCCTCAACTCGCAGCCGGAGCCTGATACCGCAGGGGCGGCAGCGGGCAGCGGGCAGCGGGCAGCGGGCAGCGGGCAGCGGGCAGCGGGCAGC
>NZ_DAMDHB010000024.1:0-58645 GCF_032102465.1 Haematobacter sp. | reverse complement strand
GCTTACACCGAGAATGTCGGCGGTTCGAACCCGTCACGACCCACCAACCCAGCCATGAAATCACTTGTCCTTCGCTGCGTCGGTGGATCGGTTGGACTCGCGCGAAAATGTGGAGAGCACCAATTAAGGAACCAGGAGTGTTCTTGGGAAGCAAAGCAGGCCCACCCCCTCTGTAAGCGTTGCATCCGACCCTCAGCAGACACATCCAGCCAACTCACGCTACCGCACAAAGCGCTAATGCCTCATATGCGTGCCATGCAGCGTCTGACTTTCCCCGGTGCCCTTGAAGGGCCGGAGGGCGGCTGCAAGACGTTATGCAAAAGGCCCGCTGCGGGCTATGGCGGCGGGCCTTTGAGCCAAAGTGCTTAACCGCGGGTTAAGGCGAGAGTTCTTCGAGCACGCGGCCCTTGGTCTCGATCCCGAAGAGCGCGGTGATCAGCGCACCGACCACCAACACCGCGGCGAAGATGGCGAACACATACTGGATGCCGAAGTGCGCCATCGTCCAGCCCACGACCAGCGGACCCGCGAAGGAGCCGAGCCGCAGCCAGGCGCTGCCCAAACCCGTGCCGAGGGCGCGGAGCCGGGTCGGGTAGAGTTCGGCGGAGTAGAGATAGAGCGAAAAGGTGATCGTCTGCACCACCGCATAGGCGGCCCCGGCCAGCAGCAGCACCTGCATCAGCGTGGTCGCCCCCAGCATAGACAACGCAATGAGCGGGATCGGCGCGATCAGGAAGGCGGCGGTATACCAGCGCTTGCGCCCCACCTTGTCGATCATAAGGGCGCAGGCGATGGCGGCGACGACACCGGCGACGGAGGTGAGCAGCCCGTAGAGCAGCGCCGTCTCGATCGGCAGGTTGAAGGTCTGGCGGTAGAGCGTCGGCAGCCAGGTGATCATGCCATTCGCCACGAGATAGGAGCAGAACCACATTCCCCAGATGGTCAGCGTGCGCTTGCGGTAGATGCCCTCGAAGAGCTCACCCCAGCCCGATTTGACGGCTTTCGATGCTACGGGAACCACATGCGGCTCGGGCAGCGGCTGACCGGCCTTGCGGGCGCTGCTCTCCAGCTCGGTCACAATGGCGTCGGCTTCGGCATAGCGGCCCTTGGAAGCCAGCCAGCGCGGGCTTTCCCGCATGAAGAACCGCAGCGGAAGAAGGACGAGCGCAGGCACGAGACCAACAAGGAACATGACCTTCCAGCCGTAGGTCGGTACCAGAGCCCGCGCGATCAGCCCCGCGCCGACGAGGCCCAGCAGGAACATGACCTCATAGAGCAGGAAGAACCGCCCCCGGCCCTTGGACCCGATGTATTCGTTGATATAGGCGGAGGCGACCGGGACCTCTCCCCCCGTACCGATGCCCTGGACGAAGCGGAAAAGCATCATCATCCCGGCCGAGGCCGCAAAGAGACAGGCAACATCCATGAAGACGAAGAGCAGGATAGTGAATAGCAGAACCTTGAGGCGCCCCAGCCGCTCCGCCAGCCAGCCAAAGAGCACCGCGCCGACCAGCTGGCCGAGGTAACCCATGGACAGGATCATGCCGGTCTGCTGCGGGTTGAGCCCCCATTCGCGCACCAGAACGGGCATGGCATAGGCGATGGCGATCACGGTGTAGCCATCGAAGAAGGTGGCGGCGCCGATGATATTTCGGGTCCAGAATACCCGGCGGGTGATCGGCAGGCGTTCGATCCGCGCCGCAATGTCGGCCTGGGGGTCGGCGGGGGGCGGGGAAGGCGCGCGGGGCGTGACCGGCACCCCCTCCAACGCTTCGACAGACAGATGCGTGACCATGGGTTTCCTCCGGTATTCGATCATGAGCACCCGCAGCCAATATTGCCAGCGGGGTTGACAGGGCCCTGGTCCTGCACTCGCCCTCAGCCGCATCTCCTCCGGGCTGTGACGTAGCGGGGTCGGACCGTGGACTGCGACGCCGTGCGGGTTGATCCGCCAGCGGCATCGCGGGTCCGGTCTGGCCGCCCGGAAAGGCCGGGCGGCTGCTTCAGGCTCAGGCCGGGACTCGGTCGCCCACATAGGTCAGGCCGGAGGCCTTGACGGCCGCCCGGATTTCCTCGTCCGCCCCGTTGCCAAGCGCCTTCAGCGGTTCGCGCACGTTGACGTTGTCGATGAGACCACGGGCGCGCAGCGCATGTTTGAGTGCGACGGAGCCCTCCATATGCGAGCCGCGGTGATAGACGGCGCGGGTGATCGGAAGGAGTTGCTCATGGTATTTGCGGGCCAGCTTGTAGTCTTGGGCCTTGCCGGCCTTCAGGTATTCAATCAGCAGTTCCGGCGCCATGTTGCCATAGCCCACCAGCAGGCCATCCACGTCGAACATCGTCGGCAGCAGCCATTCGTCATGGCAGGACATGATGGCGAGGTTCGGGAACGCCTTCTTCAGCGCCGGGATTTCGTTGTACCAGCGCTTCATGTCGCGCACGCCGTTCTTGGTGGCGGTCACGCCAGGAATGGCGGCGATTTCCAGCTGGGTGTCGAGGTCGTAGTTGGCCTTGGTCACCGCCGGATACTGGAACAGGATGCATTCGAGACCGGATTGCGCGATGGCCTTGTAACGGTCCTGCGGCGCACCCTTCTGGTAGCCGAAGCGCAGCCAGCCATGGTTCGGATAGACGAGCGCGGCAGAGGCGCCGGCGGCGATCTTTTCCTTGGCCTCCAGTTCGGCCACCTTGGTGCCCTCACCCGTGATGCCGGCCACGACCGGAAGGGGCGTCGCATCCTTGTAGACGCGGATCAGTTCCAGTTGCTCGTCATGGGTCAGGAAAGTGCCTTCGCCAGCGTGTCCGAGGATGACAAGCGTTTTCACGCCGTCGATGCCCGCCAGCCATTTCGCCAGCTTGGCGTTGGCGTCGTAGTCGACATCGCCATTGTCCTTGAACAGCGTCACCGGGGCCGGATTTAGGCCCTTCCAGTCGATTGCCATGTGAATTTCTCCTTGCTGACTGAGCATTTCGCGAATTCCGGCCAACCGAACCTAGCGCTTGGTATCGTTGCCGGGAACGTTCCCATAAATACGGGAGTCATTCTCTCACGTCAAGCCTGCCTTGCATTAGATGCTCATCCCGCGATTTTCTGGGAACGTTCCCGCAAATCTTTGCATTGTCGGCGGTTTTGGTGCAATCGTCGGCCTCGCGCATAGCCAGAAGGGACAGCAGGTGACGCAGAAAGAACGAACTCCGGTATCGCGTGTGATTCGCGTGACGTTGAACGACGTCGCCGAGGCGGCCGGTGTGTCGAAATCCACGGTCTCGCGCATTCTCGATGAACGTCTTCCCCGGTCTGAAAGCGAAACTGCGCGGAAGGTGCGCGATGTCGCGGCTCGTATGGGCTATATGCGCGATGTGGCGGCCGCGAGCCTGCGGCGCGGCAAGACCCTGACCATCGGGGTCATCGTGCCCCGGCTGACCGATACCGTCATGGCGATGCTCTACGAGGAACTGGCCGCCGCCTGCGCGCGCACCGGCCGCAGTGCAATCGTGGCCACCAGCGGCGACGACCCCACGGCGGACCGCGCGGCGGCGGAATCGCTGCTTCAACGCGGAGTGGACGGGTTGGTCCTGTCCACCGCCCGCACCGACGACGCCTTTCCCGAGGAGCTGGCCTTCCGTGGTGTGCCCTATGTGCTGGCGCTGCGCACCGACGGGAGGAGCCTTTCCGCGGTCGGGGATGACCGGCTGGGCGGCTATCTGGCGACCCGACATCTCATTGACCTTGGCCATCAGCGGATCGCGATCATTGCCGGCCCCGACTATGCCTCGTCGAGCCGCAAGCGGCTCGACGGCTATCGGGATGCGCTGGCAGAGGCCGGGATCGCAGAGAATCCCGCGCTGATCATGCCCTCAACCTTCGGTATCGATTCCGGCGCAGATGCGGCGGAGCGCCTCCTCGCCTTGCCTGCCAAGCCAACCGCGATCTTCGCGGTGAATGACAACACCGCCATCGGGGCGCTTTCCGCGCTGGTCCGCGCCGGGCTTTCGGTGCCGAAGGATATCTCGCTTGTTGGTTACAACGACATCCCGATCGTCAGCCGCCTTCCGGTGCCGCTGACCACCCTGCGCGTGCCCTTCGACCAGATCGCCGCCGCCGCGCTCGAGCTGCTGGATTCCGAAGCGCACCCCCACACACCGATCCGCCGCATCGCGCCGACCCTCATCCCAAGGCAATCCACCGCACGCCCTCCGTCTGGCACATAGGGCCCCGGCCGGTAAGAGGCGGAGCTGTGTGCAAGGCGCCCGGTCTGCCGGGTCGGCACGCGGCAACCTTCCGCCTTTCTTATCATTCTCTGTTTGAGACGTTTCGGGGTGCCGCTTCTGCAGGAGTTCCGAAGGTGACGTGTCTGTTGAAGATCGCGAGCCGGCCTGATTTCACGCTGATCGTGCTTGGTCGGTCCCGACACAAATGCCGCACGTTCGCGAGACAGATTCCCGACACCGGCATTGGGTGAGAGAATTAAATCCCGGGTGCTTCCGCCGGAAAGGCGTTTCACCGCGGCGCGGCACTGGCCTGCCAAGTATCGCCGAAGATAAACGATAGGGAGTGGAAAATGCGCGTTGAAGGCGGAAAGTCCCTCTTTCCTCAAGAGTCTGGATTATCAACTACGCATCCTATGCCGCGGCACCCGATGTAATTACCTTGGGTATCGAAGTTCGGATTGCCATCGGAATCGAATTGCGGGCGAGTGTCGATGGCATCGCCTCTGCTGCGATCCCGATCCCGATCGGAGCGGCGGTAGGAGCGATCATCGTCACCTGAGAGCTGCCGCTCCCTCTGCCGGTCCATTCGCATCATGCAATCAGCAAATGCATTGGTTCCCTGAACAAATCCGTAGGAGTTGCATTGTGACCTGTCCGAATCTTTGTTTATCCTGTCAATTTCGTCCACGGCACCGCAACCGCTTAATACTGCCAGACAGATACCCAAGGGAATGAATTTCCAGGCAAACATGCTGTTTCCTTTTTCTCGATCACGAAATTCATCAAATCGCAGGTAATATGGACGAAGCCACGACACGTCTTTGCGTGCTCACCCCCCATGGTGATAGTCTCAATATAGTACCTGCAGCTGGCGATACTTTGTCTCAAGCAGCTATACCGATCTTCAACCACGTCAATGCGAAAAGCGGATTTCCGGGACTTTATCCCTAGCGGCATTCTTAACAGGCTGCTGAAGGCGCATTCCAGGGTTGTGCGCGGGCGGACATCTTCCTCACAGCGTTGAAGGGCGCCACGAAAGCCGCAAGCTTTGGCTCGTGAGTGAACCGCTTTTCTGGCTTTCAACGCAAGCCCGGGTAGATGCCCGACTTTCCAGCAGCCTGTTGAATGGCGTCCCAAGCCGCTCGCCCTGACGGGAACCCGCGCCGGAACGGGTGTGTAAAAGGCACACGCGTCGCTCGGTAGACCCGCACGCTTGCCGCTGCGGACCTCAGGCCCTCCGGCTTCAGGACTGCATTCTCACGCCACAGACTCTTCAACACGGCATGCGGATCGACAGGGGCTTCGCTCGGCTCACTGACATCGCGATCATGTCCCCGCGAACCACGTCATTGTAGTGACCCATTGAAAATCTGCTCATGCTGCAAATGAGAACGTTGCAATGAATTTGAACATGGACGATAGCATTAAGCGCCGGACAGCGAAGCGTAAGACCGCGTGCTGGAGTTACGTGCCCGAAAAATACCAGTCCCTGCTGGATGGATAGGATGAGAAATGATCCGGAGCATCCAGCAGGACCTTCTTGCTTAGCAGGCTGCTGAAAAAGTCGTGAAGTGTCATACCTATGTGCCGGAAATCGGAAAATCGGTCCGGAAACGCCGGAAGCATATAGATTTTCCGCTGGATTTCGTCAGATTGCGACCGATTTCCGCTCCAACACAAGACAAAAAGCATTTTGCAGCAGCCTGATATGGTATTGCAGTTCCGCTGACCAAGCTTTGTGTCTGATTTGAGGGTCCCGCACCGGACGGTGTATTACCGGCCAACCAAGGCGGCTCCGAAGGTCGATCAGCGCTTTGCCGAGCCCCTCAAGGCCATGATCGGGCAGGAACCGTCCTTAGGCTACAGAACCGTGGCTTGGCTCCTCGACTTCAATAAGAACACGGATCAGCGGGTTTTTCAGCTCAAGGGCTGGCAGGTACGCAAGCGTCCCATCGCGGCAATCCCGCCCGTAGCGAGTGCCCCGAACAAACGTTGGTCGACCGACATGTGTCGGATTTGGGCAGGGTCGGGATGACTGGGCCAAGCTGGCGCTGGTCATCGATGGCCACACCCGCGAGCTGTTGGGCTGGGATCTGTCGCGCACTGGCAAGGCTTCGAGCGCCGCCAGCGCGTTGGAGCACGCCCTGATCAGCCGCTTCGGCACTCTTGGCCGCGTCAACCGCGAGTTTCTGCTGCGGTCGGACAATGGCCTGGTTTTTACAGGTCGCCACTATCACTATACTGGTCCGCAGCTACGGCCTTCGGCAGGAGTTCATGCGCCACCTTGCCCGCGAGCCGGAACGATAGGGTTGAGCGCGTGATCCGGACGCTGAATGAGAAAAGGGTCCATCGTCAGCGCTTCGACAGCATCCGTGCGCAAACGGGCAATCGGCGACTGGATCAGTTTCTACAATACCCGCCCACGGCATCAGGCGCTTGCCATGCGCACGCCAGCACAGGCATTCAGATTTGCGGCTTAACCTGAGCAGATTCCGCTGGGTCAATACAGCAGCACCGACTACCTGATCCCCGGATCCTCTGCGATCTCCCGTTGCGCCCCGATGCTTGGAGCCAGCCGCACCGCGCCACGCCGAAATCGGGCCCTCCCGGGGTCCGTCCATGTGTCGAGTGCAGACCGCGAGGACTCCTGCTGTAAAGGGTCGTGCCCTGCGCGAAAGGTCGCTGCCTCCTGCCAGTAGCTTCCACCGGTGAAACTAGTCGCGACAGAATGGTCGCAAGCGGCGGTATTGCGTCCATTCGCCACATATTGCTGAGCTTATCGGGACGTTTTGCAACATTGACCGTGCTTGCTGAGCACTATTTCCGTCGGGATCCACGCCGCTCGCGGCGGCAGGTTTTTTACGGGAGGATCATATGGCTGGAGAAAAGCCGGAACTCAGTCATCAGGGTCAGTTCAACGAGCAACGCGGGTGGCGGCAGTATAACGTCTGGATCATGCGCGCGCTCGGTCTGATTGCGGCGCTTGTCGTCTATGCTCTGCTCGGGGGTTCGGAGGGATTGAGCGCGGATGGTCGTGCGGTTGCGGCTATTGCAACGCTCATGGCGATCTGGTGGATGACGGAGGCCATACCGCTGGCCGCCACGTCGCTGATCCCCATCGTGCTGTTTCCAGCGCTTACGGGGCAGAGCGTGTCGCAGGCGACTTCGCCCTATGCAAATCCCATCGTTTTCCTTTTTCTGGGTGGATTTCTCATCGCGATCGCCATGGAGAAATGGAACCTGCACCGGCGTATCGCGCTGCTCACCATCGCGCGCATCGGGGTGGAGCCGCGCCGCATTGTCCTTGGCGTGATGGTCTCCACAGCGTTTCTGTCGATGTGGGTTTCCAACACCGCGACGGCGCTGATGATGCTGCCCATCGGCATGTCGATCCTCGCGCTGTTCACCAGCGGGGGCAAGTCCGCTGGATCGGTCGAGGACATCGGGAACGGCCAGACGATCACGGAAGCGATCCGCGATCCCAACGTGGCGACTTTCGGCGTCTGCCTGATGCTCGGCATCGCATGGTCGGCCTCCATCGGAGGGCTCGGCACGCTGCTCGGAAGCCCGCCCAATGCCATCGTGGCGGGGTATGCGGCGGATACGCTGGGCGCGCCGATCAGCTTCTTCCAGTGGATGATGATCGGCCTGCCGCTCGCCGCAGTGTTCATCCTGCTGGCGTGGTGGGTGATGACCCGGGTCATCTATCGCTTCGAGCTGCCGGAAATCCCCGGGGGCCGCAGCATGATCGACAAGGAGATCGATGCTTTGGGGCCAATGAGCCAAGGGGAAAAGGTGGTGCTCGCCGTGTTCGTGAGTGCGGCCTTCCTGTGGATCGTTCCGGGCTTGCTCGGCAACATTCCGTTCGTCGCTGCCGCTCTGCCCTGGCTGGGCGGTTTCAACGACACCGTCATCGCCATTGCGGCGGGGCTTGCCATGTTCATCCTGCCTGCGGAGGGCAAGACGAAGATGGTCCTGAACTGGAAAGATGCGGAGGACGGGCTGCCGTGGGGCGTTCTGCTGCTGTTCGGGGGTGGCCTGAGTCTCGCCGCTGCCGTGGGGTCGTCCGGGCTGGATGACTGGTTCGGCGCGCAGGTGTCCGGTCTGGGGGCGCTGCCCGCAATCCTGCTCGTCGCTTCGGTCGTCGGTATCATCCTTTTCCTGACGGAGGTGACCTCCAATACCGCGACGGCTGCGACGTTCATTCCGATCCTCGGAGGTGTGGCTCTGGGCCTTGACGTCAATGCGATGATGCTGATCGTGCCCGCGGCGCTGGCGGCGACTTGCGCCTTCATGCTGCCGGTAGGCACGCCCCCGAACGCGATCGTCTTCGGCTCTGGGGCGGTCACGATCGCCCAGATGGCGCGGGGCGGGGCGGTGATGAACCTGATCGGTATCCTGCTCATCACCTGCGCGATCTATGCGATCGGCGGGATGGCGCTCGGGATAGACTTCTGATCTTTCTTCTGCGGCGGAGGGGGTTACTGGACCCCTTCCATTGCGGCCTGTTCGGCGATCGTCCTGTAAAGGCGCTCGTTCCAGTAGGGCACCCAGCAGACCAGCGCGCGGCCCGTCCCATGGAAGGCGCGCAACCGCCTCTGACCGGAGATCAGGCTGCGGGGCCATCTCGCCGGTGCGCGGGATGAAAACTTCAGCCCGCCCGTCCGGCCCAGGACGAGCCGCCCCTGAACCCGGAAGTCGCTGTCATCGACATCGATGGTCTCCACCGGGCCGGGGGCGTTGATGGCGACCTTGCCTGTGCCTGAAACGGTTGTCTTCCATGACAGAAACCCATCGCCCGCCCAGAAGCTGGACCAGGCGGGTTCTCGCGTCATGCCAAGCTGCACCGATCCTTCGGAGGCCCAGTACGCCCCCGGTTCCAGTATCCACCGCTCACCCGGTGTCACATCCAGAAGATGGTAGCCGCCGAGCGTCGGCTGAAGAAGAACGGAGCCGGTTCCCGTGTAAAAGGGCCGGATACGGGCATCCGAGGTAAAGAAGGATCGGAAGATGTCGCGCGGTCCGGGCAGACGGGGCGTCATGACCACGTTGCCCTGCATGGTGGACATTGCGCCATGGCGGGCGCGCACCGTTTCCTCTGCGATATCGATGCGGATCTGGCGCATCCCTTCGACCTCACGGACACTGAATTCCGCCATAACCGTCCCCCTTCAGTAACGCGGCTCGTCCCATGACATCGAACGCTCCCATACCATGATGAGGGATTCCGGCCGCAGCCCGGCTGCCCCCCGCAGCGGTGCGTCCAGCGTGGACATCACGAACAGAATGACGGCAAGAAAGACCGAGGTGACGGCGCCCAGAAAGAACTGCCGCAGCGGCCGCATACGCAGCAGGCAGATCAGCAGAACGCTGATGACCGCGCCGCCGAACACGGCGTACCACATCGCCTGCGGGATCCGTACGAAGACGGCAGCGATGCGCTGCTGCCGGGCGGCGACGAAATCGCGGAACGCGGAGAGCACCTCGGCATGCACGATCTCCTGCCCCGGTGTCTGCGGCTCGAATTCCGCCAGACGCTGGCGCATGGCATTGGAGCGGTTGTTGCCTCCGTCGAGGAAGTCGCCGCGCTGATGTGCGGCCCAGTCCTTGTGGATGGTGAACAACACATAATCGCGCAGCATATCCTTCATGTCGGATCGCAGCGGCTCGGGATACACGTTCACATCGGCATAGAGCGCGGAGATGGAGTTCGCCTCATCCAGCATGGCAGTGCGGACGCGGTCATTGTTCTGATAGGCCGATACGGTGAGAAGGCCGAGCAGCAAGCCGTAGAACAGGCTGAAACCCGAGGTCGCGTAATTGATGGATTCGTTCAGATCCGGGCCGGAGCCGATCAGGACACGCATAACCGGCTTGAATACCAGCATCCCCAGCAACATGCCGATGATCGCCAAGGCGAGGAAGCCGATCGCCAGTTGCTGCTGGGGAATATCGTAGACAAAATCAAACATGAGCACGTGACCGTAGATGTCACCGCGAAGCTATCGCGCGAACGGAGAAGCGCGAAGGGTAAAATGCAAATTGTCGCATGTGGAACGCTCGATTATTCTTCCCTTGCAGATGCTGGTACAGGGCGCTCACTATGATCTCGTTCGTTCGGCTCCTTTTCGCCCTGTCGGCTGTGATCGCCTCCCCGGCGATGGCAGCGGACCAGGCTTCCCCGGATCTGCGATTCTTCTCGATCGGAACGGGGGAGGTGACCGGGAACTACTATGCTGCGGCCAAGGCGATCTGCGGTGCCGTCAACCGTCACTCCGACGGCACGATCCGATGCAGCGCGGAGGCGACCCAAGGAACGATCTACAATCTCGCCGCGCTGAAGTCCGGCGATCTGGACTTTGCAATCGTGCAGTCGGACTGGTTGAGATATGCCTATCAGGGCGCGGGTCTTTTCGAGGCAGAAGGTCCGATGACCGAGCTTCGGACGGTCATGGCGCTCTATCCCGAAACGCTCACCCTCCTTGCCGCGCGCGGCCGTGGGATCGACAGTCTGCTGGCACTGCGGGGCCATCGGATCGATATCGGCGCGCCGGCCTCCGGTCGGCATGCGACGGCTCTCAGCGTGCTCGATGCAGTCGGGTTGAGCAGCAACGACTTTCCCATGGTGCTCGAACTCCCGATCGCGAGCGCCTATGAAGAACTCTGCGCCGGGCGGATCGATGCCTCCATTCTCGTGATGGGTCATCCCAATGCGGGTCTGGCCAGTGCCATTTCACGCTGCAACCTTGAAATCGTGGGGATTTCGGCGCCGACGCGCGAGAGCATTCTCTCCCGGCATCCGGATTTCCGCGCCATTTCCATCCCCGCCTCGGACTATGGCACGGTGGCAGATATCGCGTCCCTCGCCGTCACCGCGACGGTCATCACCTCGGCCGCGCAGCCTGATGATCTGGTGAAGACGCTGGTCGAACAGACGCTTGCGGCCTTGCCCGCCCTGCGGATAGAGGCACCGATTTTCGGCGCGGTCGAAGCATCGCGGATGGAGGAGGGGGCAGAGATCGCGCCGCTTCATCCGGGTGCTGCGGCAGCCTACAAAGCGCTGTCTCCCTGACCATCACGATAATCTGCGACCGCTAACGCCGCTCTACAGCATCGAAATATGCAGTATGGCGGAAATGAGAGATATATGGTCGTAAACCGTACTCCGCCCGACGCGGCTTCCGCCATTTTGGAGGGAGGTTTTGTAGAGGCGTGAAAAGCTGTGAAAGGCGCGGCAGACCGGAAATTAGGCCTTTGTGCGGTTAGGGTTCTCCGTCCGCTTCCCTCCTTGGCGGTAAGATGAGCGGAGCGGCCCCGCGATCGGCGGACATGCGGATCGGTTTGATCGGCGCGACCGGCTGGATCGGCGCGGCGCTGGGGACGCGGCTTTTGACATCGGGGATCGTCAAGCCCTCCGGGCTGGTCGCGATGAACCGCAGCGGCAACCCCGGCCCATACAAGCCATACGCAATCGGCTGGGCCGGCGATCCTGCGGAACTGGTGGCGCGGGTGGATGTGGTCATCGTCGCGGTTCGCCCCGAGACATGGCCGGGGCTCCGGCTGCAAGCCCCAGGCAAGCTGCTCATTTCCCTGATGGCTGGCGTGGGAAGCGGCGATCTTGCCCGTAGCGGGGCGCGCGTCGTGCGCGCAATGCCGAATGCCGCGGCCGAAACCGGCAAATCCTACTCGCCCTTCTGGGCAGGTGCCGATGTGACAAAGGCGGATCGTACTACGGTTCACCGTATTCTGGGCGCGATCGGCACCTTTGATGAGCTGCCGAAGGAGCGACAAATCGACATGATGACCGCCGTTTCCGGCTCTGGCGCGGCCTATCCCTCCCTGATGATGGTTGCGATGGTTGACGTGATGAAGCGACACGGGATCCCGGACGGCATCGCATGGCACGCCGCGAAAGCTGCCGTCTGCGATGGTGCTGCCCTGCTGGCCGGGCACCCGCAGCGGGCGCAGAGTTTCCTCACTGCCTATCAGGACTACGCAGGCACTACCGCGACCGGATTGGACGCGGCGGAAAGAGGAGGGTTTTCCACCGCGCTGCGAACAGCGCTTGAAGCCGCTGCGGAAAGGGCACGGACTATGGCCGGTGCAGGCGCCGTCTAACGTATCTCAAGGTGCCCGACGTGCAAAAGCGGCAGCTCGCGGGCAGATCACAAAAGCCGCAACAGGGAATGGAAATGAAAAAGCTAGCGTGTCTCATCGCGGTTGCCCTTCCGGCGGCAGCGTTTTCGACGGCTGCCAGCGCAGCTTGCGGCAGCTTCACCATCGCGAGCATGAACTGGCAGAGCGCCGAGGTGCTGGCGAGCCTCGACCAGTTCATTCTGAATAAGGGCTATGGCTGCAGTGCAGAGATCACCACCAGCGACACGGTGCCGGCCATCACCTCTCTGGTAGAGAAGGGCAAGCCCGAGGTGGTGCCGGAATCCTGGGTCGATCTCATGCCCGAGGTGGTCGCGGGCGGCCTGAAGGATGGCAAGATCGTCGAACTGTCCCGCTCGCTTTCCGATGGTGGGCAGCAGGGCTGGTTTATCCCGCGCTACATGCTCGACGAGCATCCCAACCTCAACAAGATCGAGGAGATCCTTGCCCATCCCGAACTCTTCCCGGCACCGGAGGATAAGTCGAAAGGTGCCGTTTACAACGGCCCGCAGGGCTGGGGTGGAACGGTGGTGACGACACAGCTCGCCAAGGCCTTCGATATCGAAAGCAAGGGCTTCACCCTTGTCGATACAGGCTCCGCCGCAGGGCTCGACGGCTCCATGGCCAAGGCCTATGAACAGAAGGCGCCATGGCTCGGCTTCTACTGGTCGCCCACGTCGATGCTGGGCAAATACGATATGGTCGCCGTGGATTTCGGCATTCCGAATGACCCTGCGGAATGGAAGCGCTGCACCTCTTCGGCCGATTGCGCCGATCCAAAGCCCAATGCCTTCCCCCGGGACAATGTCTTTACGCTCGTGTCGAAGAAATTCGCGGACGAGACCGATCCCGCGGTCATCGACTATCTGAAGAAGCGCAGCTGGACCAACGATACCGTGAACCAGCTCATGGCCTGGATGACGGACAATCAGGCGACGGGAGAGGATGGCGCGCGGCAGTTCCTGAAGGAACATCCCGATATGTGGAGTGCGTGGGTCAGCCCCGAAGCGGCCGAGCGCATCAAGGCGGCACTCTGATCCGCTGGCGGAGCCGCCCCTGCGGCTTCGCCGCCTCCCGCATGTCATAGCCCATCCGATCAGGAGGTCGCCATGGCCTGGTTCGACAGGTTCCCACAGCTCGATGACTCGACCCTCCGTGATCTCAAGAAGGTCATCGATGAGGGCTTTCGCACCTTCACACGCTCCTACGGCGATGCGATTGAAGGCTTTTTCGAGCCGCTCCGGCAGTTTCTGGTGTGGTCGGAGGCGCTGTTGACGAGCACGCCCTGGCCCATCATCCTTGCGGCCATTGCCGCTCTTGCATGGTTCGCCAGCCGCAGCCTGCGCATCGTGATCGCCAGCGTGGCGACCCTCGTGCTGATCGGGGCGTTCGGGATGTGGGACGATACGATGAAGACGATCTCCATGATCCTGACATCGACACTTCTTGCCATCGTCATCGGCTTGCCCATCGGCATTTTCATGTCGCGCTCCGACCGGGTTCAGTCTTTCGTTAACCCCGTGCTCGACGTGATGCAGACCATGCCATCCTTCGTGTATCTGATCCCGGTTGTCATGCTGCTGGGCATCGGCAAGGTGCCGGGCCTCATCGCGGTGGTGATCTATGCCATTCCGCCCATGATCCGGCTGACGAACCTTGGTATCCGCGAGGTGGATGGCGAGGTGCTGGAGGCGGCGGATGCCTTCGGTTCTTCCCGCTGGCAACGGCTGGTGAAGGCGGAGCTTCCACTCGCGCTGCCGACGATCATGGCGGGCATCAACCAGACGATCATGATGGCGCTGGCGATGGTCGTCATCGCGTCGATGATCGGCGTGCAGGGCCTGGGCCAGCCGGTGCTGAAGGCGATTTCCAACCAGTATTTCACGCTGGGCCTGTTCAACGGGCTGGCCATCGTCGGTATCGCCATCGTCTTTGACCGGATAAGTCAGGCTTGGGGCTTCCGGCTTCAGAAGCATCGCGGCGGTCGTCGTGTCTGATCCCATCAGCATCGAAATCCGCCATCTCTTCAAGATCTTCGGCCCTCGCCCTGCCGACTACATAAAAGCGGTTCAACGCGGCCTGTCGAAGCAGGAGCTCAACGAGCGGTATCGCCATGTCCTCGGGCTGCGCGATATCAACATTTCCATCGCCCCGGGCGGCATACAGGTGGTGATGGGCCTGTCCGGCTCGGGGAAATCCACGCTGATCCGCCATATCAACCGGCTTATCGAGCCGACTGCCGGAGAGATACTCGTGGAGGGGGAGGATGTGGTGAGGATGTCTCCCACTGCTCTCCGCGACTTCCGGCGCCACCGGACGGCGATGGTATTCCAGAAGTTCGGCCTGCTTCCGCATCGAACCGTGCTCGACAATGTGGGTTATGGGCTGGAGGTGCAGGGCATGGACGCCGCCGAACGGAACCGCATCTCTGCCCGCTGGATCGACAGGGTGGGTCTCGCCGGGTTCGAACGGAAATATCCCGCCCAGTTGTCGGGCGGGATGCAGCAACGGGTGGGTCTGGCCCGTGCGCTGGCCAATGATGCGCCGATCCTGCTGATGGACGAGGCCTATTCCGCGCTGGACCCGCTGATCCGCTACGACATGCAGACGGTGCTGCTCGATCTTCAGAAGGAGGTCCGCAAGACCATCGTGTTCATTACGCATGACCTTGACGAAGCCCTGCGCCTCGGGGATCGCATTGCGCTGCTCAGGGACGGTGCGGTCATCCAGCAGGGGACGGGGCAGGAAATCGTGCTGCACCCTGCCGACGACTACGTCGCGAATTTCGTGCAGCATGTGGACCGTGGCAAGGTGGTGCGGGTCGCCTCCGTTATGGAAGCGGCAGGGCCTGACACTGCGGGCCCGACCGTGACGGTGGAAACCACCCTGACCGATGCCCTTCGCGAGATGATGGGGCACGGCGTCCAGTGCCTCGCTGTGTGCGACGGGGCGGGCAGGACGGTGGGGCGGCTGTCGTTGCAGCGTGCCATTGCGGTTTCGGCGGGAGTCTGACGGGCGAGAACGCGCGATTTATCTTGTGAGGCTCTCCATTTCCGGCGCGACGATGAAGCGCCAGTTCCGCCGCGGCCCTGCCATGACGTTGAGATAGTAGAGTTCGAAACCGAAGGGGGCGCCGCAGGGATGATGGCCGCGCGGCACAAGTACGACATCGCCATCCCGAACTGTCATGGTTTCGTTCAGGGCCCCGTCATCTGTATAGACGCGCTGCACCGCCCAGCCCTCCGCCGGGCGAAGTCGATGGTAGTAGGTTTCTTCCAGATAGGTGATCCGCGGGAAGTCGTCTTCGTCATGCCGGTGGGAGGGGTAGGACGACCAGTGGCCCGCGGGGGTAAAGACCTCCGTCACCAGCAGGCTGTCGCAGAAATCTTGCGCTTCCATGGCGATATTGTTGATGTAGCGGGTGTTGGTTCCGTCGCCGCGCGGGGTAAGCTCGATCCCGTCGGGCCCGATGCGCCGCGGCGGATGGCCACCCTTGCCCGGTGCCGTGCAGAGTGCGATCGTGCAGCCCGTCACCGCCTCCGCCGCCCAGTCCGATCCGTTCGGCAGGTAGAGAGAATGCGGCGGTGTGCGGTCGAAAACGTCCATCCGATCGCCGAGCACCCCCCAGTCCTGCCCCGCGGCCCGGAACGCGGCCTTGCCCTCCACCATGACGAAGATCGCCTCCCGGTCTCCCGTCGCACCGGAAATACGGTCGCCGGGGCGCAGGCGGTGGAGCGTGAAGCCCACGTAACGCCATCCGGCGTTTTCGGGTGTGATGCAATGGACCTCGCCATGATGACCGAAGGGACGGCGGAGAAGGGCGCTCATGGCCGCGTCTCTGCAGCGACGGCCCGGTCCAGCCCCGCCTCCCGCGTAGCGGCGCGCAGAGAGTCGAGACCGAGGGTCTGGTAGATGAGCGGATCGTAGCGGTCGGGATCCTGCTCCGCTTCAATGACCAGCCAGCCCTGATAGCCTGCCGTCGCGAGTATCCGCAGCAGCGGCAGGAAGTCGATCGCTCCCTCCGGGTCGCCCGGCACGGTGAAGGCCCCCGCCAGAACGCCCTGAAGGAAGGAGAGGTTCTCCATCCGCACGCGCTCCGTCACCCCGCGGCGGATATTCTTGGCATGGACATGCGCCACGCGCGCGACATGGCGCGCCAGCACCGTCTCCGGGTCACCGCCTCCAAAGGCGCAATGGCCCGCGTCGAACAGCAGATGTGTCGCAGGCCCTGTCGCGGCCATGAAGGCGTCGATATCCTCGGGGCTTTCGACAACCGTGCCCATGTGGTGATGATAGGCGAGCGTCACGCCCTCATCCGCCAGATAGCGGGCGAATTCCTCCACTCGCGCGCCGAAGGCCGTCATCTCCGCCGCTGTCAGTCGGGGCCGATCGTTCACGGGCGCCAGAGGATCGCCATGCACGGTGTTGGAGCATTCGCACACGATGCAGACCTTGCAGCCGTTCACCTTGAGCTTCGCGAGATGGGGCTGAGCGGCACGGATTTCCTCATCCACACCGCGGGTGAGCAGGGCCATGGAATACCAGCCCGAGATGAAGCGAAGGCCATAGCGCGCCAGCAATGCCTTCAGCGCCTCGGGGTCTTCGGGCCAGCGATGGCCATTCTCGATTCCGTCGAAGCCGATGACTTCGCCCGCTTCGTGCAGAATGCGGTCCGTCGGAATGTCAGCGCCGATGGAGCGGTCGTCGTCATTGGCCCAGGCGATAGGGTTGGTGCCGTAAAGGATCATCTTTGCCATCCGTCAGTTGACCAGGTTCTGCCGCGCCAGCGCCTCGAGATAGCGGGCGCGGGCCTGCTGGAGTTTCTCGCCGTCGCCGGTGTCCGGGACGGCCACGTCCCACCAATGTCCCGCCTCGCCGAAACCGGGGCCATGGCTGGGGTCGGTCTCGATCACGATGACGGTGGGCAGATTGCGGAGACGCGCGGCAGCGACCTGCGCCTCCAGATCGGCGATGTCCGCGGCTTTGACCGCATGGGCGCCCATGCTGCGGGCATGGGCAACGAAGTCGATCTCCGGCTGTGCTTCGACCGCGCAATCGGCATAAAGGTTGTTGAAGGCTTCGCCCCCCGTGCCCTGCTGGAGACGGTTGATACATCCATATCCGCGATTGTCCGTCAGGATGACCGTGAAGGGGATGCGCCGCATCACAGCGGTGGCGAGTTCGGAGTTGGCCATCATGTAACTGCCATCGCCGACAAAGCAGAGCACCTCCCGCTCCGGCTGCGCGAGCTTCAGGCCCATGGCGCCGGCGATCTCGTAGCCCATGCAGGAATAGCCGTATTCCATGTGATACCCGCCCTGAGAGGCCTGCCACAGCAGTTTCAGCGCTCCGGGCATGGTGCCCGCGGCAGACATGGCGATGCTGGCCTCTGTCGCGGCACGCTGCACGGCGCCGATGACCTGCGCATCGGTGGGCAACAGGTTGGTGTTCCGGGGGCGCGCGCAATGCGCCTCCACCGCCGACAGCCAGCGGCTGCGCGCCGCCGCATCGGCATTCGTGGCGCGATAGGTCCCGAGCAGACCTCCCAGCCGGTCGAGCGCGACACGCGCATCGGCCAGCAGCCCGACGGCGCCATGCTTGTCGGCGTCATACCCTTGGGTGTTGATGCTGACGAGCCGTCGCCCCGGACGCGCGAAGAGCGACCATGAGCCCGTCGTGAAATCCTGAAAGCGGGTGCCGATGCCGATGACCAGATCCGCCTTGCCCGCCATGGCATTGGCTGCCGCCGATCCATCCACCCCGGCCGCGCCGTAATTCAACGGATGCGCTTGCGGGAGCGCGGATTTCCCGGCCTGCGTCTCCACCACCGGGATGGCGTGGCGGGCGGCGAAATCGGCCAGCGCCCTCTCCGCGCCCGAATAGATCACGCCGCCGCCGCAGACGATGACCGGTGCGGTTGCCTCCCGGATCAGGCGCGCGACCTCTGCAAGATCGGCGGCATCCGGTTCGGGGCGGCGGATACGCCAGATGCGCGGCGCAAAGAACGCCTCGGGCCAGTCATGCGCTTCCGTCTGCACGTCCTGACAGAAGGCCAGCGTGACCGGGCCGCATGTTGCGGGGTCGGTCATCACTCGCATCGCACGGGGCAGGGCCGTCAGCAGGTGCTCCGGCCGGGTGATACGGTCGAAGTAGCGGCTGACGGGGCGGAAACAATCGTTGGCGCTGACCGTTCCGTCCTCGAAGTCCTCGATCTGCTGCAGGACCGGATCCGGCCGGCGGTTGCCAAAGACGTCTCCGGGAATGAGGAGAAGCGGCAACCGGTTCACATGCGCCACGGCGGCGACGGTCACCATGTTGGTAGCCCCCGGCCCGATCGAGCTTGTCACGGCCTGCGCCCGCCGACGGGCATTCCCCTTGGCATAGGCGACGGCAGCATGGGCCATGGTCTGTTCGTTCTGTCCTCGCCATGTCGGCAAATCGGCGCCCACCCCGTGCAGCGCCTCGCCCAAACCGGCCACGTTGCCATGACCGAAAATCGCCCATACGCCTTCGATGAACCGCTCGCCCGCTTCGTTTTGCTGTTGCGAGAGCCAGCGCACCATGGCCTGTGCGGCCGTCAATCTGAGCGTCATGCCGCCTCCCTCCGCGCGCAGGCGCGCGCCTTGTCCCAAAGATCGCAGAGACGGCGATAGCGCGCTGCCATCTCCGCCACTGCCGCGGCATCGTCCGTGCGCCCGGCGAACCATTGCCGCGCCGCTTCCGCAAAGATCGTTCGCCCGACCGCGAAGCCCCGCACCAGCGGAAAGGCCGCCGCGATACGGAAGCTTTCTCCCAGCACCGCCTCGGGCGCGTCCAGCCCCAGCACGACGATGCCGCGGGTGTGGCGGTCATGCGATTCAATGGCGGCGATGGCCGCTTCCCATGCGGCCGGCGTTGTCATCGGCTCCAGCTTCCACCAGTCCGGGCGCACGCCGATTTCGTAGAACTGCCGGATGAGCACGGCGGTGGTGGTGTCATCTACGGGGCCGACACGCGAAGGAATGATCTCCAGCAGAAATTCCAGCCCGTTACGGCGCGCCGCTGTGAACAGGCGGAGCACCGTCTCCTCCTGCGCGGTCCTCATGTCGGGCGGGTCGGCGGGGTGGCAGAAGCAGAGCACCTTCACCACATTCTCCCTTGCCCACTCCTGCAAGCCGCCGCAATCGGGCCCCAGTTCCGGCTCCAGCGCGAGGGGGCGGGAGCCCGGCCATTCCGCAGGGCGGCCTATCCACAGTCCGCTGCCCGAGGCCGCGTGGAGCGCGCGCCGCCCGATCCGGCTGTCGCAGAGAATGCCGTAGCCCGTCCGCCCGCCCTGCACCTCGCGCGCGGCCCGGAGGCAGAGGTCCTTGAAGGCCGCGCCCTTCGCGGGGCTGTATCCCGCCATCTCCTCCAGTTGCGCGCGATGGTCGAAGGCGAAGATGCGGCAGTCCTCCCAGCCCGCGGTTCGGGTCGTTGACCAGTGTATCTGCTCAAGCTCCCGATCATTGCGCAGATCGGGGCGACGGAGGCCGCGCGACAGGAAGAAGCGCAACTCCTCAAGGCTCGGATAGGCAGGCGTGCAGCCATGACGACTGACGGCAAAGGCCCCGCAGGCATTGGCGTATTCGAGCGCACGCGGCCAGCTTTCGCCGTCCAGCCAGCCCTTCAGGAGGCCGGAGAAAAACCCGTCGCCCGCGCCCAGCACATTGAAGACCTCAATGGGAAAGCCCGGCCCGCTCTCCCCCGCATCGATACTGTCGGGAATCGGGCCGGCAAAGGCGACGGCCCCCGCAGCGCCCCGCTTGCAGACCAGCACGGCGCCCGAGACTTTCCGCACCGCACGGAGCGCGTCGAGCGTATCGGTGCTGCCGCCAGCGATATGGAACTCCTCCTCCGTGCCGACGATCAGGTCGAAGAGCGGCAGCGTTTTCTGAAGGCGGGCGGTCACCGCGGCGCTTTCCACGAACCGGCTCTCGCCCTCCCCATGCCCCGCCACGCCCCAGAGGTTCGGGCGATAGTCGATGTCGAGCGCCGTCCGTGCCCCGTGCCGCCGCGCGAGGTCGAGCGCTTTCAGAACGGCGGCTTCCGTCCGGGGATGGCTGAGATGCGTGCCCGTCGCGAGAACCGAGCGGGCCTCCGCGATGAGGTCTTCGTCGATATCGTCGGGCGAGAGCGCCATGTCGGCACAGTTCTCCCGGTAGAAGATCAGGGGAAAGCTATCCTCATCGCGGATGCCCAGCAGAACGAGCGCGGTGAGCCGCTCCGGGTCGGTGAGAACACCGCGCGTATCGACCCCCTCGCGCGTCAACTGCTCGCGGATGAACCGGCCCATGTGCTCATCTCCGACTTTCGTGATCACAGCCGACCGGAGGCCCAGCCGCGCGGCACCGCAGGCGACGTTGGTGGGGCTGCCGCCGATATATTTCGCGAAGGAGGCCATGTCCTCCAGACGGCCCCCGATCTGTTGGCCATAGAGATCGACCGAGGATCGGCCAATCGTGATCACATCAAGCGTCTTCATGCGCTGTCTCCTCGATGCGGACGGGGCGGCCCTCGGAGGCGGCCATGGCATGGATCACGCGCTCGATCGCGAGCCCCTGCGCGAAATCAGGCCCGCGGGAAGGTGCGCCGCCGATTGCCGCAATGATATCCCGGCATTCCACCACCTTCTGTTCGTTGAAGCCGAAGTTGTGGCCGGGCGCGGGGCAGAAGGCGGCAAAGTCGGGCTGCTCAGGGCCGGTGAGGTGACGTGTGAACCCGGCCTCTCCCCTGCGGTGGAGCCACAGTTCGTTCATGTTCTCCTGATCGAAGACCATGGTGCCATCGCTTCCCTGCACTTCCCATTGCAGGCGGCACTTGCGCCCCCGCGCCACCCGGGAGGTCGCGAAGGAGCCAAGCGCGCCCGAGGCAAAACGGACGAGGGCGAGCGCGCTGTCCTCGTTCTCCACCGCGCGCGGTCCATCGGGGGAGGGCCGTTCGGGAACCGTGATCTGGGTCAGCGCCGTGACCTCGGCAACCGGCCCCATGAGCGTGACCATCTGGCTCACGAGATGGCATCCCAGATCGCCGAGTGCCCCCAACCCTCCCTCCGCCTTCGTCATCCGCCACGTCCAAGGAAGCGCGGGATCGGCGGAATAATCCTCGTCATAGACACCGCGGAAAGCATGCGGGCGGCCTATCGCCCCTTCGGCCACCATTTTCGCCGCTGCCTGAAACGCCGGGCTCCGCAGATAGTTGTAGCCGAGCAGCGTGACCTGAGCAGGATGGCGGGCAGCGAGCGCCGCCATCGCCTCCGCATCCGGGAGCGTCAGAGCCATCGGCTTTTCAAGCCAGACATGCTTGCCCGCCCGCAGCGCGGCTTCCGCCATCCGGCGATGAAGTGCGTTGGGGGTGGTGATGGACACGACATCCACCAAGGGATCCTGCACCACCGCCTGCCAGTCATCGCTGCTCCGGGCGAAACCGAAACGGAACGCCAGAGCGGCAGCCCTGTCTCCGGGAGTATCGCAGAGCATCTCCAGCCGGGGGGGAGGGCCGCCAAAGACGGTCGCCACATTGCGCCACGCCATTGCGTGACATTTGCCCATGAAGCCCGTGCCGATCAGCGCCACGCCCAGCCCGGCCATCAGATCGTTCCTCCGAGGCTGCCTTCCAGTTGCGCGATTTCCTGCCCGCCGGCCATCATGTCCTGCAGGGCGGAGGCATCGATCTCTCCCTTGCGCGCGGTGCCAAGCGTCTGGCCGCGGTTCAGGACCGTGAACCGGTCTCCTACCGCCAGGGCGTGACGGACGTTGTGGCTGATGAAGACTACGCCCACGCCCTGCGCCCTGACCCGTGCGATGGTCGCCAGGACGTTCGAGGTCTGCCGGACGCCAAGGGCGCTCGTCGGCTCATCGAGGATCAGCACCTTGGCCCCGAAATAGACCGCCCGCGCGATGGCGACGGTCTGCCGCTCCCCCCCTGACAACGTGCCGACGGCCTGATCCGGCGCACGCAGGTTGATGCCCATGCGCTGCATCTCCTCCATGGTAACGGCATTCGCCCTTTCGATGTCGAAGCGCTTGAAGGGGCCGCGTCCGCGCGTCGGCTCCCGTCCCATGAAGAAGTTACGGGTGACGCTCATCAGCGGGATCATGGCAAGATCCTGAAACACCGTGGCGATCCCGGCCTCCATCGCGTCGCGCGGGCTTTGAAAGCTCATCGGCCTGCCTTCAAAGGCGATGGTGCCGGAGGTGGGTTTGTGCACCCCCGACATGGTTTTGATGAAGGTCGATTTTCCCGCGCCGTTGTCACCCAGCAGACAGTGACATTCTCCCGGCTGCACATCGAAGGTCACGCCATTCAGTGCGATGACATTACCGAAATGCTTGCGGATGTTTTCCATCTGGATGATGGGTTCGGGCATCACCGCTCTCCCGTCACGCGCTTGCGTATCACGTTGTTGAAGATCACCGCGAGCAGGAGCATTCCGCCAAGGAACACCTGGAACCAGTCCTGATCGAAGCTGGTATAGGTCAGGCCGATGGTGACCATGCCGAAGATGATTGCGCCGAAGAAGGCCCCGATGGCGGAGCCGTAACCCCCGGTGAGCAGACAGCCCCCTATCACGGCTGCGATGATGGCCTCGAACTCCTTCATGAAGCCCCGGCGCGCATCCGTGGAGCCGGAGTCGATCACGGTGATGATGGCGACAAGGGCGGCGGCACAGGCCGTCAGCATGAACAGCGCGATCTTGACCCGCCGCACCGGCACGCCGGAGTTCTCGGCGGCATTCCTGTCGCCGCCCGTCGCGAAGATCCAGTTGCCCCATGGAGTGCGCAGCAGCACGAAGGTGGCGATCAGCGCAAAACCCACAAACCACAGGATTTCCACCGGCACGCCCGGCACGCTCGGTGTGCCGGAGCGGAGCGTGGCGATCCAGCCTTGCCCGGCCATCCAGCGGAACAACCCGCCGAAAGCATCGCCGGAGAAAAGTGGGGCCAGCCAATCGCCCTCCACCGCTTCCCGCACGCCGCGAAGCTGCGTGGAGCCATTGGTGAACAGCTTCAGCCCCACCAGCGACGCGCCGCGCAGAATGAACAGGAAGGCGAGGGTCACGATGAAGCTGGGCAGCCCGGTGCGGAGCACGATCACCCCGTTGAGCGCGCCGATCCCCGCGGCGAAAGCCATGGTGAGCGGAATTGCGAGGATCAGCGGCAGGCCCATGTTGACGACAAGGACACCGAAGATCAGCCCTGCAAAGGCGATCATGGACCCGATGGACAGGTCGAACTCTCCGCCGATCATCAGCATCGCGGCCGCGATGCCCAGGATACCAAGTTGCGCCGCCGGGGTCATGAAGTTCATGACGCCCTGTGGCGTGAACATCGCAGGGCTGGCGGTGACGAGAAAGAAGACGGTGACGAGCACGAGACCGCCGATTGCGCCGAGCTCCGGCCGTTTCATCAACCGCGTGACGAGGCTTTCCGACCGGATCCGCTCATCCGCGGAAAGGGTCGTCGTATCCGATGCCATGGGTATTTCCCCCTGTTCGGTTCGGGTTCAGCCGGGCGCACTGCGCCCGGCGGCTGTGGCCCGGTCAGCGGATGCCCTTGGCGGACAGGTCGATGGCTTGTGAAGCGGCGGCCTTTTCCACGAGGTTCGGCCCGGAGGCCACGTCGCCCGCCGGCATCAGCCCGTATTTGGCGTTGAGCGCGAGGAAGCTCACCGGCAGATAGCCCTGAAGGTATTGCTGCTGGTCAATGGCGAAGGCTGCCTTGCCGTCCGCCACGTCCTGCAGGAAACCCGCAGAAAGGTCGAAGCTTGCCACCCTGACCTTGTCGGTCTCTCCAAGGGCCTCGACCGCGGCGACGGCCGGCTCGCCCACAAGTGCCGCCCCAAGCGTCAGGACGCTGTCGATCTCCGGGTCTGCCTCCAGCGCCGCGCGGACCTTGGACTGAACCTCCGCGGGGTCCATCTGGGTGGGGATCACGGCGACTGCATGGCCGAAGCCTTCGGCAAATCCGGCGCAGCGTTGGTCGAGGGAGACGTTGCCGACCTCATGGTTGACGCAGATCCCCTTCTTGCCGCCCATTTCCGCCAGCCGCGCACCCGCTGCCTTGCCCGCGTCGAATTCCGACTGCCCGACGTGGAGCCTGACGCCGAGATCATGGGCGACATCCCCACCGGAGTTCATCGAGATCACCGGGATCCCCGCCTCCACCGCGCGCCGGATGGACGGCCCAAGCGCATCGCCATCCGGGATGGACACGACAAGCCCGTCCGGGTTCTGATTGACCGCCGCGTCGATGAGCTGCGCCATGCGCACCATGTCGAAGGTCTCGGGCGAACGGAAATCTACAGTGACCCCCGCTTCCTTCCCGGCCGCGGCAGCGCCGTTCTTGACCACGGACCAGAACGGGTCCGCCGCCTGCCCATGCGCGACGATGACGATGTTCTGCGCCGCGACGGGCGCGGCGAGCGCCACTGCAATCGCCGCCACCGTGAGTTTCAGTCTGTTCATCTTTTCCTCCCCTGCTTCGATTGTGGTCTGACCGGGCCTCCCGTCCCGGCAGGATCATCAGGCAGGCAGGCTGTCCCGCTCCTGCGTGATCTCTTGAATTGTCCGAAGTCGCGCGGCGGAGGCGGTAATCATCGCCTCCAGCCGGTCGCGGAAGCCGTTCCCCTTGTCGGCGCGGAACGGGTCCGGCCCGGGGGCGGCAGGCTCCAGAATGATCGGGCCGCGATAGCCGATGGCGTCGAGCGCCGCGACATGGGCTGCGAAATCCGTATGGCCTTCGCCTATACCCTGCCGGTTGGAATCAGCCGCGTGATACAGGCCGATTGCGCCGCCGGCAGCGCGAAGCGCCGCCGGTGGATCGGCTTCCTCGATATTCATGTGATAGGCGTCGGGCAGCAGCGACAGGTTGGGGGCTGCCACCCGCTCGATGAGAGTCAGGCCCTGCGCCACGGTATTCACCTGATGGCTCTCATAGCGATTGAGCAACTCGAAGACGACGGGAAGACCCGCTGTCGCGGCAACCGTGGTGGTGTGCTGAACACTTTCCACAAGAAATCCCCACTCCGCCGCTTCATCCGCCAGCGGGCGGATGCGCCCGACCTGCCCGTGGACGGAGAGCCGCACCCCGGGATGATCCAGCCGCACCACCCACTCTATCAGCCGCGCGTAATAGGTGACTGCCGCCTGCCGCCGTATCGGGTCCGGGTGGCTGATATCGGCATCGCCCGGAGTGACGGAAAAGATTTGCAGACCCGCTTCGGCCAGCAACCGCCCTGACCGGGCAGGGTCCAGTCCGCCTATGTCACCGTGCAGTTCGACCCCGTTCAATTTCGCCCGACAGGCCCGCATGGAAATGCGCGACAGGTCTTCGCCCGCGAAAATCCAGGTGCAGCAGCCGATCGGGCGCATGTCAGGCATCCGCCATTTCGGGCGAAAAGCTGACGGCTCTGCCCGTCGCGGCGGATCGGGCTGCCAGTTCCGCGCAGGCGAGGGCGGTCACGCCATCCTGCAAGCTGACGGGCATCGGCCTGCCCTCCTGCAGCGCCTCCACGAACGCCGCCCATTCCCGCTCATAGGCCCGCATGTAGCGTTCGAGAAAGAAATGGACCGGCTTGGCCGATAGCGCGCCTGCCGCAGTGATTTTCTCCACCGTGTTTTCGAGCACGTTCTGGGCCGACAGAAGCCCTTCGGATCCCAGAAGCTCTATCCGCTGATCATACCCATAGCCCGCGCGGCGAGAATTGCGGATGACGGCGATCCGCCCATCCGCCCAAGTCATCGTGACAACCGCCGTATCCACATCGCCCGCGGCGCCGATCTCCGGGTCCACCAGCGCGCTGCCGGTGGCAAAGATCGTCTTCGGAGGGCCGTCGAACAACCAGCAGGCCATGTCGAAATCGTGGATCATCATGTCGCGGAACAATCCGCCTGACACCTTTACGTAGGCGACGGGCGGGGGCGCCGGATCGAAGGAGGTTATGGACAGCAATTCCCCTCTCCCTATCTCCCCCCCGTCATAGGCTGCCTTTAGAGCGGCAAAATTCGGGTCGAAGCGGCGATTGAAGCCGATCATCACAGGCCTGCCGGTATCGCTCGCCTTCTTCAGTGCCCGCTCTGCCCGCTCCAGCGAAAGATCGACCGGCTTTTCGCACAGCACGGCTTTCCCGGCGGCTGTCGCCCGTTCGATCAGCTCGGAATGTGTGTCGGTGGAAGTGGCGATCAGCACCGCGTCAATGGCGGGATCTGCGAGAATCTCCTCAATCTGCCGGACCTCTGCACCCACCTCGGCCGCCACGTCAGCCGCGGCTTCGGCATTTGCATCGGCTACCGCAACGACGCGGCTGGCCTGCGTGGCGGACATGGATCTGGCATGGACGCGGCCGATGCGCCCCGCCCCGATCAGGGCAACCCTGAGCATTCGTTTCCCCCCCGAATCGCGTCTGCGATCTCATGTTAGCGCTAGAATGACGACCACTGCACGCGCGTGCAACATAAACTGCACGCGCGTGCAAATATCTTTCCTCCCCGGGTGCCGCGGGGTAGAAAGGGCAGATGGACAAGCTCCCCGATCCCGAAGTCAGCGTTACCGCCGATGACGTGGCCGCCGCTGCGGGTGTGTCCCGCTGGACCGTGGCCCGCGCTTTCAAAAAGGATGCTTCGATCTCCCCCAAAAGCCGGGATCGCGTGCTTACCGCCGCCCGGCGGCTGGGATACGCGCCTGATCTGCTGGCGGCATCGCTGGCATCCGACCGTTCCAATCTGGTCGCGCTCATCACCAATGACTTCAACAACCCCCACAAGCTCGTGCTGCTGGAACGATTGACGCGGATCCTGTCCAGTCACGGCTGGGCGACGCTGCTTATCCACATGTCGGACAGCGATGACGCATCGGCTGCGTTGCTGGCGGCGAGCCAACGGCGCGTAGATGCTGCGGTTCTGATCGGGACGCGGTTCGATGACAGCGTGCTGGACACTGCGCTTGGGGCAAGGCGGGTCAAGAAACTCGTCGTCTTTGCCCGCTATAGCCAGAACCCGAACACACTGACAATCGCTTGCGACGATATCTTCGCCATGGGACGGATCGCGGATCATCTGGTTGAGGGTGGCTACCGGCGGCCCGCGTTTCTGGCCGGCCCGGACACGCAATCGGCCAAGCTCCACCGCAAGAGCGCCTTCATCGACCATTGGCGGAGCCGGACAGGGGGCGATGTGGCGACCGTTCACGCCGAGGCGTATGACTTCGGTGCGGCAATCGAGGCGGTCAGTCTGCTGTTCACCGGAGCGATGGACAACCGGCCGGACGTGCTTGTCTGCGAAAACGACATCCTCGCCATCGGCGCCATGGATGCGCTGCGCTATCGACTGGGGCTGAAAGTCCCGCAGGATGTTGCGGTCACGGGGTTCGACGACATTCCGCTGTCCCTGTCACCCGCCTACCGCCTCACGACCTATCGGCAGCCGATCACCCAGATGGCGGAGGCGCTGTTCGAGGTGCTGGAGGGCAAGCGGGAAGGGGATGTCCTGCTGCCCGGCCAGTTCATTCCCCGTGACACCGCTTGACTTCAGGCGACCTTCGGGCCCGCTCTTCGGGCGGGAAGCGCGAAATATTCCGAGGCGGGCGCGGCCATCCCCAATTCTGTCGCCGCCGACTGCAACAGCGGCGCCAGTTCCGCCATGCGGGTATCCGTCATCCGTACTGATGGCCCCGCGATTGACAGGCAGCCGAGTACTCGGTCCGTATCGGCATACCGCACCGTCACGGCCATCGCGGCCATGCCAAGAATATATGTGCTGACGGCCACGGAATAGCCGCGCGCGCGGGTTTCCTTGAGAATCGCCAGCAGCTCCGGGATGCCGATGGGTTTCGCCGGACCGTCGTCCCGGCCAAAGCCCTGCGCGCTGACGTGCTCCAGCGCCTCCTCGTCCCGCATCGCCGCGAGCCACGCCCGCCCGCCTGCAGAGGAGGCGAGGTGGACCACAACGCCCTGTTCCTGCCCAGGATCGTAGCGCAGCCCCGTGGTTGCCCCTTGCGCAACGGCAACCCAGGTGAGCGCGCTGTTATCGATGACCGAGAGGCGGATGAGTTCGCCTGATTCCGCGGCCAGCCGGTCCAGGATCGGCTGAACCACGTCATTGATCCCGGCGCGCCGCATGAAGCCAAGGCCGAGTGCCGCCAGCTTGATCGAGAGCGTGTAATCGCCCCCGTCCGCGATCTGACGCACATAGCCCAACCGGATCAACTCATGGAGAGTGCGGTGGACACCGCTGACGGGTTGACCGGTCATCCCCGCGATATGGGAGACCGACAACCCCTCAGGATGCTCGGCCAGCCCCTCGATGATGGCCAGTGACTTCTCGACGACGCTGCTCACGGTTTCACCTCGCTTCCGCTGATGTCAAAAAGACGTTCAACAGCGGAAAGGTCAACCGATGAACTCAGAAACCCTGCGTCGCGGCTCACGCCGCTTGTGCGAAAGGTCCCTGACGCGCGATCTTCCAGCCGAGGGGAGAGAGCCTGTCCACCGCCTCCATGACCGCCCGGTCTGCATCGACGTTCAGGATTTCGACGACGGAGAGGCCCTTGAATCCGGCCGCCTGCAACGCGCTTGCGGCAGCGGCGAAGTTGACGCTGCCGGTGCCGATCGCATCGTGGCGCCACTGCTGCTGACCGGTATCCGACATGTGAAGGAGGTCGAGATAGGGCACGACCAGCGGCAGCGCTTCGCTCAGGTCCTCATGGATGAAATGGGCATTCGCAAGGTCATAGCAGATGCGGAGCGCCGGGCTGTCAAACCGCTCCACGCAGGCCACCATGCTCCGCGCATCCGGCAGGACGCCCATGGGAACGTTTTCGAGAAAGACCTTCACCCCCGCGCGCTCCGCATGGGAGATGGTCTTTTCCAGCGCCCCGAAGAACCATCCCTCAAGCTGTTCTCGCGGTGGAGCATTCAAAGCGTTGTATCGGCCCGAGACCGAGACGAACCCCTGCGCCCCGAGTTCGTAGCATGCGTTCAGCATCTTCCGGTTGAAGCCTACCGTCATCTCGCGGATCTCCTCCCGCGGGGAGGCGAGGTTGTGGTCGAGGCTCTGCGCGGTCAGCGCATGGATCGTCAGCCCCTCGCGCTCCAAAAGCTTGCGGATACGGGCATAGTCGCGCGGCATCATGTTCTCGATATCCAGATGCGCCGGGCTGACCATCACGTCGAACTGGCGAAAACCCAGCTTCGACAGGCGGATCAGACTTTCTTCCAGCGGGATCGTCCAGGTGTCGCTGATCGTGTTCACGCCAAGCGGTAAATCGGTCATGTTTCTGCTCCTCTCAGATGTGGTCATCAGACAGCGCGGGCAACAGGCAGCGGCTCCGCGCACAATTCGCCCGCCGCATGTTTGGCGATACGCCAGCCGAAGACGATGGCCGGCCCGATGGTGGTACCCGGACCGGGGTAGGTGCCGCGAAAGATGGAGGCCAGGTCGTTGCCGCAGGCATAGAGCCCGGATATGGGCTGGTCGCTCCGGTTCAGGACACGGCCGAATTCGTCCCCCTTCAACCCGGCGCTGGATGCGAGGTCTGCCGGTTTAACGGCAACGGCGTAGAATGGACCCTCGCCCAACGGTTTGAGGCAGGGGTTGGCGCCGGCTGCCGGATCGCCGTTGAAACGATTCATTACCGATGTGCCGCGACCAAAGGCGTCGTCCCGACCGGTGGCGGCAAAGCGGTTGTACTCCTCTACCGTGCGTTGCAGTCCGACCGGATCGCACCCGATCCTGCGGGCGAGGGCGGCGATGCTTCCGGCCTCGGTCACGTAACCGGCCTTCAGCATCGCAGGCAGATTGCGGGCGCCGGGCAGGACCATCCCCAGCCCGTATTTCTGCATGAAATCCGCATCACAGACCAGATGGGCCGGGAACGCCCCCGCCTTGATCTGCGCGACGGAGAAGTCGTGGTAGGAATCGGATTCGTTCACGAACCGCTCCCCGCGCGCATTGATCGCAAGCAGGCCGGGCTTGGCCCGGTCGAGGATGATATGCGGCCAGACCGCCAGCGTCCCATCCGCGCGCCGGTAGGAGGAGCATGGCATCCATAGCGCGGGGCTGTCTCCGCCGTCATCAAACCCCGCGCCGATGGCCGTCGCAAGGTCCGCGCCGTCGCCGGTATTCGTCACCGGCCCGAGAGCATAGGCGCGCGTCGGTTCGGGGAACAGCCGGGCGCGGATGTCCTTGTTCCAGCAGAGACCTCCGGTCGCCAGAACCACGCCGCGGCGTGCGCGGATCTCGCGCCCATTCACCCGGGCTCCGGTGACGCGGCCCTGCTCCACCAGCAGCGCGTCGGTCGTGGCGTCGAACAGGATCGGCACCCCGGTTTTGCGCAGGCTGTAGACCAGCCGCGCGACCAGCGCATTGCCCATGAGCAGCCTCGTCCCCCGCCGGTATCGCAGCCGGTCCAGCGCGTAACGGCCGACGATTCCAACCGTCGTGCGAAGGTTGGTCAGCGAGGCAAAGGGGGAGAGCAGGGCTGACAGCTCGTTCCGCCCCACCATCATGCCACCCAACCCCATGAACTCCCGCCGGGGAGGGCGGACCCGGTCGAAGTCCGCACCCAGAAGCCGCCCGTCGAAGGGCAGGGGACCAAGCGCCCGCCCGCCAAACGCCTGCCCCGGCGCATCGATGTAATCGGGATGTGCAGTGGCGGCGGCGAACTTGACCTCCGTGTGGCGCTCAAGGTCCGCGACCGCCTCGGGACCCGAGCGGAGGAAGGCCGCCCGCAAATGGTCGCCACCCCGCTGTCCGACGATGGTGCGGAGGAACAGCTCGGCTTCCTCCACACGGTCCGGCACACCCGCGGCATCGGAAAGGTGGGTTCCGGGTATCCAGGTCGTGCCGCCTGATGTCGCCGTGGTGCCGCCGACCTGACCGGTCTTTTCGACGAGCAGCACGCTCAGCCCCGCGAGGGCGGCGACGAGGGCGGTGGTCATCCCTCCGGCGCCCGCGCCGATGACCAGCAGATCGACCTCGGTCAGCATTTCGGGATCAACGGGCATGGGTTTTCCTCCTCCCATTCGTGGCCGCGGCGGTTCCGGCTGCGGCCGTCTCTGCGGCCAGAAAGCCGAATGTCATTGCGGGGCCGAGCGTGATGCCGCCGCTCGGATAGCTTCCGCCCATGATGGAATTCATGTCGTTTCCCACCGCGTAGAGGCCGGGAATCGGCATGCCGTCGGCATCCAGGGCGCGCGCCCGCTCATCTGTGACGACGCCGGCAAAGGTGCCGAGGCTGCCGGGCGCGATCTCCACCGCGTAGAAGGGGCCCTTCCGAATGGGAGCGACCGCGGGGTTGGGGCCGTGATCGGGATCCCCCTGCACACGCCCGTATGCCGTTTCTCCCCGATGGAACTCTGGATCGCGCCCGTCTTCCGCGTGGCGGTTGTAATGCGCGACGGTGGTTTCCAGCCCCTCCGGCGAGATGCCGCAAACCTGCGCCAGATCGGTGAGCGTCCGGCCCCTTTTCAGATAACCGTTGCGTAGCCAGCGCCCGTACGGAAGGGGCGACGGCTTCACCGCTCCAAGTCCATAGCGGCGAAGGAAGCGGTGATCGCAGATGAGCCAGGACCGGACCCGTTCCCCCTGCGGAGTAGCCGCGATCATCTCGCGCACGAAATCGTGGTAGGGACCGCCCTCATCGGTAAAGCGGGCGCCGTTTGCCAACACCGCGATGAGGCCCGGCTTGCCCCGCTCCACCAGATGCGGAAAGCGACCCATGCTGCCGTCCGTCCGTGGTACCAGCGACACGGGGGCGTAGGCGGCGGCGTGGGTCTGTGTCCTGCTCACCTGGCCTCCCGCTGTCTCGGCAAGGCGCAGCCCGTCTCCGGTATTCGTTTCGGGTGCGGCGGAAACGTGCGGTGTGCCTGCCTCCACATGTGGCAGCAACTCTCGCAGGCGTTCCTCCGCGTGGGGAAAGCCGCCGGTCGCCAGCACCACGCCGCTCCGCACCGTGACGGCCACGGCGCCGTCCGCCGTCTCCAGCATCGCGCCGACAACCCGGGTCCCGTCCCGCAGCAGCGACCGCGCGCTCGCTCCGGTAAGAAGGGTGACGCCCAGATCCTCTGCGGAGCGCAGCAACCGCGCGGCAAGCGCATTGCCGTTCACCAGTTGCATCGCCCGCCCGTGTACGGCCAGATCGCGCAGATGCCGCAGCACCCGCCCCGTGACATGGCCGAAGGCGCGGGGACTGCGCAGGGCAGTCAGGAACATGCGCAGGTCCAGACCTGAGGCGATGCCCATGCCGAGCAGCGTGGTTTCCGGAATGGGCTCGCGCAGCTGCGCGATCAGCCCACCCAGCCGGCGCCCGTCATAGGGCGCGGCCACCACCGAACGCCAGCCTTCCGCCGCACCCGGGAGAGTGCCGTGAAAATCCGGCACGCCGGAGCCCGGCAGGAAGCGGACCTCTGTCCGTTGCTCGAAGAAGGCGAGCATTCGCGGTGCATCGCGCAGATAGGCCTCGATAAGGACGGGGTCGTAACGGTCGCCGATGACGGCGCGCAGATAGGCCCGCACCGCCGCCGGATCCTCCTCCTTGCCCGCTGCCTGTGCGTGGGGCGCGTCGGGGATCCACAGCCAGCCGCCCGAAATGGCGGTGGTGCCGCCGACCAGATTGGCCTTCTCGGCCACGATGACGGTGAGGCCAAGCGCCGCGGCGGTGGTTGCCGCCGCAAGCCCCCCCGCGCCGGAACCGATCACGAGCAGGTCGCAGGTCATCCGCTGATGAAGCACGACCGGTCCGTTACCGGGGGCGCTGGAGGGAGATGTCATGGGCATGGGAGCTTCCTTAATGCCGGCTGAGGATCGCTGCGATTGCGGCAATGACCAGGGGAATGGCGAAGACGATCATGACGGTGGAAAGGCTCGCCCCCGCACCGATCAGCATGCCGCCGAAGGTCGGCCCGACCACTGCGCCGAACCGTCCGACACCCATGGCCCAGCCGATGCCCGTGCTGCGAACGGCGGCGGGATAGAGGCTCGCGGCCAGGCCGTAGAACGCGTTGAACCCGCCGTAGATCGCCACCCCCATCAGGAAGGCGTTGATGAGCACCACGGGAAGCGGCATGGCGACCGTGCCGAAGACCACCAGCATTGCGGCGGCGACGATCAGGAAAATGGCGCCGACGCGGGACTGCGGGAAGACGGTGGAGAGCTTGCCCATCGCGATTGTACCGAGGCAGGCACCGAAGTTCAGGATCGCGCCGACATAGATCGCCTTGTCGAGCGACAATCCCGCGCCGGAGGCCAGCTTGGTGATCCACGAGATCACGAAGTAAAGCGACATGAAGCCCATGAAGATGCCGATCCAGAGCGCGATGGTCGCGCGGATGCGGCCGGGGGCGAAAATCTGACCGATGTTGAGGTTTCCGGCCTTGGCGGGGCGGGGAGGCAGTGCCGCGATGGGGGCATGGTTGAGGCGCGTCAGCACGCCGTTCACCCTTGTCAGGGCATTTCGCGGCTGGCGGCGGATGAGGAAGTCAATGGACTCGGGCAGCACCAGCCATACGATCGGCAGCGCGATGAGAGAGATGATACCCGCGCCGAGCAGCATCATGTGCCAGCCGAACTGAGGCAGCAGCGGCGCCATCGCAAGCCCCGTCAGCATGGCTCCCAGAGGATAACCCGCCGTCATGATCGACACGGCCAGCGCCCGCTCCTTCACGGGGGCGAATTCCGCCGCGATTGCCGCCATGGAGGCGAGGATCGCCCCGACGCCCACACCGATGACCAGGCGCAGCACCAGAAGCTCCGCCACGTTCCGGGCAAAGCCGCTCGCGATCATGCAACCGGTGATGATGGTGAGCGAGGCCAGGATCAGTGGCCGGCGTCCCCAGTGGTCCGCCAGCGGGGCCACGAAGAAGCACCCCACCACCATGCCGGCGAGGCTCGCGGAGAACACGATGCCCAGCCGTTCCGGCGAGAGCTGCCAATCCGTCGTCAGAACCGGCGCGATGTAGGAGAGGATCACTACATCCATTCCGTCGATCGCATTGAGCAGGAAACAGAGGCCGACAATCATGATCCGCAGCCCGGACCATTGATCGCTCGCGCCGATGTCCATGGCGGGCGCACCTTGCCGATAGGGCGCGGCAGTCTTTGTACCATGCGGTCCAAGGCGATCCGCGGTCGTTATATCGCTCATATTTCCTCCTCCAACGATGACATGCGAGCCCGGCGGTGTCTGTCCGGTCTCACCAGACAGCCTGCCCCGCTCCCCAAGGCGTGTAATCTCCCGTCGAAGATGATACTTTAAATGGAAACCGATTCAACAATTATATGAGATTCGATTTAGTGGACGAGGTAAAGAAAATGCCCGTGGCCAACGGACCCGGGCATCACCTTTTTAATTTGTATTATCAGAAACTTATTTCATCATAGACGACCGATGCCCCGCAGAATGCCTCGCGTGGCGGCCATTGCCATTTCCGCCCTTGCCCGGGCATCGACCTTCGATGCGAGCGCGCGATGAGGAACTTCGACGCTGATTGTCACATCCTGGGGAATCGCGCGGGCAAGCCCCGTCACGTCCACGCCGCCCAGGCCGGGCATGAGGCGTTCGCCCCGTGCAACCCGGATCAGCCCCTCGTCGGAGGGATCATAGGGCACTGGGCCGTCGCAGAACTGCACGTAGTTCATCCGGGCGCGAGGTAACCCTGCAACCTCTGCCGTGCTGCTGGAGGAACGGTCGAGATGAAGCGCATCTATCAGCACCCCGCCGTTGGGCTGCCCTGCCGCGGCGACGATCACGGCAGCCGAGGCGAGATCGGGTACTGCCGTCCACGGCATGAACTCCAGATCGGCCGTCTGCCCATGGCGCGCCGCGATCTCGCAGAGCCGCGCGAAGTTTGCCGTCAGCCGCCCTGTATCCGGGTCATCGCCCGCGACAAGGATATGCCGCGCGTCCAGCGCCTCGCAGCGCGCGCAGAACCGCTCTATCAACGGCCAATCGGTTTCCGGCTTCAGACGGATGATCTCGACGTCGCCCACGCGGATGCCATGATCCGAGAGCGCAGTCTTCATGTCGGCGAGCAGAGCGTCATCCGTCAGCAGGGGATAGTCCTGCTCGCCACTGGCCGCGGCCGGAAGCAGGCGTACGCCGAGCATATCATAGCCCGCCGCTGCCGCGACACGGACCGCCTCGACCGGGCCGATGTCGAAGACCGTGAGAAATGCGAGAGAAATGGCGTGGCTCATCGTCGCCTCACTGCAGGGGGGAGAAGGGAAGCGGCAGCGCGATCTGGCTCGTCATGTCGGGAAGCAGCCAATCCGGGCCTCCCTTGGGGGGCCAGACTCCATCTGCCACCGACTTCGCGCGCGCCGAACTGCGATCGGCAAGATTTGCATAAGGCCAAATCTGAGTGAGCCGGGGCGCGCCGTCCAAGCCGTACATCGCGACTGTCAGCTTGGAATACGCCTCCCGCGCCGGGACGGCGGTCCGCCATTTCTCCATCGTGGGGCGGATGCCGTTGATCTTTGTCTTGTAGGTGCGGAATTCATAGATCGGCCCAAAGTTTCCCGCTGCGACGGGCGGCAGGAAATCCAGCCCCCGGTAGCTTTCCATAGTCAGGCCGACCAGATGGTCGGCGCAACCGAAGGGATCAGCGTGGAGCAACGCGCGCCCCCGTTCGGCAAAGACCCCGCCCAGATCATCGAACGCGCGCAGAATGAAGATGCGGTTCAGCGCGCCGATGTCAGTAGCCCACGCACCGCAGAACCGCCCGGCGCCTTCCGTCACCCAACGCTCGAGTCCCGCTCCCGCCTTGCCGGCGCCGAAGATCACCGTGTCGAGTGTCGCAAGTTCATAAAACGTCATCAAAGCTCTCCTTGTTCGTCGGCTGACCCAGGTGAGTCAAAACATCCATGCGTATCCGTATTATAATTTAATACTTGAACCAAGTTCCATTTTATGAAAATTCACTTTCGATCAGTCGGAGGAAAGCGCATGGGACAGGTCCTGAAACTGGATGGAGAGACGATGATCTTTCCCGTCGTGGCTCATCCGGTGGGGCAGGTGAAATCACCCGGCGCGCTCAGCCAGATCATGGCTGAGCGAGGCTTCAATGGACTGGTGGTGCCGTTTCATGTGCAGCCGGAAGGGCTTCCCGCCTGGCTTGAGGGCGTGAAAGTCATGCGGAACTGCGGCGGCATCGTCGTGACGGTCCCGCACAAGATCGCCTGTCTCGACTTCTGCAGCCGGGTTTCTGACCGCGCACGCGCCTCTGGTGCGGTGAACATCGCCATCAGGGACGGCGATGACTGGATCGGCGACGCCACGGACGGGCATGGTTACATGGACGGGATCGCCGCAGAAGGGTTCGATGTCGGGGGCACGCCCGCGCTGCTGATCGGAGCGGGTGGCGCCGGGGCTGCGATTGCGTATGAAATCCTTGCCCGCGGCGCGAGCGAACTGGCGGTTCATGATATCGATATCGCGCGCCGCGACAGCCTGATCGCGCGGCTGGAGCAGCGGTTCCCGGGCAAGCTCCGTATTGGCGGAACCGATCCGCGGGGCTTTGCGCTCATTGCCCATGCGACGCCGCTTGGAATGAAGGAAAGCGATCCCTTGCCGGTAGATGTCTCTCGCCTTGGTGCAGATCAGTTCGTGGCGGATGTGGTGACCCGCCCGGCCGTTTCACCGCTGATCGCCGCGGCGCGGGCCACCGGTTGCAGGACGATGCCGGGAAGCGGCATGTTCGAGGCGCAGGCGTTTCTTCTGGCGGAGCTTCTGATGGGGGTTCGCCGTATCGCCTCCTGACGGCCGGAATTGACCGGTTGGGCTGCGGGTGATAGTTTTGGATGAGCCAGCCCGTGGGCGAGCCAGCCCCTTCACCCGCTGGATAATCCCGTGACATTCCGCCCGAACATGACGAGCCAGATCGAAGGCATCAGCCTTTGTGACACCCTCTCATGGCGGGGCTGGGACGGCGTGGTCGCGGATGTCTGGCATGCGCGGGGCGCCAAAGGGGCAGGTGGCACATACCTGTCCCCGGACCCACGCATCGTCGTGCTGCTTGAGGGGGCGGAGGCGTTGGCCCTTTCCCCTGTCGCAGGACGGGGGTTCCGGCCTGCCGGGCGGGTCTTCTATGTCCCTGCCGGGATGAGGGTGTGGAGCCGCGTCGATCACTCCCATTCCTTTCGCCATCTCGATCTTCATCTGGACAGTGCGCGGATGGAGGAGCGGCTGGGCGGGGCGATTGCCGGCGAGTGCTGGTCACGGCCGATCCTTCAGGGCGGCAGCGCGGCTCTTGTCACGCTTGCGGGCCTTATCGCGCGGGAATGCACGGAACCGGAGCGCCATGATCTGGCGGGGGAAGGGCTGATACAGGCATTCCTCGCCGAGCTTTTCGCCCTCCCTCCGGCGGCTGCGGCAAAGGGCGGTCTCACGCGCCGTCAACTCGCGCGTGTCCGCGAGCATGTGGAAGCCAATCTTGGCGGGCGCATCGCGATCACGGACCTTGCTCAGGTGGCGGGTCTTTCCGAAAGCTGGTTCACGCGCGCCTTCAAGCAGGCGACCGGACTGCCTCCGCATCAATGGGTGTTGCGGCGGAGACTGGCGAGAGCACAGGGATTGCTTGAGGCCTCCGACCTGCCCTTGGCGGAAATTGCCTGTGCGGTGGGCTTTGCGGATCAGGCGCATCTGACGCGGAGTTTCCGCAGCGCCATCGGGATCACACCGGGAAACTGGCGGCGGGAGCGCGATACTACACGGCGCGGCAGGATCCGACAAATTCCGACAGAAACGATCAAGACAGATGGAGCGCTTCCCCCTAGGTGAGGTCGGCCCAGCACCCCTCCATCCGTCTAACGCCTTCAGGGAGTCCCCATGTTCCGCACGCCGCGCGCCCGCCTCGCCTCCACCACCGCCTGTCTGACGCTGCTCGCGGCGCTGCCCGTTGCGGCCCAGCAGGCCACCCTCTCCCCGGTCTATCTTGACGGTCAGGCCACAGGAACCGGCCCCGTCGGAGCGGATGCCAACCCTGTCACCCTGGTGGGAACCAAAAGCGCCACGCCGATCACGGAGATCCCGCAGTCGGTGAGCGTCATCGGCCGGGAAGTGTTCAACGTCCTCCAACCCACCAAGGTCGATGAGATCCTCGGCTATACAGCGGGTGTGAGCCCTGCGCCCTTTGGCTTCGACACCGATACCAACTGGATCAACATCCGCGGCTTCGAGGCGACACAGACCGGTATGTTTCTTGACGGTCTGGCGCAATATGCCTTCGGCTTCGGGGGGTTCTATACCGATCCCTTCCTGCTGGAGCGGGTGGAGGTGTTGAAGGGGCCAGCGTCCGTGCTCTATGGCGGCTCCAATCCCGGCGCTATCGTCAACATGGTTTCCAAACGCCCGACGGGAACGCCGGGCGGTATGGTTGAGGCTGGCGTCGGCACCGACAGCCGCCGTTGGATCGCGACCGATGTGAACGGCACGGCGGGTGGCTACGACTGGCGCTTTCTTGGCAAGATCAACACGGAAAAGTCGAACGGCGCATTCGATGACGGGCTGACAGGCCTGATCGCGCCCTCCGTCACCTTCGATCTGGGCGAGGCGACGGAGATGACGCTTTCCGCCACGCTCTACCGGGTGGATGAAACGCATGTCGGCGGCTCCTGGCTGCCCTATGTCGGCACGGTGAGGGGGGCGGACTTCGGCTTCATTCCGCGCGACTTCAACACCTCCGACCCGCGGCTGGACTGGTATGAACGGGATCAGGCCACGCTTTCCTCCGAGATACGCCATCGGTTCGACAACGGCTGGGTGCTGAGCCAGGGGATACGCCTTGCATGGTCGGATATCGACGAAAGCGCGCCTTATGCCTACGGGTATGGCTACGGCGACACGTGGAACGAGACATTCTCCAACCATTTCGCGATGCTTCCGCAGGATCCTAAGGCGAACCTGTCCCGCATCCTCTTCCAGCAGCAGACCACATCGCGGAGCGCGCTGGCCGATACCCGGCTCGAAGGAACCGTCGAAACCGGCGCGGTCCAGCACCGGCTGACCTTCGGGCTTGATCTTCGCATCTTCAAGATGGACCAGGTACAGGCGTCCTCGTCCTCGCCGTCTGCACCGACGATATCCGTGCTCGATCCGGTTCGGGGTGCGGTCTTCCCGCCTGCCGTTCCCTATATCGATCAGGATATTACCATGCGTCAGGCGGGCCTCTACGCGCAGGACCAGCTCCGCTGGGGCAACTGGATTGCCACGGCGAACGCGCGTTACGACTGGGTGGAGACCTCATCCGGCCGGAACGAGGCCACGGGCGCCGAGGGCGTGGATCGCTCGGACGGGGAGTTCACGGGGCGGCTGGGCCTTGCCTATGCCTTTGCCAATGGGGTGACCCCGTATGCCTCCTATGCGACCTATTTCACGCCGCAGATCGTCAACGATGCGGCGGGCAACAAGGTAGAGCCTGAAACCGGTCGCCAATGGGAGGCGGGCGTGAAATGGGCTCCGTCCCAACGTACCTTGCTGACACTGTCCGCCTTCGATCTGGAGCGGGAGAATGTGTCGATCAGCGCCTGGGGCGGGGCGGGTTACGAGTATTTCCAGGTCGGCAAGATCCGCTCCCGCGGGGTTGAGCTGGAGGCGCGGGGCGAGATCATGACGGGCCTCACCCTCACCGGTGCGCTGACATCCATGGATATCGAGGTGCGTGAGGATGTGAACCCGGCCCTCGTCGGCAAGACACCCAAGGCGACGCCGGAAAACTTCGCCTCGCTCCGGCTCGACTGGCAGGTGGCGCAGGTGGAGGGTTTGAGCGTCATGGCGGGTGTGCGGCGGCTCGGGTCCTCATGGGCGGACGACCTCAATCAGTACAAGGTCGATGGAGCGACGCTCTACGATCTGGGCGCGAGCTATGCCTTTGGCGAGGGTTGGCTGGTGGCTGCCTCGGTGACCAACCTCACCGACCGGGACTATGTTTCCTCCTGTGACGGCGCGCTGTCCTGTTTCTATGGCGATGGGCGGCGCGCCTCGCTTTCGCTGCGCAAGAGCTGGTGAAAGGGCGGGTGGCGTTTACGGCTCGCGGAACGCCGCCATCACCGTCGCCAACCTTGGGGATCATGGCGATAGCGGCCGATCGGAGGGATCAGGTGGACTTTGTGTCGCCTGTCTGCATGGCCGCAAGGTCTGTCACCAACTGAAAGCGTACTCCGTCGGGCAGATATTCCACCTGCGCCGTGCCATCGACAGAGGCCGACAGGGCGTATTCGATCATCGTCGAGCCGAAGCCCGTCCGCTCGGGTAGCATGACGGTCGGGCCGCCGGTCTCGATCCAGCGGAGTTCGAAGCGCTTGCCCTCTATGAACCACTCCACCCGGACCCGCCCTTCTTCGCCCGAGAGCGCGCCATACTTGACGGCATTCGTCGCCAGTTCGTGCAGCGCCATGGTCAGTGCACTGCTCGCCCGGTGGGAGATGTCCAGATCGGGGCCAAAGTAGTGAATCCGGCGCTCGCCGTTAAATGGCAGCACGGCCTTCTCCACTGTCTGCCGCAGAGCGGCGATATCCCAGTCCTTGCCGGTGAGGACGTCATGCGCGCCGCTCAGCGCATTGATGCGACGCAGCAGAACATCCCGCATATCGGGGAGCGGCGCCTCGGCACGAAGGGATTGCCGGACGATGGATCGAACCGTCGACAGGATATTCTTGATCCTGTGCCCCATTTCCCGGTTCATCAGGTCACGATAGGCTTCGGCCGCCCTCCGCGCGGTGATGTCGATGGAGACCCCGCTCATCAACACGGGCCGATGGTCGTCGTCAAAGCGTGTTTCCGCCCGGATCTCGATCCAATGAACGGATCCATCCGGCCAGATTACGCGATATTCAACGTGGAGATCACCACCGGCGGCGAGCGCGGCTGCCACCGCTGAATACCAGCGCTCTACATCATCGGGATGGATGGCGGTCTTCAGATCGGCATAGCTGAAGCTTTCTGCCGGGGCGCGACCGAAATTCGCCTTGCAGATCGCAGAAGCGACGAGTCTTTCGCTCGCCACGTCGAGCGTCCATGTCCCCAGCCCGCCCGCCTTCAGGGTGAAGTTCAGCCGCTCCTCGCTCGCCGTCAGATCGGCGATACGCTGCTGCATCCCGCGTTCCATTTCGTTGCGGTCGCTGGAGAAACCCGCCGTCCGCTCCCATGTCACGTCAAGTTGCGAGGCAAAGAAATAGGTCAGTTCCCCCTCGTCGAACACGGGGGAGACGAGCAGCCGGTTCCAGAAGATCGTGCCGTCCTTGCGGTAATTGAGCAGATCGATCTCGAGCGGTTCACGGTCCCGGATGGCGTGACGAAGCCGTCCCACATCTTCCACATTCGTGCCCGGCCCCTGAAGAAACCGGCAGTTGCGCCCCAGAACCTCCTCCCTCCCATAGCAGGTAAGCTTCAGAAAGGCGTCGTTCGCAAAGACGATGGGATTGTCCGGCTGCCGGGGGTCGGTGATGATCATCGGCATCCGCGTGGCGCGCATGGCAGCGGCAAACGGGTCTGACCCTGGCTTTCGGCGGTGTATCTCGCGGTCGATGCGGAGTTCTTCCAGAGGATTGCTCATTATGCTCTACGCTCGCCGTCGCCCGCGGGATCGAGGGCCCGTGGGAAGTGGTGTTCCATCTATGTTCATGGCACATTGCCGCCACCAAGTCCAACCGGCAGCGACGTGTCCGTCAACCACAATCTTGTGGATCAAATACCTGACAGAAGCATGTCGAGGGCATTCGTGATCTCGGTATCCCGAGCGATCAGCGAGGCAACGGGCCGGCCAAGCACGGTAAGCGGAACTGCGGCCATGAACTGCGTCACCATCACATGCGGCATTTCCGCGATGTCAAAGAGCGGGTTCAGGCGTCGCGCGGGCAGGGGGGCGGCGTTCGGCGGGAGCAGGGGCACGACGACGCGGGTGTTCAGGCCGTCCAGCAGGTCTGCCTGCACATCCAGAAGATATCCCGCTCCGCCGGGGTTGGGATACACGTCGTAGCGCGCCATCAGAACTGCCGGAAACCGTCCAGCGGCAGTCCGTTTTCCACCACCCAGTCGTTGGAGCTTTCGATGGCCCGGCGATTTTCCGCCCGCCACGCCTCTGCCCGTGCCTGAGAGACGGCGGATCGCAGCCCCGCCTCTGCTGCCTGGGACAGGTTGACGCCGAACGACCGCGCCTCTGCCAGCAGGGCCGTGTCGATCGTCAGGTTGGTGGCTTTGCGGGCTGCGGAAATGGGCATGATATACCTCATGGCTCATGCGCATGATATATGCGCGCCCGCCTGAAAGGCAAGCGGGTCTATAACCCGCCCGCCCCTGTAACGAGCGCGCGCATTACTTCGGCGGCGTCCCCTTTCATGCCCCGTCCCGCTCCGGTTCCGGCCCATTGCGCGCCATAACCGGTCTCACCCCTCGCTTTGGCAGCGGCGTTGAGAGCTTTGCCCAGATCGTAGGCACGGGGATAGGCGGGCACGTCCGTTTCGGGAAAAGCTTGACCCCAGCTGGTAAACCGGTTGGTGAGACAGCGCGCGGGTCTGCCCGATATCACGCGGGTCATCTCCGTCTCTCCTCCTTTCGCAAGACGCTCACGATAGGCCTGATCGGCCGCGGATTCCGTGCATCCGACAAAGGCCGTGCCAAGTTGCGCCGCAGTCGCGCCCATGTCGAGCATCCGGCGAATGTCCTGCCCATCCATCAGCCCGCCCGCAGCGATCACCGGAAGGCCTGCTTCCCGCACCAGAAGACGCGTCAGATCATCGGTGGACAGGCGCTCATCAGGGCCATCGGGCTCGAACATCCCCCGATGCCCGCCGGCCTCCCAGCCTTGGGCGATCACCGCATGGAAGCCCGCATCGGCGATCATCCGCGCTTCGGAGAGCGACGTGGCGCTGGCGATCAGGACGAGGCCCGCATTTCGCAACGCTGCGATCTGATGCGGACGGGGCAGGCCGAAGTGGAAGCTGACGACCGCCGGGCGCAATTCCAGAACGACGCGCAGGAGATCATCTGTCTCGCGGAAGCTGATGTAGATCTCCTCCAGCGTGGACGGGGGAGTGGCGCCGAAGTTGGCAAAAAGCGGCGAAGCGGTATGGATCCATGCCGTCTCCACCGGTTCATTCCGGGGGACAGGACGGTGGCAGAAGAAATTGACGTTGATCGGTTTCTTCGTCAGGGCCTGCGTATCGGTGATGGCCTGACGGGCGGCGGTGGCGGAGGATGCTCCCAGCCCGAGCGCTCCGAGACCTCCCGCCTCCGATACCGCCGCGGCAAGCGCCGGGGTGGAGACGCCTGCCATCGGTGCCTGAAAGATCGGCAAGACGATGGTCATCTGGTTGAGTATGGATTGTGTCATCGGGGTCCTCCGCGGCGGGAGGATGCCTCGGCGCCGGAGCGCCCGCAATATCCGACGTCTCAGGAGAGGCGCCGGAATGCCTGATAGCTTTCCAGCGCGTGTTTCCGCCCCTCTGACACCGCATCATCCTCCCGCGGCCGCCAGAGCGGCGGTACAGTCCAGCCGGGGGGCAGAGTGTCATAATAGGCTTCCGCCTCAGCCGTCGGTTGCCTCGGTCCCGGTAGCCAGCGGGCGCGGTAGGCTCCCTTGGGATCGAAGCGTTCGGCCTGCGTTTCGGGATTGAAAATACGGAAGAAGGGCGACGCATCCGGCCCACAGCCAGCAACCCACTGCCAGTTCATCGCATTGGACGCGGGATCCCAGTCGGTCAGGCTTTCCTCGAAATGTCGCAACCCCAGTCGCCAGTCGGTGAGCATATGCTTGGTCAGCCAGCTTGCCACGACCATGCGGACCCGGTTGTGCATCCGGCCTGTCACGCGCATTTCGCGGAGGCCCGCATCCACCAATGCGATGCCGGTCTCCGCCCGCTCCCATCGGCGCAGTTCCGGCCCCTCGCCCTGCCACGGAAATCCACGCCATTCCGGTCTCCACGGAATTTGCGCCATATCTGGAAAGGCGATGAGCAGATGCCATGCGAAGTCGCGCCAGATCACCTCCGTCAGAAACTTCTCCACCTCGCCAGAGATCGCGGGATTCGACTCCGCTCGAAGCTCAGCGGCAGCCCAGACGGTGCGCGGACTGATCTCGCCAAGGGCCAGATGTTCGGAAAGCTCCGATGTCGCGGCTCTGTCAGGCCTGTCACGGCCTTCCGCATAACCGGAAAGGCGGTCGAGGAAGCCGTCCAGCCTTTCGCGCGCCCGATCCTCTCCGGCGGGCAAGGCGAAGCGATCCAGCACCGCTCGCCCGCGATGGAGGTCGGGCGCGAGATCGAGCCTTGCGATATCAATCCCCCTGACCGGCGGGTCAGCGGCGCCGAACCGCTGCGGAGCCTCCGGTTGTGGCACATCCGGCCCGAAACGGCAAAGGGCGCGGGCAAAGGGCGTGAAAACGCGGTAGCTCCCGCCCCCTGCCGTGCGAATGGCCGCGGGCTGTGCGAGCAGGTGCCCCGGATGAAGAACAAGTTCCACCTGCGGGGGAAGTGCTGCGCGGAGCCGGTCTTGCGTGGCGCGCGTCGCGGCGGTTGGGAAATCGCCCTGATGCACTCTGCGCGCTCCGGTCTGCTGGACAATGTCGGGCAGCAGGCGATCCGGCTCTCCCTCAAGGATCAGCACGCCCCGCCCGGACCGGTGTCGCAAGGCGCTGTCATAGCACCGCAAGGCCCGTTCCAGACGCCAGCGGCTGGCAGCCCCCTGCTTGCACAATGCGCGGTCGATGAAGAACACGACAAGAAGCGGCCCGTCCCCGATCGCCGCGAGGAGCGCGGAATTGTCCGTAAAGCGGAAGTCGCGGGTAAGCCACAAAAAGCCCGTCACGCCGGTCCCTCGGCATGGGTGAGCTCGACTTGAACCACGTCCGTGCGGCCCGTGGCAAACGTCGCGGCGCAGCCTTCCAGATAGAACTGCCAACTTCGCAGAAAGGCGTCGTCGTACCCGAAGCGGAGGATGCGTGGCCGCTCAGCCATCATGCGCCCGGCCCAGAGGCGGCAGGTTCGAGCATAATCCTGTCCGAAGGCAAAGCTGTCCGAAAGCGTCAACCCCGCCCGGGCAGCCTGCGCCGCAATCGCTGCCCGACAGGGCAGCATGCCACCCGGAAAGGCGTGCTGCCGGATGAAGTCGGACCGCTTCCGATAGGCCGGGAAGCTCGCGTCAGGCACGGTGATGGCCTGCAAGATGGCGCGCCCGTCGTCGGCCAGACGTGCCTTCAGGGTGGCGAAATAGGTCGGCCAGTAGCGCTCGCCCACCGCCTCGATCATCTCCACCGAGACGATGTTGTCGAAGCGACCAGCGGTGTGCCGGTAATCCTGCAATCTGATTTCGGCGCGCCCGTCCAGCCTCGCGTCGGCATAGGCGCTCTGGCTGGGAGATATGGTGATCGCCTTCACCCGCCGCCCGCGCATTGCAGCGGCCTCGGCGAAACTTCCCCAGCCGCAGCCGATCTCCAGCACCGTCTCACCAGCCGTCAGACGTGACAGAATACGGTCGTTCTTCCGGGTCTGCGCGCGCTCCAGATCATCGTCGCCCGGCGCAAAGAGCGCGCTGGAATAGCTCATGCCACGGTCGAGCCAGAGCTGGTAGAATTCATTGCCCACATCGTAATGCGCGCGGATATTGCGCGCCGAACCGCCGAGACTGTTCATGCGGGAAACACGGTCGGAAAACCGCATGGCCCAGCCGGGCAGCCGACCGGCCTTTGCCCAGGGCGCAAGGTGATCCATATTCTTCAGGGCCAGCGCAAGGACGTTTTCAAGCGACGCAGTTTCCCATTGCCGGTCTATCCAGCTTTCGCCCAGACCAACGTCGCCCCGTCTTGCGAGCCGCGGAAGAAAGCTCCAGTCCCGTACCTCCAGATCGGCCTCCGGCCCGGCGCTGCCGAAGCGAAGCACCGCTCCCTCCGGCGTGGTAAGGGTCAGACGACCGTGCGAAATGCCTTCGAGAGAGGAGAGGAACCGATTTTTCAGCAGGCCTGTCGCGAAGGTCATCGGCTGATCTCCTTCTCCGGCGCAGAGGGAGGGGGGCGGTAGCGGGCGCCTTTCCGCTTCAGGCGCAGCGCATGCCAGTAGATCAGTGCTAGAACCCGCAAGCCACCGCCCGGCCTGTGGAGCGCAACCCACATGACCGCCCGGTTGGTGAGCGGTGAAAGCGGGCCCGCCATAGCAGCCTCCAGCCCTTCGGCGCCGTCGATCTGCCGGATGCGGATCGCCAGCCTGTCCGGCAGCCCCCCGAAGCGGAAGCGGTATTCGCCGGCAACATCCTGAAAGGGAGACACGTGAAATGCCTTGGCCGCGCGGATCTCATCGTCGGGAGAAATGCTCGCGCCGAGGGGCAGGCAAAGATAGCTGTGACGCTGGCCGAAGGTATTGTTCACCTCGGCGATCGCAGCCAGCAGGTCATTTCCCCGCAAAAGAAGCCAGAAGCTCACGGGCGTGAACCAGTGACCGAGAAATCTCGGCTGGGTAAGCAGCGCAAGCACCATGCCCGGCCTGCGGTCGATACCCGCCGCTGCCAGTTGTTCCCATGCCCATGGGGCGCCCCGGCCCGCACCGCGTGGCCCCCCGTGATCGCGGTCGTAGAATGCCATCAGGTTGAAACCGTTGTGCGACAGGAGGCGCGGCCCCGCCATCGTTTCGGGCGCCATCAGAACGTAGTCCACCCGATAGGCGAAGGCATGGCGCGTGACACCACGGCGGGCATGGGTCACTCCTGCGCGCAGATGCAGCACCTCGCCCGAGAGCAGCCTGTCGGCCAGTGGCTCCATCAGACCTCCTCCGGCAGCAACTGGCGCGCGACCCTCAGGGCGCTGGCAAAGCCGTCTTCATGGAAGCCGTTGCGCAGCCACGCCCCCGCGAACCAGCTTCGCCGCTTGCCCTGAAGCCCTGCGATCGCCCCCTGCGCCGCAAGGGCTGCGCGATCGAACAGCGGGTGGTGAAAGACCGCCTCGTCATAAATGACACTGTCGGGCAGTTGCACCTGCGGGTTGAGCGTCACGAACAGGGGATCGCTTTCGGGAATGTTCTGGAGCCGGTTCATCCAATAGCTCACGCTGACGTTCTGTTGGGGGGTAACGCCAGCCTCCGTCCGATGGGTCCATGAACTCCAGCATCTGCGGCGATGCGGCATCACCCGTGGATCGCGATGCAACACCATCCTGTTCGGCTGGAAGCGGATGGACGAAAACGCTGCGATCTCCGCCGGATCCGCGTCGGCTAGAAGGGCCATGGTCTGGTCCGCGTGGCATGCGAAAATCACGTGATCGTAGGTTTCGGAAAGCGCACCCTCGCCCCTCACCGTCACGGCATCCTGCCCCCGTGTGACCGAGCGAACAGGTGTCCCGGGCCGCATTTCAACGCCATGGCTCCGCAGGCTTTCGATCAGTCGCGAGAGATACTCGGTGCTGCCCCCTGAGACGGTCCACCACTGATGCTGTCCGCGCGGGGCCATCAACGCGTGATTACGCAGAAACCGCAGCAGCGCTTCTGCCGGGAACGCATCGATTCCAGCCGGTGGAGTGGACCAGATGGCACCGCAGAGCGGATAGAGGTAATGCTCCCGGAAGCGCCGCCCGAGCCGAAGACGCGCCAGCAACTCACCTATCGTCATATCGGCTGTGACGGGAAGATCTGCCGCCTGCCGGTTGAAACGGAGAATGTCCCGGAGCATACCGTGGAACCCCGGATCAACCAGGTTGGACCGCTGTCCAAAAATCGCGTTGCCGGAGCGGAGTGCGTATTCCAGCCGCCCGCCCTGCAACGATACGCCGAAGCTCATGTCGCTCTTCTCGACCGGCACGTTCAGATCACGAAACATGGCGGTCAGGTGCGGATAGGTCGCATAGTTGAAGACGATGAATCCGGTATCAACCGCTCTGTCGCCCCGTGCACCCGCCAGCACCGTCCGCGCATGGCCGCCGAAACGCCTCTCCGCCTCGTAAAGCGTCACGCGGTGATGCCGGCAGAGTGCCCAGCCACAGGCAAGGCCCGCGATCCCGCCGCCTATGATCGCGATGTTCGCCGGGGCGCCGCGGGTCAGGTCAAAAGGCATCGGAATCTCCTCTTCGCCGCAAGTTCTACGTGATGCGGGCGGGATCGGATCACCCCTTCCAAAGGAAATTTGCGGCGTATGATCCGAATGCTTGTCCTGCGCGTATCCAGCGGCATGACAATCGAAATTCCCATACCGATCCTCCGAGACACGAAAGGCTTGCAAGGCGCGGCTTTGTCGGGCCAGATCGTATGGAGAAGGAGGGGCGTGCATTTGGCAGGCGGACAATCCCCCGATCGGTCGGCGGAGATGACGCGGCTGCTGCTTGCCGTGCGCGACCGGCAGGACCGGCAGGCGTTCGGCGAATTGTTCGATCACTTTGCTCCACGGCTGAAGGCCATGCTGATCCGCAGCGGCCTGACCGACGGCAGCGCGGAAGACGTCGTGCAGGATGTCCTCCTCACCGTCTGGCACAAGGCCGCCCAGTTCGACCCGGGCCGGGCGGAGGCGGCGGGCTGGATATACCGTATCGCCCGCAACCGTCAGATCGACGTGCTCCGTCGCAGGCGCATCCCCATGCCGGATGAGCTGGGTCCCCCCGCCGACGACGCGGCACAGAGCGTGGCGCTTGCACAGGAGGCGCGGTTGCTCCGGGCCGCCCTCTCGCGGCTTTCTGCCGAGCAGCAGGAGGCGCTGGCGCAGGCCTACATGGATGATCTGCCGCAGAGCGAGATCAGCCATCGGACGGGCCTGCCGCTCGGGACGGTGAAATCGCGCATCAGGCTCGGACTGGAGCGGCTGCGGCATGAACTACGGGACCTGAAGCCATGACGCGGCAGATCACGCATCACATTCCGCTCGACCTGCTGCGTGACTGGGCGGCGGGGCGGCTCGCCGCCGCCTTCGCCACGGTCATCGCGGCCCATGTCGCGCTTTGTGATGACTGTCGCGCGGCATGGGAGGCCGAGGATCTGCTTGCCGGGGAGTTGCTGGACAGGCTGCCGCCCGTGCCGGTTAGCCTCGCCGCTCGCGAAAGGGTGTTTGCGGCGCTGGATCATGCCGTGCCTGTGCTGCCTCGGGAGGCGAAAGGGGTGCTGCCCGCGCCAGTGGTGGAGCTTACGGTGGCCGCTCCGCGGTGGCAGTCTCTCGGCGGCGGCATCCGGCAGCAAATCCTCCTGCCGGGGCCGGACGCATCGCTTCGGCTTCTGCATATTCCATCCGGGCGCAAGGTGCCGGAACATGGTCACGGCGGGCTGGAACTGACATTGGTACTGGAGGGCAGCTTCTCCGACAGCGAAGGGCGGTTCGGCCGGGGCGATGTGGAGTGCGCCGGCAACGACACAAACCATCAGCCGGTCGCAGGGGACGATGGGCCTTGTCTCTGCCTCGCGGCGACCGATGCGCCGCTGCGGTTCCGCGGATGGGTTCCCCGCCTTCTGCAACCGCTGTTCGGGATCTGAGCGATGACTTTCAGGGGCAAGCGCATCTGGGTGATCGGGGCAAGTGCCGGTATCGGGGCGGCGCTCGCCCGTGCGTTTGCGGCGGAGGGCGCGCGCCTTGTGCTTTCCGCCCGCGACGGTCCGGCCCTGAGCACGCTGGCCGAAGAAATTGGGGGGGCGCAAGTCCTCCCCCTCGACCTCGCCGCGCGGGAAATGCTGCCCGCCGCGATTGCCGCGCAGCGGGAGCTGTTCGACGCGATCATCTGCACGGCCGCCCTCTACGATCCCGCAAAAGTCGCGGCGCTGGACCCGGCACGGACGGAGATGCTTGTCCGGGTGAACCTGCTCGGAACGCTCGATGTTGCGAGGCTGACCCCGCCGCTCCTGCGAGACGGCGGGCAGCTGGTGCTCTTCGGCTCGGTTGCGGGTTATTTCGGTCTTCCCGGCGGGCAGGCCTATTCGGCGACCAAGGCGGCGATCAACAATCTGGCGGAGAGTCTGCGGGCAGAGCTTGCGCCCCGCGTGGATGTGCGTCTGGTTTGTCCGGGTTTTGTCCGGTCCCGTCTGACAGCGAAGAACGATTTCCACATGCCTGCTCTCATGGAGCCGGAGGAAGCGGCGCGAAGGGTGCTGCGCGGGCTCCGCGGCAGGGCTTTCGAGATTCATTTTCCCAGACGGTTCACCCTCGCGGTGAAGTTGCTTCGGGTGCTGCCCTATCCGATCGCCTTCCGCCTCACACGACGGATCGGGTGAGATCAGGCGAGCCGCTGGCTCATGATCGCGACACCCGCCCAGGCGGAGAAGCCGGTCAGGAACGTGCCCCACAGGCCGTCGATCACTACCTGTCGAACGGACCAATCCGCCAACGTTGCATAATTGGTCATCTCATAGGTGCCGTAGCAGAGGAACCCCAGGATCATCCCGCCCCAAAGCGCCTGCAGCGGCGCCTCCTGCCGCAGCGCCGGCAGCGAAACGAACCACAGAAGCCCGGCCACATAGGCCATGTAGAACAGCGCTGCCGGGACCAGCCTGAGCGGTTGGGCAAGAAGATGCCCCACATGCTGCTCGAACACCGGCCGGATGAGGAACCGGATGCCGAGGCTGTCCAGCCCGAGAAAGACGATGACGGTAATGACATAGAGGATGAGGGTTTGCATCGCACCGGCTCCCGAAGGTTCAGCACAAGCCATACGGCGCGCGGCCTGCGGCGGATCAATCGAGGCGCACCGATTAGTCCAACGCAGCGGTATCGGGATGACCCCAGTTGCCGCGGCATCCGCGAGAGCGGCGGAATGCGGTAAGGCGGTAATACTACCGGTCAAGCCCGCTTCAGAACGCATCTTCACAACAGGGGGTGCAGAATGGAATTCCCTCCCACGGCCAGTTTCTGGCGATCAGCGCGCGCGGATGAGGTCAGTTGTTAAGGAGGAGAGCGATGTTCGCCGGATGTCGATGGGACCGGTTTTTGACATACTCTCATCCCGTGCAGTCGCGACTTTCGGCCACCGGAATAACGACACCCGCGCAATCAGAAGCGCCGAACACCAAGATGCCGTCAGATCAGGTGATACAGGTTCAGCCGATGATCAGCAGATGTTTGCTGTCCCGATAAGAGCCATGTCGATCTGGGGGCAGCGGGCAATCATCAGGCCATCGCATCAGGCTGCCACGGCGCGTGCCGCAATCATCCCACCATCTGCCTCTGGCGATCGCGGAACCGGGCGCGGTCGGCTGCCGAATAATGGTCCCGACATTGCGGGCAGCTTACCCCATCCTCGAAGTCGGGATGCGCGCGGCCCTCTGCCGTCACCGGCCAGCCGCAGGCACGGCAGAGGGTGTGATCTCCGGGCGCAAGACCATGACCGACAGACACGCGCTCGTCAAAGACAAAACAAGCGCCTTGCCAGCGGCTGTTCTCTGCCGGAACCTCCTCCAGATACTTCAGGATGCCGCCCTTCAGGTGGTAAACCTCCGGCGCGCCTTCCTGCTTCAGCCAGCTTGTCGATTTCTCGCAGCGGATGCCGCCGGTGCAGAACATGGCCAGGGTCTTGCCCGCGAACTTCGCCTTGTTCGCCTGCCACCAGCCGGGGAAATCGCGAAAGGTGTCGATGCAGGGATCGACTGCACCGGCAAAGGTGCCGATCGCGGTTTCGTAGGCGTTGCGGGTGTCAATGACCACCACATCCTCCCGCGCGATCAGATCGTTCCATGCCTCGGGGGAAACATAGGTTCCGACGCTCGCCGTCGGGTCAACACCCGGCTGGCCCATCGTCACGATCTCCCGCTTGATGCGGACCTTCATGCGGCGGAAGGGCATGATCGCGGCGATGCTCTCCTTCCACTCCAGCGCGGCGCAACCGGGTATGGCACGGATATGGGCGATCACCCGATCTATCCCGTCGCGGGGCCCGGCGATTGTCCCGTTGATGCCCTCGTCCGCGAGCAACAGGGTGCCACGGATCCCCTCCGCCTCGCAGAGCGTGGCGAGCGCAGAGCGCAGCTCGGGCAGGGCTTCGAGACGGGTGAAATGGTAAAGGGCGGCGACGATCTGGGACATGCGGCTCTGTAAAGCTGCAACGCTTCGCGGGCAAGAGCAGCGGCGCAGTGACAGCACTGGAACCGGAAGCTATCCCTGCCCATTGAGCGGAACCGCCGCAGGAGAGATGATGACCCAGCCCCAGATACTCGCGTTCCTCATCCTCGGCGGCATGATGATCCTCTTCATCTGGGGCAGGCTCCGATATGACGTTGTGGCGATGCTGGCGCTGGTCGCATCGCTGGTTGCAGGCACGGTACGCCCGGATGAGGCGTTCCGCGGATTTTCCGACGATATCGTCATCATCGTCGGCAGTGCGCTCGTGGTGAGCGCGGGCATCGCCCGGTCGGGTGTGGTGGAGGTGGCACTCCAGTGGGTGGGGCGGCGGGTGACTTCGCTTCGCTGGCAACTGACGGTGCTGGTCGGATCCGTGACGCTGCTGTCCGCCATCGTCAAGAACATCGGCGCGCTGGCCATGCTGATGCCCGCCGCATTCGGCATGGCCAAGCGGTCGGGGGCATCGCCTTCGGTATTCCTGATGCCCATGGCCTTCGCGTCGCTGCTCGGCGGACTCATCACGCTTGTCGGCACGTCACCGAACATCATCGTTTCCCGGGTGCGGGAGCAGATGACGGGAACACCTTTTGGCATGTTCGACTACGCCCCCGTCGGTCTGGGGCTGTCGCTGGTGGGACTGATCTTCCTGCGCTTCGGCTACCGGCTGCTCCCGAGCGACCGGCGTGCGGCCGCGCGCGGATTGGGCGAGGCGGTATTCGTCAGCGATTACAACACCGAGGCGCGGGTGCTGGAGACTTCGCGCGCGGCGGGCGTGACTGTGTATGACTTCCTCTCGGACATAGACGGGGCACTGGCGGTCACAGGCATTATCCGCGATGGGAAGCGGCGCGCTACTGTCTTACCTGATACGAAGATCCTCGTGGATGACCTGCTGCTTCTGCGGGGCGCGCCGGATGCGCTGGAGGCGGCGATCACGCGCGGTCGGCTCGCGCTCGCCCGTCAGGAAGCGGGTCGCGTTTCGGCGGGCGTGGCTCTGGTGGAGACGGTCGTCGTCCCTGAATCGCTTTTGGTCGGGCAGAGTGCGGGGGGCATGGCGCTTCATGATCGGCACGGTTTGAACCTCATCGCCATATCGCGGGCCGGTCACCGGATGAGCGAGCGTCTTGGCGACACTTCGATTGCCGCAGGGGATGTTCTGCTGGTGCAGGGGCCGGAGGCGGAAATGCCGGAGCAGATGCGCGCGCTTGGCCTGCTGCCGCTGGCGCAACGCAAGCTCGGGCTTGGCAGTGTACGAAAGGCGCTGCTGCCCCTGCTGATCCTCGGCTCCGCCATGGCGCTGACCGCGACGGGGGCGGTGCCTGTCGCGGTCGCCTTCTTCGGGGCGGCGACAGCGATGATCGCCAGCGGCGCTCTCCCGGCGCGGGAGGCGACAGAGGCCGTGGAATGGCCGATCCTTGTCATGCTGGGGGCGCTCATACCGGTGAGCGAGGCGCTGCAGACGACGGGAGCCACGGAGCTCATCGGGACGCTGCTTTCGGACATCGCGACGGGGCTGCCGGTCTGGGGCGCGCTGACACTCATCATGGTGGCGGCGATGGCGGTCACGCCGTTCCTCAACAACGCGGCGACAGTGCTGGTCATGGCCCCGATCGCCGCTACCTTCGCCACCGATCTGGGCTATCGCCCCGAAGCGTTCCTGATGGCCGTGGCAGTGGGTGCGGGCAGCGATTTCCTCACCCCCATCGGGCATCAGTCGAATACTCTGGTCCTGGGGCCGGGGGGCTATCGCTTCGGCGATTACGCCCGTCTCGGCGCGCCCCTGTCGGTTCTGGTGGTGTTGGTCGGCGTGCCCCTTATCCTTGCCGTCTGGCCGGTCTGAGGGGCGGAGCGGCTGTGGCAATTTGTCTGCTCTGCCACGTATAAAAACAACGGTCTTGATTGGATGACAATTGTCAGGAATTATGGCCCGGACCTCGGCGGGGTGGGGGAGACATGCCCGTCAGCAGGTTTAAAGGGAGGGTCACATGACCGAGAACCGGGTTCTTCTGAACCGCAGGACACTGATGCGGGGCACGGCTGTCGGACTGCTTGCCGCCCCGGCGCTGGTCGGCAAGGGGCTGGCGCAGGGTGCCGTGACATGGCGTGTGCAGTCGCACTGGCCAAAGGCGTCGAGTTCGTTCAACGACAGCCTCGGCATGTTCGCCAAGGAGGTGGAGCGCCGGACGGATGGTGCTTTCAAGATGACCCTTCTGGGCGATGGGGAATTCGCCAAGGGCACCGATATCTACAATATCGTGCGGCGCGGTGTGGTGCCGATGGGGACGATCAGCCCCTCCTATATTCAGGACAATGCGCAGGCGGCGTCTTTCCTCTACGGCATTCCCGGGACGCTCAGGGAAAGTTGGGAGATGCAGCATGTCGTCAAGAACCTTGGTATCGAAGCCTTGGTGAATGAGGACCTGGCAAAAGAAGGCACGATGGCGCTTGCCGAAAAGGTGCTGCCGACGGAACTGACGCTCACCAAGAATGTGACCAGCGTCAGTGATTTTCAGGGGCTGAAGATCCGCTCATCCGGCACGATGATGGACTTCCTGTCGATGGCCGGTGCCGCGCCGCAATATGTTCCGGGATCGGAGCTTTATCAGGCGCTGTCTTCCGGGGTCGTGGATGGCGCGCATTGGGGGGCGGCAGTCGGCGCGCAGTCCATGTCGCTGTGGGAGGTCTGCAAGTATCACGTCAAGCCGCCCATCGCCCAGACCACGGATGCCTATGTCGTCAACCTCAAGGCGCTCGAGGCTCTGGACGACGAGATGCGGACCGCCTTCATGGACGCGGCCGAAACGAGGTTCTATCGCCGCTCCATCGAATACGTCCATGCCGAGGCCGTAGCGCTTTCGGAGGGGCAACGGGACAACAACCTTCAGGTCATCCACCTGCCCGACGAAGTGATGTCGATGATGGCGGAGGCCTCCAGAAAGGTCATGGACAAGGAGGCCGAGCGGGGTGAACGCGCGGCCAAGGCCGCCGATATCTACCGCGGTCTGATGACGGACATGGGCTACATCTGAGCCCTTTCAGGGCCGGATCCCGTCGAACGGGCGCAGCCGCCGCTGCGCCTGACCCCCCTTCACATCATGAGGTCACGTTATGCGGAAGGTCGCCCGTGCCGTCACGCAGCTCAATCTCTTCATCGGTCGCTGGGCCTCGCTCGCGATCTTCATCATCTTTGCGCTTTTGCTGGCGGACGTTGTCATGCGCTACATGGTCGGGCGCCCTGCGATCTGGACTGCAGAACTCGCGACACTGATTTTCGGCGTCTATGCGATCATCGCGGGTGGCAGCCTTCTGGCGCAGCGTGGCCATGTCAATGTGGATATCTTCTACGGCCGCCTCTCACCCCGCCGGAAGGCGCTGGTCGATATCGTGACATGGCCGCTCTTCTTGCTGTTCGTCTTCGTGCTGCTTTGGCAGGGCTACGACATGGCATCTGAATCCATCGCGGATATGGAGAGGTCTAACTCCGTCTGGAAAGCGCCGCTCTGGCCCACCAAGACCTTCATCCCGATCGCGGCCTTTTTGCTCTTTCTTCAGGGTCTTGTACGGTTGTGGTCCGACATTCTCGTTCTTCGTGGCCTGCCGGTCGACGAGGAAACATTCGGGGTGCCCGCGCCCCTGGGGCATGACGCGACGGAGGTGACCCATGAGCGTTGAACTTCTCACCTTCCTGTTCTTCGGCTCGCTCCTGCTCTTCGTGCTGATCGGCACGCCGCTCGTCTTTGTGCTGGGCGGGGTATCGGTGCTCTTTCTCTACTTCGAGATGGGGAGCGTCGGTTTCTACCTCCTCTCCTCCAAGATGTGGGAGACGATGTCCAACGCCACGCTCATGGCGATCCCGCTCTTTGTCTTCATGGCGACGATGCTGGAGAAGTGGGGCGTCGCCGGCGACCTTTACGACATGATGCACAAATGGTGGGGCGGCGTGCGCGGCGGCCTTGCCATCGGCACGGTGATGATCTGCGTGATCTTTGCGGCCATGTCCGGCATTTCCGGCGCAGCCGTGGTGACGATGGGGACCATCGCGCTGCCTAAGATGCTGGAGCGGGGGTATGACAAGAAGCTCGCCCTTGGCGCGATCAATGCGGGCGGTGGCTGGGGCATCCTGATCCCGCCGTCCATCCTCATGGTGCTCTACTCGCTCCTGACGGAAGTTTCTGCGGGGCGCCTGTTCGCCGCAGGGATTGGACCCGGGCTTTTGCTGTTCGTGCTCGTCAGCATCTATATCCTCGTCCGCTGCCTGATCCAGCCGCAGATGGGTCCGTCGCTTCCGAAGGAGCAGCGTGCGGACTGGGGCGAAAAGTTCCGATCGCTCCGCTCGGTCATCCTGCCGATCCTGATCGTGGTGAGCGTTCTGGGCGCGATCTTCGGCGGCTTTGCCACGCCGACGGAAGCTGCGGCCATAGGTGTGTTCGGTTCGCTCGTGGCAACGGCGGTCAACGGAAAGTTCACCCGCAGCGTTCTCTGGGACAGCGCCATTTCCACCCTGCGGTTGACGACGATGATCATGTGGATCCTGTTCGCCGCACATGCTTTCTCGACCGCCTATACCGCGCTCGGGGCCCAGACGCTGATCGAGCATCTGATGTCGTTCATTCCGGGCGGCAAATGGGGATCGCTCGCCTTCATGCTGGGCGTGCTGTTCATCCTAGGGATGGTGCTTGACCCGGTGGGCATCATGCTCATCACCCTGCCGGTGTTCCTGCCCGTGGTGCAAAGCTACGGCTTCGATCCGATCTGGTTCGGCATCCTCTTCATCATCATGATGGAGGTGGGCTACATGACGCCGCCGTTCGGTTTCAACCTGTTCTATCTCAGGGGCGTCGCGCCGCCGGAGGTGACGATGGGAGACATCTACAATTCTGTCATCCCCTATGTGCTGGTGACGCTGCTCGGTGTTCTTCTCATCATCCTGATCCCGGACATCGCGCTTTATCTGCCCCGGCTGTTCTACGGTTGATACATTTTCTGCGGCTTCCCTTCCGGGGCGCCGCGTTCCTTCGTTCGTCGCCGCGATGACACCTTCGGACCTATGCAAATCGGCAAACGCCCCCATAACGGGGCGTTTGCTGTTTGATCGTCAGGGCTCCGCGATAACGGTGTTTTCGATGGCGCCGATCTCTTCGATCTCGCAGCGCACGATGTCGCCAACGCTGAGGTACTTCGGCGGGTTGAAGCCGAAACCGACCCCGCCGGGCGTGCCGGTAAAGATCAGGTCGCCGGGCTGAAGCGTCATGGCCTTGGACAACTCCGCAATCTGATCCCAGACCTTGAACACCAGATGCTTCACATTGGAGTTCTGTCGCAACTCGCCGTTCACATAGGCGCGGATGGCCAGCCGATGCGGGTCGCCGATCTCATCTGCCGTCACGATGCACGGGCCGACCGGCGCATGCGTGTCGAAGGATTTCCCCAGCATCCATTGCGGAGTGCGCGTTTGCCAGTCGCGAACGCTCACATCATTGCCGATGGTATAACCGAACACGTGCTCAGGCGCGTCCGTCGCGCTGATGTGCCGGCCACCCCGGCCAATCACCGCCACGAGTTCCACCTCATAGTCCAGCTTGTCAGAGACCTTCGGCATCTCGATCCCGGCGAACGGACCGTTGAGCGCGCTTGGCTGCTTGCAGAACCACACCTGCTCGGTCGGGATCTGCAGGCCGATGCTTTTCGCCTCCTCGATATGGTCGGCATAGTTCAGTCCGATGGCCAGCAGCTTCTGCGGCCTGTCCACCGGGGAAAGAAGGGTTACGTCGCCCAGCGGAATGGAGCGCGCCTCCGCCACATGCTTAAGACGCGGGGCGATAGCGTCCCATTGGGTGATCAGTTCCACAACACTGGCGGGCGCTTCGGGCAGCACCTCATCCAGCGGAACGATGCGCTGGTCAAACAGCACCCCGATCCTTGGTCTCTCACTGTTTTGGGTGAAACGGACCAACCGCATGATGCGTCCTTTCAGTCTATCGCAATACAGATCACGCACCGCGACCGATCCTGAGAAACCAAGCCAAGGTGCTCCCGGCGAGACTTGCACATATCCTGCGGTGGAAGAAAGGCGTCCCGTCGCGCTCGCCCGCCCGTGGCGCTGATCTGACGCCATCCTCGCGATCAGGCGTTCGGGAACATTCAGCGCGGAAGGGGGTGTGCCAGCCATTCGCAATCACCGGGGTGATCGGGCGCAGCTCTTCTGGATCCTGCCGACGGGTTGTTGGTTTCCCCGCGGAACTGAGCCGGTTTTTCCCCCGGGAAGTGAGCCACCT
>NZ_DAMDHB010000023.1:0-60603 GCF_032102465.1 Haematobacter sp. | reverse complement strand
CTGATCATGACCTCAGGCCATCCGGGAAATTACACCACCTTGACGGACGTGACCAAGCCATGCGTGTTTTGCAATGCAGCATTGATTAAAGAGATGCGTGAATCTTGTTGCACATCCCATGCTGCAGTGCGAAAAGTAATTCACAGGCGCCACGATGCGCCCACGGGTTTCCCAAGGCTCACTCCTCCTCCCCGAGCCTCGGAAAATGGCGGCGACCCCCTCCTCCTCCCTGGGGTCGCCGCTCCCCTCCCCACCGCTTACAGTTTATGACGGGTTTCGGCGCGGCTGGCAGTGATCTTCGGTAGATCGGATGCGAGCCTCAGGGTCTGATACGCCGCGATTGCCATTCTTCGTTTTGCTCGCAAATCGGCGGAATGTGCTGCCTGCGCCTGAATGCGTCCCGGAGATGCGCCTCGGAGGAACACCGGCTTCCGATCGCGTATGATACTCCGTTTGTCTTTGTTTTCAGGCAAAGCTCATCCCCCAGGCAGCGCAGGCTCGAGCCATCGACTGCAGCGGGTGAAGGCCCGGCCGTTTTCGGAGATGCCTGCGATCCGCCATTCCCTTCGAGCAGGACTTCACCCTGATCGGGACCACGGATCAGGATCACAAGGGCCCGCCGGAGGAGGCGCGATGCACGGACGAGGAGCGGGATTATCTCTGCGCCTTCGCGAGCCGCTATTTCGCGCGCCCCGTTGCCGCCCGCGATGTGATCTGGAGCTATTCCGGGGTGCGGCCGCTCTACAATGACGGGGCGAAGTCGGCCACGGCGGCGACACGGGATTTCGTGCTGAGCCTGGACGGGAACGGCGCGCCGCTGCTCAACGTCTTCGGCGGCAAGATCACCACCTACCGGCGTCTGGCGCAGGATGCGATGCACAGGCTGGCGCCGCATCTTCCCGGCCTGAAACCCGACTGGACGGCGCGGGTGCCGTTGCCGGGGGGCGATTTCCCGGTCGATGGCGTGGAGGCGCTGATCGACAGGCTCGGCGCGGCCTATCCGTTCCTGAGCCGGTCCCATGCGGCGCGGCTGGTGCGGACCTATGGCACGGAAGCCTTCGCCCTGTTGGGAGAGGCTCGTTCCATGGCCGATCTGGGCCGCGATTTCGGCGGCACGCTCACGGAGGCGGAGGTCGGCTGGCTGACGGAGCAGGAATACGCCAGCACCGCCGAGGATATCCTGTGGCGGCGCACGAAGCTCGGCCTGCACATGAGCGGCGCCGAACGGGAGGCGCGCAAAGCCCCTGAACAGCGACGAGATGGCCATTGGGCAGCGCGTTGAAATGATCCGGGTGGCATGGCGTCTTTGCCATGCGTCGCCAGAAAGACCTTGCCCGGAACGATCCGATTTTCGGCAGCATTCTGTGGCAGAGCGAACGCACTGCTTCGCGGGCGGAGCGGGCATGTCGGTCCAGGAATGGACAGGTTTGTCTTTCTCCGTCGTGCCCGCTGCACCGGATTGGCACATTCCTCTCGGGATCGCGACACCCCGTGATACCGCGCCGCAACAGGGAGGAGCTTCCGGCGGGGGGAGACAAAGTGCCGATGGACAACGCTGCCGGGCGCTCCTATTCGTAGCGGCCACATCCGCGGTGCCACGTCGAGCGTAGCCTGTCCGCCAAACCAAGGGACAGTGTTATGAGAAAGATATCGCCGCGCGGGCGTTTGCTTCTGACCGCGTTCTCCATCGCTGCAGCGATGCCGCCGCTCGTCCATGCGCAGGATGCTCCCACCTTGATGGATGAGGTGGTGATCTCCAGCGACGGTTCGCGGGGTTACAGTGCCCGCACCTCCACCGCCGGGACCAAGACCAGCACGCCGCTTGCGGAAACGCCTGCTTCCATCTCCGTCGTGACGCAGGGGCAGATGGAGGATCAGGCGGTGTCCTCCGTGGCGGAGGCGCTGCGCTATACGCCCGGCGTGACCTCGGAATACCGGGGCACCTCGAATATCTCGGATGAGAGCTATGTGCGCGGCTTCGGCTATGTGCCCCGCTATCTGGAAGGGCTGATCCTCAGCGGATCCGCGCAGCAGATAGACCCTTGGCTTCTGCAATCCGTGGCCGTGGTGAAAGGGCCTGCCTCCCTGCTTTATGGCCAGTCCAACCCCGGTGGACTGATCGACATGGAACTGAAGAAGGCCGATGGCAGCGAGGGCACCCGCGCCGGTCTCACCTTCGGGACGCGCAAGCAGGCAGGCGCGCGTTTGGACATCTCCCGCAAGGTGAGCGATACGCTGTCCTGGCGGATGCTTGGTCTGGCGGAGAAGGCCGATACGCAGGAAGAAGGGCTGGAGACACGGCGGCTGACGTTCGCGCCCTCCCTGCAATGGGCACCGACCGACCGCACGACGGTCACCGCCTATGCGCTTTATCAGCGGGAGCCGGATGCGGGATATCGCAACTTCCGGGAAGCGCGTGGCACGCTTCGCCCGACCCGTTACGGCTATATCCCGGGTGATTTTCTGGTGGGCGATCCCGATTTCGAGGGGTCAGAGCGCACCGCGGTCGGCTTCGGCTGGACGGTGGAGCATGAGATCAGCGATCAACTCACCTTCCGCCAGAAGGCCCGTTACAGCACCGGCCATTGGGACCAGCGCACATTGGTCTGGGGATCGCTCGGGCAGGATGACCGCACCATCAGCCGCACCGTCACCGAGGCCCGTTCGGAGACACGGCAGGCGGCAATCGACAACCAGCTCGAATACCGCCTGAACGCTCTGGGTGGAGAGCATGTCCTGCTGGGGGGTGTCGATTTCCAATACACCCGCGTCAACGACCGGTCCAGCTACGGGGCGAGTGCGAATCCGATCGACTGGCGCGACCCGGTCTATGGCAATGTGGTGATCACCGGCGATCCCCGCGGCCAGTCGGAGGGCATTTCCCGTGTGCGGCAGACCGGCATCTATCTGCAGGATCAGGCCACGTGGGGCCGGCTCCACATGCAGGCGGGCCTGCGCTACGACTGGGCCAAAAACGAGAGCACCGACCTGCTGGCGGACAGCACCGAGGAGTTCGACAGCAAGGCTCTGACGGGCCGGCTCGGCTTCCTTTACGAAATGGAAAGCGGCTTTTCGCCCTATGCGAGCTATTCCACCTCCTTCGAGCCGGTGACGCAGGTCGCGGGCACCGGACAGGCGCCCTTCGACCCGACAGAGGGCGAGCAGGTGGAACTCGGTGTGAAATGGGCCAATCGGGCGGATACGTTGACCGTCACCGCGTCAGTCTATGATCTTCGCCAGACGAATGTCCTGAAATACGACGATGCCACCGCTCTTTACGAACAGGTGGGGGAGATCCGGTCCCGCGGGTTCGAACTGGAGGGACGGGGGCAGGTGACGGAAGCCTTCTCCCTCATCGCCGGCTATTCCTACAACGACTCCAAGGTCTCCAAATCGACCATCCGGGAGGAGATCGGCACCCATAATGACCGTGTCCCGCGGCATCAGGCCTCGCTCTGGGGGAAGTATGCGTTCGGCAGCGGCTGGGATGCGGGGCTGGGTGTGCGTTATGTCGGTGAAAGCTGGGCGCGCGGCAACGCCTTTACCGTGCCGGGGGTGACGCTGGTGGACATGGCGGTCGGCTATGATTTCGGCGCCTACGATCCGCGTTATCGCGGGCTGCGGGCGCAGCTCAACATCACCAACCTCACGGATGAATTCTACGCCTCCTCCTGTGCCAGCGCCTATGCCTGCTGGGTCGGTGCGGAACGCCATGCGACGTTGAGCCTCGACTACACATGGTAAGCCGTGCCCTGCCGCTGGCGCTCCTGCTGACGATGACGATGACAGTTTGCGGCGCGCAGGCGCAGGAGCTGCTTCACCCGGGCGCGACCCTGTCGGTCGATGCGGGCGGCGGGCCGGTCAGTCTCCGTATCGCTGCCCCGCCGGGAAGCTACATCGCGGGGCGGATCAGCGGGGCGGAGCAAACCGTTACCGCGGATCTGCTGCGCGAAGACGGCAGCCATTTCCGCCGTCTGGCCGAGGATTGCCGGGGAGATGTCGATTTTCAGGCGATGACGGAGGGTGACGCGTTTCTCCGCATCACCTCCGCGACCCCGGTGGCGGTGCGGCTCGACCGGGTGGTGCCGCCGGGGGAGCAGATCCCGCCGGAGCGCGCCTTCCTCAGCCCCCGGATCGCTGCGATGGCCGAAAGCCTGTCGCGTGGTGAGGACACCGAGGCCTTCTGGCGGGAAGTCGGCGCGTCTGGCACCCCGCTGGTTGAGGATGCGGCGGAGGGAGAGGCCATCCTGACCTTCCTGTGGCGCGCAGCCAGCCGCAATGTGCGTCTGTTCGGCGGGCCGTCCAACGATCACGAATGGCTGGAGCGGCTCGACGGCAGCGACATCTGGTTCAAGAGCTTCCGCGTGCCGGACAGTGCGCGCCTGTCCTATAAGCTCGCCCCCGATGTGCCCGACGTGCCGGGCAGTTCCCGCGTGCGGCGGGCTGCGCTGCTGGCCACCGCGCAGGCGGATCCGCTGAACCGCACGCCCTGGCCCGCGACGGCCATCGACCGGTTCAACCAATCCTCCACCGTCACCCTGAAGAACGCCCCCCCTCAACCCGGCACGCCGACGGGGACAGCGGCCGATCCGGTGATGGCGCGCATGACCTTTCACAGCGACCGGCTTGGCAACAGCCGGGAGATCACGCTCTCCCACCCTCGCGGCATGGACCCGCGCGATCCGCGTCTGGCCGTTGCATTCATCTTTGACGGGGAAGCCGCGCTGGAGCAGATGCAGGTGCCGGACATGCTGGATCGGCTGGCAGGGGAGGGCCGGTTGCCCCCCGTATTGGCGGTGCTGATCCCCTCCATCGACGGTCGGACGCGCGCGCGGGAGCTTCCCGGAAACGACGGGTTTGCCGATGCGCTGGCGGATGAGCTGCTGCCGCAGGTGGCGGCGCGGATGGGCATTCTGCCCGATCCGGCGCGCACCGTGCTGGCCGGTGCAAGCTATGGCGGGTTGGCGGCGGCGACCGTCGCCCTGCGCCGCCCGGAGGTATTCGGGAACGTGCTGAGCATGTCCGGCTCCTTCTGGTGGGCGCCGGATCACGCCCAGACCGACGGGACCCCGTGGATGGCCGCCGAGTTCGCCGACCGGGACAGGCTGCCGCTCCGCTTTTTCCTGAGCGCGGGAACATTCGAGACAGCGCGCCCCGAGTCCGCCGGGATCTTCGAGACCTCGCGTGAGCTGCGCGACATCTTGCGGCTGAAGGGCTACGATGTCGGCTGGCGCGCCTATGCCGGGGGGCATGACTACCTCGTCTGGCGGGGGGCGCTGGCCGACGGGTTGATCGCCCTTTTCGGGAAGTGACCTGCACGACGCCTGACCAGAGCCATCAGCAGATCATCCGACGTCGCGGATACGAAGGCCCGGAGATCACGCGTTTTTCATCGGTGTGGGGAGGCAGGAAGGCCTGCCGCAGGATCGGTCCGGGCAGACCGGGATGCGATGTCGGAAGCCCCGGTTGCGGGCAGGGCCGACAGCGGCGGATCGGCTTGTTGCCGCGCCGCGCGGTTCACGGAACCCGTTCGACCGTCTGGGGCCGGGGGAATTCCGGCGCTTCGGGTGGGAGGCGCATCGGATGCGCCTCCCCATAGGGCAGATCGGGCCTCTGCGGAACGCAAGCCCGCAGGGCATCAATCTTCGCGCATCACTTGGCGTAGGCACCCACATAGGTGCCCGCCGCGATTTGGCGGAAGATATCGGCCTCTTTGCGCTCCTGCGCGCGCACCGCCTCCAGAAGCTTGTCGGCGTTCTGTGGCGGAAAGGCGACCACGCCGTCATGGTCACCCACCACGATATCGCCGGGATTGACGATCATGCCGCCGATGACAACGGGCACGTTGATGGCGCCCGGGCCATTCTTGTAAGGCCCCCGATGGATGACGCCGCAGGCGAAAATCGGGAAGTCGTCGGCCCCGATTTCCGCGGTGTCACGGATCGCGCCGTTCAGCACCATACCGGCCGCCCCGCGACTTTTGGCGATAGCGGACATGATGCCGCCGATCAGGGCGCGCTCTGTGGAGCCGTCGCCATCCACCACCACGACATCGCCCGGCTGGACGAGATCAAGCGCCTTGTGGATATGGTAGTTGTCCCCTGCGGCAACCCGGACGGTCAGCGCGCGGCCCGCCATCGTGCCGCTGACAAGGTGGTAGGGGCGCAGTCCAACTGCCCCCGGCAGCCGGTCCAGGTTGTCGCTGATGACCGCCGTGGTGGTGCTGCGATATTCGGCGACAAGGCTTGTCAGGGCGTCGCTTCTTTCCATGGCCGTCATGAGACCTCCTGTTTTCGAATGGAGGCGGGATGGGCGAGCCATCCCGCAGGTATGAATTCAGACCAGAGCCTCGCAGGCACGCCTGATGGCGGTGCAGCCGGCCTCGATATCCTCCATCGGGCCACCGAAGGAGAGACGGAGATAGGGGGACATCCCGTAGGCGCTCCCGTCCAGAACCGCTACCTTCGCCGCCTCCAGCAAATAGAGCGAGACGTCCACATCGCTGTTCAGCACCTGCCCCGCGGGCGTCGTCTTGCCGATCAGCCCGGCGACGGAGGGGTAGAGGTAGAACGCACCCCCCGGTTTGCGGACGGAAAGGTCCGGCGCCGCTGCGAGAAGTTCCACCATACGGTCCCGGCGCTGACGGAAGATGTCGGCGATCTCCCGCACGCAGGACTGGTCCCCGGAAAGGGCCGCCGCCGCGGCGGCCTGACTTACGGAACTGGCGCAAGTGGTGCTCTGGCTGATGAGCTTCGCGATGGCGGCAATCAGCGGGGCGGGGCCCGCAGCATAGCCCACGCGGAAGCCGGTCATCGCATAGGCTTTCGATACGCCGTTGATGATGAGCGCGCGGTTCTTCAGATCGGGGGCGACCTGGACGGGGGTCACGGCCTCGTTGCCGTCATAGATCAGATGTTCGTAAATCTCGTCGGTCATGACCCAGACGCGCGGATGGCGGCGAAGCACCTCGGCCAGCGCTGCCAGCTCCTCACGGCTGTAAATCGCGCCGGTGGGGTTGTTGGGCGAATTCAGGACCAGCCATTTCGTGCGGGGCGTGATCGCCGCCTCCAGCGCGGCAGCCGTGAGCTTGAAACCATCGCTTTCGGTGCAGTTCACGATTACGGGCCTGCCCCCGTGGATGGCCGCGATATCGGGATAGCTCACCCAGTAGGGGGCGGGCACGATCACCTCATCCCCTTCATCGAGCGTCGCGGCGAAGGCTTCGACAATGAGCTGCTTGGCGCCGGAGCCGACCACGACTTCCGCGACGGTGTAGTCCAATCCGTTGTCGCGTTTCAGCTTTGCCACCACCGCGTTGCGCAGCGCGGCTGTCCCGGGCGTCAGCGTGTAATGCGTGTCGCCCGAGGTCATCGCGCGAATGGCCGCATCAACGATGTGAGCGGGTGTGTCGAGATCCGGCTCTCCGATCGTCAGGTCGATGATCTTCTGCCCTGCCGCCTGCATCTCGCTGACCTTTTGCTTGGCGGCGATGCTGGCGGACGGTTTCAGTGCGATAACCCTTTGGGCAAGCTGCACAGTCATGGATGTCTCCGTTCTCTGACCATGGCAGGGTAGAGCGGACGAAAATACGAAAAAAGCGATATTATTAGATCATAACACATGGTATTTCGGAATGTATTATCTCGCGCGGGACGGTTCATGATCACCTTCAAGCAGCTTGAGGCGCTCTACTGGATCGCCCGCCTGGGCAGTTTCGCGGCGGCGGCCGAAAAGCTCTACACCACGCAATCCGCCATATCCAAACGTGTGCAGGAGCTTGAGACGCAATTCAGGGTGGAGGTGTTCGACCGCAGCAAGCGCACGGCCCGACTGACGGAGAAGGGCACGGAGATCCTCCGCTATGCCACCAGCCTGCTGGAGCAGCGCGATCAGTTCATCGAACGCGCCAGTTCCAGCGAGGTGCTCATCCGGCATTTCTCGCTGGGTGTGACGGAGCTGACGGCGATGAGCTGGCTTCCCCGCCTCGTGCAGCGTGTCCGCAGCGAATTCCCCCGCGTCAACATCGAACCGGAAGTCGATCTCAGTGCGAGTCTTTTTGAGCGGCTGATGAACGAAACCATCGATCTTATCGTCATTCCCGATGTGTTCAGCGACAGCCGTTGTGTTTCCGTCCCGCTCGCGACGGTGGAAAATGCATGGATGGCGGCGCCGGAGGTCTATACGGGCGACGAACCGCTGGGATACGAGGATCTCGCCCGGTTCACCATGCTGATGCAGGGCACGCGCTCCGGCACCGGGCTGGTCTATGGGCGGTGGCTGGTCGAACATGGGGTGGGGGTCGCACGGAGTATTCCCTGCGAAAGCCTTGTCGCGCAGGTGGGCTTCACGGTGTCCGGCCTCGGGGTGAGCTATCTTCCCGTGCCGGCGATGGCGCCGCTGTTGCAGGCCGGGCGGCTGCGGCGGCTTCCGGTCAAGGCCCAGCTTCCGCAGGTTCGCTATGCAGCCTATTACCGCAGCGACCGGGATTCGCACTTTCGCAAGCGCGTCTCGGAACTTGCCCGTGAGTCGTGCAATTTCCAGTCCTTTTTCACCGTCTGATCGCCCGGTCCGAGCCTGTCAGAGGCTGGAAAGCGGCACGATCTGCGCCCCCGCCTCAAGCACTGCGGCTTGAATGGTCTCTCCCAGCCTGACTGCTCCGGGGGTGTCGCTGTGGACGAGGATGGACTCGGCCGTCATGGGGATGACATCGCCCTCGATCGTTTCGATCTCGCCGGCCTGTATCATCCGTATGACTCGATCCCGGATGGCCTGCGGATCCTTCACCATGGACCCCGGCGTCGCTCGGGATACCAACAGCCCGCGACGGTCATAGGCGCGGTCTGCGAGAAAGGAGCGCACCACGCGCAACCCGTGCCGCTGCGCCGCCCGCTCTGCTTCCGTATTGGGAAGCGCCACGAAAGCAAGGTCACGGTCGAAAGCCCGCATCGCGCCCAGAAGCGCATCGGCCACCTCCGCATCCACGAAGGAAAGGTTGCCGAGCGCGCCATGGAAGTTGGCATGGGTCATCCGATGGCCCGCTGCCTCTGCGATCGCCCGGAGCGCTCCGAGCTGATAGAGCGTCATCAGTTCCAGTTCGCGCCTGTCCATCGCCATCGCGCGGCGACCGAAGCCCTGCCGGTCGGCATAGCCCACGTGAGCACCGACATCCACGCCAAGCTGCAGCGCGCGCCGCACGGTGCGATCCATGATGACAGGATCGCCGGCGTGAAACCCGCAGGCGATATTCGCAGAGGATACCAGCGAGAGGACCGCGTCATCGTCCGCCGCCTGATAGATGCCAAAGCCTTCGCCCAGATCGGAGTTGATGTCGATTTTCATCACGTGGCCTCCGGCTGGATGGTAGTGACGACATCGCCGAAGCCGATGATGGCGCCGTCCTCCGGCAGGGCCGCGACGCAGCCCGCCAGTGGGGCGCGGACCGGAACCAGCAGCGTATCAAGCCGGACATGCCCGAGAATTGCCCCTTCCATCACCCTGCCGCCGGCATGCGCGTTCTGGAAGCGCCCGAAAGCCGGGGATTTGACAGCGACCGGTGCAGGGGCAGCGGGGGTGACGGGCGGTTCGGCAGAGGGACTCCGCGCGGGCAGGCGGAGGATGACGCTTTCCTCGCCCATGCTGATTTCCAGTTGCGTGACCTGACGGGCCGCCGCGAAGCGTGCAAGCTCCCGGATCTGCGCTGGTTCGATCATGATCCTCTCCTTCCCCTACACGCCCAATATGCGGATATCATCTGCCAGCCGGGCATGGAACGCGGTGGTAGCTTCGGCTGCTTCCCGTCGCGCCGCCAGCGCTTCCTCCCGCGTTACGGCTGTGAAGCGCAGCCGCTCCCCCAGGCGGGACTGACCGATCCGCCACAGGTCCGCGCCGATGACCGCGCCGAACTTGGGATAGCCGCCGCAGGTATTCGCATCCGCGAGCTGGATCACCGGCTGGCCGGAGGGCGGCACCTGAATGGTCCCGGGCAGGATCCCGTGCGAGAACAGTTCCAGCCGCTCCCGCGTCTTCAGCACCGGCCCGGACAGACGGTAGCCGATGCGGTTGCTGTCAGGCTGTATCTCCCATGTGTCCGTCTGGAAGGCGATATGCGCCTCATCGGTGAACAGATCATACTCCGTCGCGGGCAGAAAGCGGATCGGCGTCTCCGGGGGATAGCTGGCATCGTAAAAGCCCGAGAGCAGCGCCGGGTCCAGCGCGAACTCCCCGCTCCCCTCCTTGCCCGGCCCCTCACGGTCTGCCTCCAGACGGTCGCCAGCCTCCAGACGGTCGCCAGCCTCCAGAGCGCGCCCGTGCAGGCCGCCGAACCCGCCCTTCATGTCGGTGCTCGCAGAGCCCAGCACCGCTGGAACACGGATCCCGCCCGATACGGCAAGATAGGCCCGCATCCCCCGCCGTGCCATTCCAGCCGAGAGCCTGTCACCTGCGAGTAGGGAGAGGCGGGTCCAGCCTGAAACGGGGCGTCCGTTCAACCGGACGCCACAATCGGCCCCGGTCAGGGCGATGGTGACGTCGCCGTGGCACAGAAGATCAAAGCCGCCATAGGTGAATTCGACGGCAGCGGCCTTTGGAATGTTGCCAAGCATCCGGTTGGCCAGTTCCAGCGCGACCTTGTCCATCGCACCTGCCGAGCCGACGCCTTGCGCCAGATAACCACAGCGCCCCAGATCCTGAATGGAGGCCTGCGGGCCTGTCTGGATGAGTTCGATCATTACAGCGCCTTTTTCGGAACGAAACGCACCGTATCGCCGGGGGAGAGAAGAGCCGGCGGATTCCGGTCAGGGTCGAAGAAGGCGATGTCGGTCTGCCCGATCACGTGCCAGCCGGAGGGCGAGCTTCGTGAGATCACCCCCGCCTGCGCCCCCCCGATCACGACCGCGCCCGCTTCCAGCCGCGGCCGCGGAACGGCGCGGCGGGGGACGGCGAGGCGCGGATCGAGCCCTGCCAGATAGCCGAACCCCGGCTGGCTGCCGAGCGCGAAGACCGTATAGGTCCCCGCGCTGTGCAGGCCGATATACGCCTCCGGCGTCAGGTTGCAGGCACGGGCGACCTCCGGCAGATCCACCCCCGCCTCACCGCCGTAGCTCACCGGGATCTCCACCACGCGGGAGGGGATGTCGGCAGCGGACGTGCGGTGCCAGAGCGCCTGGATTTGCGTGACCGCGCCGCTTCCATCCACCGCCTCGGAGTCGATCAGCACGAGGATGTTGTTCATCCCCGGCACGGTTTCGGTAACGAAATCGCATGCCGCCAGAAGGTCCCGAAGCGCCCAGATGCGGTGCTGTATGCTTGTCTCCAGCACCTTGGCGTCTGTCTGGCACAGGATCGCGCTTTCACCCAACCAGCTTGTGTGGAGCAGGAGATCATCCATCCGCGCGATCCGACAACAGGGTTTCCAGATGATGAATACCCGCGCCGCCCGCAACAAAGGCCGGATCGTCCAGTATCTCGAGGTGCAGCGGAATGTTGGTCGCAATGCCTTCGATGACGGTTTCCCGCAGAGCTGCCCGCATGCGGCGGATTGCATCAGCCCGATCGGCCCCGCGCACGATGATCTTCGCGATCATCGAGTCATAGTTGGGGGGGACGACATAACCGCTCTCGATATGGGTCTCGACGCGAACATCCGGGCCGCCCGGCGGCTGCCAGCGGGTGATCCGCCCGGGGCTCGGCCGGAACGTACGGGGGTCTTCCGCATTGATCCGGCATTCCATCGCATGCCCGCGGGTGGCGATGCCATCTTGTGTCAGCGTCAGCGGCTCCCCCGCGGCGATGCGCAACTGCCACGCCACGATGTCGATCCCGCTGACCATCTCCGTCACCGGGTGTTCGACCTGAACCCGGGTGTTCATTTCGATGAAGTAGAAGGCATCGTTCTCGTAAAGAAACTCGAAGGTCCCGGCCCCCTGGTAGCCGATGGCCCGGCAGGCCGCAGCACAACGCTCCCCGACAGAAGCCACGAGATCGCGCGGTATGCCGGGGGCGGGGGCCTCCTCCACCACTTTCTGATGACGCCGCTGCATGGAGCAATCCCGCTCCCCCAGCCAGACGGCGTGGCCGTGCTTGTCTGCCAGCACCTGAATTTCAACATGTCGCGGGGCGGAAAGGAATTTTTCCATATAGACGTCGGGATTGGCGAAGGCGCGGCGCGCCTCGTCCCGCGTCATGGCGACGCCTTCCGCCAGTTCCGAGGCGTCGTGCAGAATCCGCATGCCGCGCCCGCCGCCGCCGCCTGCCGCCTTGATGATGACGGGGTAGCCGATCTGCTCGGCGATGCTTCGGCATTTTTCCAGATCGTCAGGAAGGGCGCCATCCACACCGGGAACGCAGGGGACATCCGATTGCCGCATGAGCCGCTTGGCCGAGATCTTGTCCCCCATCGCCTCGATTGCTTCGGGAGTGGGTCCGACGAAGATCAATCCGGCCTCCGTCACCGCCCGGGAAAAGGCCGCGTTCTCCGACAGAAAGCCGTAACCCGGATGGATGGCATCAGCCCCCGTCAGTCGTGCCGCCGCGATGAGCCGGGGGATGTTCAGATAGCTTTCAGACGGGGCGGCGAGGCCGATGCACAGCGACTGATCGGCGCTGGCGACATATCCTGCCGCGCGATCCGCTTCGGAGAAAATCTGCACCGTCTCAAGGCCCAGGTAACGGCAGGCGCGCTGAATGCGCAGGGCGATCTCACCCCGATTGGCGATAAGAACCCGTTTCATCAGCCAATATCCTCAAGCGTGAAGAGCGGTTGCCCGATCTCCACCGTGTCTCCGTTTCCGGCGTGGATGGTGGTGACGGTACCGCGCGCCGCGGCCTTCACGGGGGTCAGCGTCTTCATCGCTTCGATCACGGCCAGCGTCTGCCCCGCCTCCACCGTCGCGCCGATCTCCACAAACGGCGGGTCTCCGGGCGTGCCCGCACGGAAGAAAGCACCGGGCATTGGTGCCTCGACGGTGTGTCCGGGAATGCCATTCGACGGCGCGGGGGGCGTGCCGGTCTCGACAGGAGCCGCCTCGACCGATGCCCCAGGCGATGCCGTGCCGCGTTGAATGTGGATTGTGAGACCGGCTTCGCGGACGGTCAGTTCGCTCAAGCCCGCGTCGTGGGCGGCCTGGATCAGGCTCTTGATGTGATCGATATCCACGTCGTCCTCATTTTCTTTGGCGCGACCCGAAGCAGACGTTCGGATCGCGCAGGGACAAGGTCAGACCGGGATGTCTTCCAGGCTGCGGTTGCGGGTTTCCACTGCCAGCAGCGCAATGACGACCGCCTGAATCAGGAGCAGCACCGAAACCGCACCAACGACCGCAATCATGCCCCATTGCACCAGATAGACGGAGACGAACGGGATGGCGATGGAGGCAAGGCGTCCGGCGGTCACGGCCCAGCTTGTGAGTCTCATCCGCACCTCGGTCGGGAACAGCTCCGGCAAGTAGCCGGCCTGCACGACGGAGACGAGAAAATAGACAAGGCTGAACATCACGAAACCCAACCCGGTCGCCACGGCCTGGGATTCGACCAAGGCAAAGCACGGACCGATGACCGCCGCCAGAAGCGAGCCGGCGATGATCGCGGGCTTGCGTCCGATACGGTCGCTGAGCAGGAACGCGAGGATCGCACCGGCGGGCCCGCCGAGGGTCATCAGCACCGCCTGACCCAGGGACTGGTTGATCGGAATACCCTGCTTCGCCATGAACGTCGGCAACAGTGCAATGAAACCGTAGATCGCAGCGCTCTGCACGATCTGGGTCACTGCGCCGACGCCCAGCGAGCGGCGGAAACGCGGGTCGAGCGGATTTACGTCCTGTGTCTTGACAGGCGCACTTGTCCTGATCGTGGGCAACGTGCCCGGAGCGGCTTCCGCCTCGATGGAGGAGACGATGAGGTCGGCACGTTCCTTCTGGCCGTTCCGCTCCAGCCAGCGGGGTGATTCCGGGATATTCTTGCGCGCGATGAAGACGAGCAGCCCGCCGATCCCCGCGATGACGAACATCGCCCGCCAGCCGAGCACGGGAATGACCAGCCAGCTCATCAGCGTCGCCGCAAACAGGCCGAACTGCGCAATGCAGGAAAGGAGCGCCGCCCAACGGCCCCGGTGGCTCGGCGGCACGAATTCGCTCAGCAGGCCGTAGCCGATCACCAGCTCCGCCCCGAGCCCGATCCCGGTGACGAAGCGCGCGGCTATCAGCCATTCCATCGTCGGCATCATGGCGCAGGCAAGCGAAGAAAGGCCGAATATCAGCAGGTTGAACTGATAGGTGAACTTGCGCCCGTAGCGATCCCCAAGGAAACCGGCCATTATCGCGCCGATCAACATGCCAAAGGCCGTGGCGGACAGAAAGGCCGCGTTCTTCTCGGGCGTGCTCCAGCCGTCTTGCACGATCGCGCCGAGCACAGAGTTCGCGAGGTAGATATCAAAGGCGTCAAAGAACAGGCCAGCGCCGACCAGCAGCAGAATTTTCTTGTGAAACGGCAGGATCGGCAGCCGGTCAAGGCGATCCCCCGCAGAAGCGCTTGGCGTCATGCCATCATCTCCCGTTGGCTTTTTTATGGCCGGAAGGTGCCGCATTTTAGAACATAATAAAAATGACTTAATATCGTCATATCGCATCGGAAAAAGGAATGTATAAGCTGGTCATCCGAATGCCCTGTTCGATATGGAACAATGCGGGCTTACTGCTTCCCGCGGAAAGTAGGTTACGGGGCGTTTTGGCAGGGGGGTTGTAATCGGCAGGCGGAGTGATGGGCCCGGCAGTCTCCGGTTGCCAGAAAAGTGGTGCGGTCCCGATCTGGTCCGATGTGGCAATCTTGGTAACAGGATCGCAGCCGCGTGGGAGACCGCCATCCAACGGGCGCGCCACTGTTACCGCGAGAGACGTCACTTTCGAAACGGTTCAGTGGTCAGGGAGCGGAGCAGCGGCGGGAGTCATTGCCGCATAAAAGACTGCTGCGAAACTCTCGATTTTGGCTATCCACCATCCCAATCATGGAAGTTTGGCGGGAAAAGCTGGAAGGAAGCGAAGTGCAGGCTGGACAACGGCCTTCCCAAGACCCTGCTCCACCGCGCCGTTTGTCGAGAGCGTTCGTCAGTAACCGCAGACCCCTACTCCCCGCAGGCGGAGCCACAACGCCAGGGTATGGTAGCGGGGTCGGCAAGGTGATCCCGAGCGCTTCGGTGGGCACCGAATGCGCCGGGGCCGGATGCATGCTGTCATGAACGCAAAGAAACCGCCCTTTTCGACGCACAGCACCATCCGGTTGAAGCGCCGATACTCCCCGATCGAGATACCCTCTGGGCCGCTGACGTTCGGCGGGGGGCGGGTCCGACACGAGAACCATTCGCATCACGAAAGTATCGGTGGCGCTGGGTGTCCGCATTGTCTTGAGCATCCCGTTCTGGTTTTGGATGGCCTAACGATGCGCCCTGCTGTCGGTGACAGACTTTGCCTCTCGGGAGCCGGTGATGATGGAGAGCAGCCGTTCGGCTGCATGCTGGGCGCGTGACAAAGCAGTATCGGGCGGTCAATGGACAGCGGGTGTCGCGGCGCTCAATATGCCTGATGGATGATCGAGACGCGGACAACTGGTCAAGGCGCGACCCTGCTCACCGCGACGCCCGGGCGGCGTGACCGGATGTGACGAGAATGCCCCGAAGGCCTCGCCAAACCTGGGAATGTCTTCATGACGGCATCTGCCGAACCGGCGGAGAGGGAAGGGCGGGTCGCCACGATCTGGTGCGGGCATGTCTTCCGGCCACACAATCTATATTTCTGACCGAAGAAGAAGGCATGTTTTCTTTGCCCTGCCCGCTGCCTGATAGAAAGAGGTGCATGCTGGGGCGCCTGCCGCCGCGCGGGGTTCCTGCCCGCGCCGGCAATCGATGGGTCCGCCAGATGACAAGGAGTTCACATGGCCGCCGATACTGCTCCGCTTGATCCTTCCGTGGTGGACGCGCTGAAAGGCGTATCCACCGCGACGCTGACCACCGTCCTGCTGAAGAAGGGGCTGCGCAATGTCTGGCTGCGGGGCACCCGGCCGATCCGCGCGGGCCAGCCCCGGACCGTCGGGCGCGCCTTCACCCTTCGCTTCGTGCCTGCGCGGGAGGATTTGGCCACGCCCGCCTCCTGGGCTTCACCGGTCTCCACCCGCGCGGCGATAGAGGCGATGCCGGAGGGCTGCATCGCGGTTGCCGATGCCATGGGCGTGGCGGACGCGGGGATCTTCGGCGATATTCTCTGTGCCCGGATGCGGAAGCGCGGGGTTGCCGCGCTGATCACTGACGGGGTGCTGCGCGATGCGGCGGGCGTTCTGGGCACGGACCTGCCCGTCTGGTGCAGCGGGATCGCGGCGCCGCCCTCCGTCGCCGGTCTGACCTTCGTGGGCTGGCAGGAGCCGGTCGCCTGCGGGGGTGTGGCAGTGTTTCCCGACGACATCATCGTGGTGGACGACGACGGCGCTGTCGTCATCCCCGCAGCCCTTCTGGACGATGTGTTGGCCGCGGCGCCCGAGCAGGAGGCGCAGGAAGCCTGGATCATGACCGAGATCGATCGGGGCGTGCCGCTGCCGGGCCTTTACCCGATGAACGAGGAAACGCAGGCGCGATATGCGGCCTTCCGGGGAGCAAAGGCATGAACGCACAAGATCGGACCGCGCCCGCCCTCGGTTTCAACGCCGAGACCAAGGGCATCTACCCGATCGCCGCGACCCCCTTCCGGGCCGACCTTTCCGTGGATTGGGACAGCCTCGACCGGCTGACGGACTTCTATCAGGACTCGGGCGCGACGGGGATCACCATCCTTGGCATCATGGGGGAGGCGCAGAAGCTCACCCCGGAGGAAAGCCGGGAGATCGCGCGGCGGGTCATCACCCGCTCCCGCGTGCCGGTCGTGGTCGGCGTGTCCAACCCGTCCTTCGCAGCGATGGGAGCGCTGGCGAAGGAGGCGATGGATCTGGGTGCTGCGGGTGTCATGGTCGCCGGTCATGCCGGGCTGCGCTCGGACGAGCAGATCGCTGCCCATTTCCGCAACGCCGTCGAGGCGATAGGGCCGGAGACGCCATGGGCCTTGCAGGACTATCCGCTCACCCTTTCGGTCGTGCTCTCTGTGCCGATGATCCAGCGGCTCATGGCCGAGCACGCCTCCTGCATCATGCTGAAGGCGGAGGACTGGCCCCAGCTTGAGAAGCTGTCTGCGATCCGCCGCCTGCAGGCGGAAGGCGCGCTCAAGCCGTTTTCGATCCTGACGGCGAACGGCGGGCTGTTTCTCGATCTGGAACCGGGGCGCGGCTCGGATGGGGCGATGACCGGCTATGCCTTCCCCGACATGCTGGTGGAGCTGGACCGGCTTCATCGCAGCGGGGAGCGGGACGCGGCCCATGACCTGTTCGACGCGCATCTGCCGATGATCCGCATGGAGCAGCAGGCGGGGGTCGGGCTTGCCGTGCGGAAATACCTGCTCATGCGGCGGGGGGCAATCGCGAACGATATCCAGCGCAAGCCGGGATCATCGCTCACCTCGCAGGGACGGTCGGAGATCGACTATCTGCTCGCCCGCCTTGCCCGGAAGGATGCCCGCGCGGCGGTCTGATGCCCGCTCCGATCCCATGGCGTCCGATGCGCCATGGTGCGTACGGGTTCATGCTCCGAGGCAGTGCCGGGCGCAGCGCCACGTGGGGATCCGCGAGGTCGCCATTCCGGCCGTCATCGCCCTGACGGCCGGAATGCTGCCCGTATCAGCGCCGAGGCCAAGCGTACCGGGCGTGGATGACAGCGCGTGGCAGGCAGCAATTTGGCCTCACGCGGCGGATCGCGTGGGTGTTCGCGGACGTACCTTCCGGCGCGTGCGACGTGATATCTGGCCTCCGATGGTATACTGCCTTCTGTTGCCATGCTTGCCTGGGGCCTCGGCAGGAGCCGGCAGCCCCGATATAAGCAGTTCCAGCGTCATGAAAGTCCGGGAGCGAACCGGCGCCGTTGGCGACATCCTCTATCGGGGAAGCCTCGGCCAGCGAGGTTAACCGGCGAGAAGAATGCCGTTGGGAGCGAGGCTCCCCGACCCCAGACCGGCCCCCCGACTGCGCCGAAGCCGGAGCCTCGCGATCAAGGCGATACACGGGAACTCAAATCCCGGCGAAGACCGGCTCAGGGGCAAACGGCCCCGGCACTTCCACAGCGACCACCGGTGGAGATATCCCGACAGAGCAACGGCACCGGCGATCCACCGACGACGGTCGGCTGGTGGGGCTGGGATGCGACCATGCCGTCGGGAGGGCGAGGGAGGCGTAGCCGAAACCCTTCTCCGCAGGGGTGGCGTCTTCCCGGGGATTCATGCTTTCCTGCCGCCCAAGGTGGAGGAGAAGCGAATGTCCGACATGAACCGGCCCGATCTGGCCGATCTGCTGATGACGGTGATGGAGCGGGATATCCTGCCGCTCACCCGTGCCGGAGTGGCGGCGGGCAACAAGGTGTTCGGCGCCGCGCTGATCGACAAGGCGACGGGGCGGCTCGTCATCGCGGGCACGAACAACGAGACGGCCAACCCGCTCTGGCATGGCGAGGTCCATACGCTGAAGCTGTTTTACGAATTGCCGGAGGAGGACCGTCCCGACACCCGCGACCTGATCTTTCTGTCCACGCATGAGCCGTGTTCCATGTGCCTCTCGGCGATCACATGGACGGGGTTCGACAATTTCTTCTATTTCTTCAGCCATGAGGACAGTCGCGATGCCTTTGCCATCCCGCATGATCTGCGCATCCTGAAGGAGGTCTTCACCCTTGGCCCCGGGGAATACGCGCGGGAGAACGCCTTCTGGCAGTCGCGCGCCATCTCCCGGCTGATCGCCGAGGCACCGCAGGACGAGCGCGCGACCTTGCAGTCGCGGGCGCGGGCGCGGGCGATCGCGGAGGAATATGACCGGCTGTCGGCGCTCTATCAGTCCGGCAAGACAGGGAATGCCATCCCGCTGAACTAGCGGTATGTGCGGTTGCGGGTCATACGCGCCTTCCGGGAATCGGTGGGCATCGGCCAACAGGCGGGTGGCGTATTCGTCGAATGCACCGGGGGGAGTTCCGCCTGAAGCTGCTTTCCCCGTGTTCCTCGTCCTTGCGAAATGCGAGCCGCCCAGGCCGGAACTCAGGGGTTCGGCTGGTGCTCCCGCGCAAGCGAACCTTTGTCACCTCTACGGACTGCTCCGATCCCTCCCACGACCGGCGGGTGGCAGAAAGGCTCGTCCTTACGCACGGGGCAAGATCACCAGGGTCCGGGCCGCAACGGGGAGTGGGTAGGGTCTGTCCCTCTGCGTGCCGAGCGATCCGCGACCATCCCGGGCGCATGGGGCCATGGCCTTATCCCCGGCCTACCTAGATGACGCTACGCTTCGGGGTATCCGTGCTTCCTCTTTCCTGCATGCCATGCGTGCGGATAGACTGGCCCGCCCTGCGAGTGGAGAGCGAGCGACAATTCCCTGCCCCTGCGTGCGGACAGACCTCCGGGTATCGCGAGGGTGTCATGACTTCCCGCGGATCCCTCCCCATGCGCGGCCAGAGCGCCGGGATTGGAGGAAGCGGGGAGCGGCTTCCGCGGGAATGGGGGTCAACCCGGGGTCAGGGTGACGATCTCCTTCGCTTCGCGGTTTTCGAAGTCCGACAGGCGCAGCGTCAGGCGGACGACCCAGAACCCGTCGAGCGGCAGGACGAAACGGGTCGGCTGGCCAAGGTGCAGATCCTGTCCGAACGGACCGAGGCCATAGGCGGGCTTGGAGAATTCGATGTGGAGCCCTTGCGGGGCGAAGCGCTGGCCCGCGCGTCGCACATCGTCCACCACGACCGTGACCGGTCCGGCCACGCCCGGCGCGACGGTCAGCCGGGCGGAGAGGCCGTCGCTACCCGGAAAGGCGATCTGCTGAAGCGCAGGCATCACGGGCGGCGGCAGGGACCGGGGTGGCGGGGTGAAGCGCCAGAGCGACAGGGTGGCGATCACCAGAAGGCCCAGAACCGCCTCTGCGGCGATGCTGCGGCGAAGGTGTTCGGGGGATGCGGAAAAGCGGAACCGGTTCAGCGCCGCCAGCCCCAGCATGGCGAGGACGAGTCCCAGTTTCACCAGCAGCACTTTGCCGTAGGAGGTGGTGAACAGCGCCTCCGCCCGGCCGAGTTGCACCGTTGCAATGGCTGCGCCGCTGGCTACCAGGAGCGCCACGACAACCGGCGCTGCAACGGAAAAGCGGCGAAGGGGAACGGCCTCCCCCGCCCGGAGGCTTGCGGCGAGGGGGAGCAGCATGCCGAGCCACAGCACCGCCCCCAGCACATGCAGCGCCACGGCGGGGCGCATGAGCAGCTGTGGCGGGGCCGTGGCGGCATGTCCGGTGACCGCAGCCGCCGCCATGGTCAGCGCGAGAGCAAGGAGTGCGGACGCGCGCTCCGCGCGACGGATGGGGCTGCAGGCCGTTTCCGCTGCCCTGCGGTCCGCAGGGGGGGCGGCTTGTCTGTCACGGCGGGAGCCAGAAGGGTTGGACCCATCATGACCTGACGCGTCAGGGGTGGACGTGTCAGGACCGGACGGAGACGTCAGCCGGGCGAACGCCCTCCGGGGAGGCGGGGCTTCCGCGCGCCAAGCTCCCTCCTGTGGTCCGGCGGGGGGGACATGGTGCGCGCGACTCCGGCGGGCGGCGGCGCCACCGCGAATCCCGCCCGCAAGCGAGACCAGCAGCGCCAGCGCTGTCAGGCCGGAGGCGAGCCTTGCCGGGCCGGTCATCGCCTCGGCCCAGGGCGGGGCGGTCAGCAGGGCGGCGAGGGGCAGGCCCAGCAGGTCCAGTCCCTGAAGCCCGGCGACCAGCGGCAGAAGCCCGAGGCCGAGCAACGCCACGCTCTTGCCCGTCCCCCAGCGCCCCCCGCCGGAGAAGGCCGCAAAAACGCGCCCCCCCACGGCGAGCAGCGTTGCGGCCAGCAACCCCGCTCGCGCGATCCAGAGGCCGAGGCGGGTGGCCAGCGGCGTGCCGGTTTCCACAGGCGGCCCGCCGCTTGCCTCGCCAATGGAAAACACCGTTCCACCGGACAGGGCGTGACCGTCCGCGGCCGTCGCGCGCCAGGAGAGGACATGACTGCCCTTGCCCGGCAGCGCGGGGAGGGGCCAGGTCACCCGGTCGCCGGCCACATGGGCGTTTTCCAGCAGCACCGTCCTCCCGTCCGGCGCGGTCAGCCGCGCCACCAGCGGGCGCACCGGCTCATCGAAGGTGAGCGTGACTTCGGAGGGCGCGGCCTCCAGCACCATGCCGTCGGGAGGCGTGACGGAGATCAACCCTGCATGGGCCTCGGCCCGCCCCGGAAGAAGGACAGGCAACAGCAGGCCAAGCAGGAGCAGGGCGGCAAGGTGCAGGCGGCGGGACACAGGCCGGGGAGGGGGATTAGCGAGCATGAGGTGGATCACGGAAGGGCAACGGAAGGGAGCGACTGGAAAAACCCCATAGGGAGCCGGACCCGGCTTTTCCGGGTGAGGGTGGGAGAGACGGCGGCGCGGCGTGACGGCGGAGGATTTGGTCCCGAGGGAGGCGGCGGGAAATGGCGCGACAGCAAAAGCGCCACAGGGAACCGGACCTCTCCCACAGAGTGCAGGAGAGGCGGCGACGCGGCGCGGCGGTGCTCCGGGGGAGGTAATGCGGCAGAATGGACAACCGCAAAAGCCTGCGCGAGACCGCCCCCCGCTTTCGAAATAAGGTGGGAGAAATGGAGGCACGGCGACGCGTAGGCATTCGGTCGCGGGGAGGGGCGCAGGAGATAGAGCGACCGTAAAACCCCGCGCGAGGCCGCACCCGCTTTCCCAGAGAATGCAGGAGAACGAAACGCATCGCGACGACAGTGGGGCTCGGTGCGGCGAGGATGATGCAAAGGACGGGACAACCGCCAACCCTGTCCGGGTTGCCCTGGCCTTCCCCGGCGAGGGTGAGGGGGCGCGGCGCGGCGGTGGAGCTTGGCCCCCGGCAGGGTAATGCGGGAGAGGGGATCACGATCCGGGGGCGATGCGCAGACGCGGGGCCGGGTGATCGCTGTCCGGCCCGTCGATCCAGCGGACGACCGTCTCGCCGCAGACCTGCACCACCGGTAGGACCAGATCGCCTCCCCTCGCGCCCTGTCCTTCACCTGCGCCTTGCAGGGTCGCGACAAAGGCGAATTTCTGCTTCGTGCCGTCGGGGAGGGGGCCGCCGCTCCAGCGGATCTCGGTCACGCGGCCCTCTTCCAGAGTCTCGACCTGCCACCCCGCCCGGGGTGCGATCAGGATGTTCGAGAGGCCCTCCGGCAAGGCCACGCGAAGCGCGGTCGTCGCGGCGCCCGAGCAGCCGTGGCCGACCTCGAGCGCGATCTCCACCGTCTGGCCTGCGCCGGCCTGTGCGGGGGAGGCATGGATATGGGCGGCGGCGGGCAGGGCCGCGAGCAGCAGCGCGGGCAGCAGCACCGGGGCGGCTGCGAAACGGAGGGTCATGGCATGTCCTGAAACGAGGGAAAGAAACGGGGAGGTCACCAGCTTGCCTCCAGCCCGAGATGGCCGAGCGCTTCGTGGCGCAACTCCGCGAGCCGGGGGTCGCCACGGCGGCGGGGGTAGGGCAGGTCCACCGCCAGATCGGCCACGATGCGCGCGGGACGGGGGCCGAAGACGAGCACACGCTGGGCGAGGAATACCGCCTCCTCCACGTCATGCGTCACGAGGACGGCGGTCAGGCCCGTCTGCTCCCACAGCCGCACCAGTTCCGCCTGCATGGCGAGGCGGGTGAGGCTGTCGAGCTTGCCCAGCGGTTCGTCGAGCAGCAGCAGGTTCGGCCGGTTGACCAGCGCGCGGGCCAGCGCCACGCGCTGCGCCATGCCGCCGGAAAGCTGATGCGGATAGGCGGCCTCGAACCCCGAAAGCCCGACGAGCCGGATCGCGGCATCGACGCGGTGGCCTTCGGATTTCAGGATGCCCTGCGCCTCCAGCCCGAGCGCCACGTTCGCCCGGACCGTTCGCCAGGGGAAAAGCGTCGGATCCTGAAAGACGAGGATGCGCGAGGGGTCGGGATCGCCCACCTCCGCCTCATCCACGCGGATATGGCCCGCCGCGGGATGGTCCAGCCCGGAGATCAGCCGCAGGAGCGTGGACTTGCCGCAGCCGGAGGGACCGAGCAGCGCCACGAAGGCGCCCGGATCGACGGAGAAGGACACATCGTCCAGCACGGCAAGCGGCGCGCCCTCCAGATCGAATTGGTGGGAGACGCCCGATACCTCGATCCGGCGGCCCGCGGGCGCGGTCTCCGCGGATGCCCCGGGGCCGATCTTCTGATGGACTACCACCGGACAACTCCTTTCTGCCAGACGAGAACCCTGTCGCGGATGCGGAACAGGAGCGTGATGAGGCCCGAGCACATCGCCGCCATCACGAAAAGCGCGCCATACATGTTGGCATAGGCGGCCCAGCCCTGCGCCCATTGCAGATACCAGCCCAGACCGGCCTCCACCCCCAGCATTTCCGCCACGACCAGCACGGCGAAGGAGGTGGACAACCCCATGAACAGGCCCACGAAGACATGCGGCAGCGCCGCCGGTATCGCGACCTTGAGGATCAGGAACCGGGGGGAGGCGCCAAGCGTGCGGGCGATCTCGTAATAGTCGCGGTTCACCGCCGCCACACCCGACCAGGTGAGCACCACCACCGGAAAGGCGGTGGAGAAGGCGATGAGAAAGACCGAGGCAGAGCCGGACGTCGGGAAGATGAAGAACGCAAGCGGCAGCCAGGCCGTTGCCGGAAGCGGCCCTATGTAGCGCAGAAGCGGCGTGGCCCAGTAGCTGACCTTCCGCGACCATCCCATGGCGATGCCGATGGCAAAGCCCGCGATGGCTCCGAAGAAGAACCCCTTGGCCAGCAGCCAGACGGAGAAGGAGGCGCTGTGCAGGATCTTCGGCCAGTCGTAGAGGAACACTTCCAGCATGGCCTGCGGCGTGGGGAAGAAGGGCTGGGGAAGCCAGCCCGTCTTGGCGGTCACCACCGTCCAGATCGCAGCGAAAAGGGCTATGGCGGCGAACCACGGCCCGCGCGCCCGCGTCCACCGTCCGACCCGCCCGAGCCGGTCGCCTGCAAGGCCGAGCAGCAGCAGGAGTGCCCCCGTTCCAAGCCACAGGGCCGTCAGCTCCCGCCCCAGCGGCTGGAACGTCAGGTCGGGCCACAAGGCGAGCAGGGCCGCGGCGGCGAACCACAGAAGCCCGGACAGCACCACGGCTGGTTGCACGGTTCGAGGGAAAACGGCACCGCGGGCGGGGGAGAGGCGCGGCGTGGCGGTGCCGGTTCGGACGCGGGGCTGCACCCCGGTGGCGCTCGCGCCGGTCGCGGCGCTTTGAGGAGCGCGCGCTGTGGCCGAAGCCGTCCTGTCAGAGCCCGTCCTTCGCGGCACCGCCGCTGTGAGACTGTCCGAGGCGGGACTTTCGGAGGCTAGAGCGCTCGGGACTGGGTTGATCAAGACCGCGTCTTCCAGGACTGCGGTGCCCAAGACAGTGTCGCCCGACACTGCGGTGCCCGAGACTGCGGTGCCCGAGACCGGCGTATGCACGCCGGGGATGTCCGCCCATGCCACTATAGGTTCGGCCACGGCGGGTCTGGGCCCGGTGGGCAGGGGTCTGGCGCGCGCTGCGCCCGATCCGCCGGGAAAATCAATGGATGACATGTTTCCCTCTCAGGCCGTCAGAACATCGGCATAGACCCGTTCGGCGAATTGCTCGGGGTCGGTGGAGCGGCGGAAGATGTTGATCTGCTTCAGTTCGGCTGCGTATTGCGCGATCTCGGTCCTCAGGTCGGCCCCGGTGGGGGAGTGGTCGTGCGTCTGGTCCTTCAGCACGGCCACCAGATCCTCCACCGTGCGGCCGCGCGGGGCCTGGGGCAGGAAGGCCTTGGCGGCATCCTCGGGCCGCGCCACCGTCCAGTCCTGCGCCTCCAGCAGCGCGCGGGTCAGCGCCTTCGCCGTTGCGGGGTCGTCACGCACGAGGCTGCCGGACAGGCCCGCGATGCAGCAGACGCGGTTCTGGAACCCGTGATCCAGATTGGAGGCGACCTGCACATATTTGCCGGGCGTGTCCTTCAGCCAGAAATAGGCGCGCGGATCGCCATCCGCGATGGCGTCGATCTCCCCCCGCTCGGCCGCGATCTCCAGCACGTCGCTGGAGAAGGCGCGCCATTTCACATCCGTCTCCGGGTCGATGCCCGACTGGTGCAGCAGGATGGAGAAGAAGTTCTTCCCCGGCGCTGCAAGGTCCGTCACGCCGATGGTCTTGCCCTTCAGTTGCGACAGTTCGGTGATCCCGGTCGATTGCAGCGCGACGAGACGCGAGCAGCCGCCATGGGTGCCGGCCGTGATCTTTACGTCGAAGCCCTGCTCCAGCGCCTTCAGCCAGCGCAGCGCCATGCCGATGCCGCCGTCGGCCTTGCCGGTGGCGATGGCCTCCAGCAGTGCCTCGGTGGAGGCGCCGAAGTTCACGATCTCCACGTCGAGGCCGTTTTTCTCGAAGATGCCCTGATCGCGGGCGACGAACACCGGCGCAAGGCAGATGGCGGAGGCGTTGGAGGCGAACCTGATCGGCTTCAGCCCTGCCGCCCCTTGCGCGCGGGCGAGGGACCCCACCCCCAGCCCGAGGAAGGGCGCGGCCAGCCCCACACCGGCGGCGGTTCTGAGCAGGGTTCTGCGGGATGTCGTCATCGGTGATCTCCGGTAAAGGGTGTCATTCTGCGGCATGGCTCTGCGCCCCGGCGGAAGTCAGCGCCCGCACCCGCGGGATCAGGTCGCGCCCGTATTCGAGCGCGTCGGCCAGCGGGTCGAAGCCGCGGATCAGGAAGGTGTCGATCCCCAGCCGGTGGTAATCGACCATCGCATCGGCCACCTGATCGGGGGTGCCGACCAGCGAGGTGGAATTGCCGTTCGCCCCGGTAAGCTGCGCGAGTTCCGTCCACAGGCGCTTGTCGAGCCGCGGCCCCGCCGCCGCTGCGGCCAGCAGGCGGCGGGATCCCTCGTTCGGCGGTGTGCCCGCCCCGACGTTGACCAGCCGTTGCCCGGTCCCCGCAGCGCGGAGTTCGCGGGCGCGGGCGAGGATCCGCCCCGCCTTGGCCCAGGCCTCCTCCTCCGTCCGGCCCAGAATGGGGCGGAGGGACAGGGAGAAACGCGGGCTCCGGCCATGGGGCGACGCCGCAGCCCGCACGGCGGCGATGGTCTCGGCCACCTGCGCATAAGTCTCGCCCCAAAGGGCATAGACATCCGCATGTTTCCCCGCGACCTCGATCGCCGCGGGGGAGGAGCCGCCGAAATACACGGGTACGCCCTCCGGCCCCTCCGGCTTCACGTCAGAGATTCCGCCCGCGATGCGGTAGAACTCCCCCCGGTAGTCGAAGGGCGCGGTCGCCGTCCATTCCTGCCGGACGATGTCCAGATATTCCGAGGTGCGGGCATAGCGCTCGTCCTTGGTCAGCCAGTCGCCATCCTGCGCCAGCTCCGCATCGCTGCCGCCGGTGATGATATGGACGGCCACCCGCCCGTCGGTCAGATGGTCGAGCGTGGCGAGCTGCCGGGCGGCGAGCGTCGGTGCCACGAAACCCGGCCGGTGGGCGAGCATGAGCTTCAGCCGCCGGGTGTGATGGGCAACATACTGGCCGACATGCAGGCTTTCCGGCGTGGAGGAGTGGAAGGCGAGCAGCACGCGGTCAAATCCCGCCTGTTCGTGGATGGCCGCGGATGCCCGGATGAAGTCGCGGTCGAGGACCGGACCGGTGCGGGGGATGGTTTCGGAAGCGTTGTGGTTTCCGATGAAGCCGATGAACTCGACGGTCATGGGAGGTCCTTTCAGGTCATGTCAGCGGTCGAGCGCGATGCGCCCGGCGTTGGTGAGGATGGTGTCTTCCTGCGGGCTGTGGATGCGTCCACAGAGCACGTCGCGCAGATGCCGTTCGAGCGGGTTCCGCCGCGCGATGGCGTGGTTGCCCCCGAGCTTCAGCGCGCGTTCCACCGCCGCGATGGCGTTCTCGGTCGCCCGGTGCTTGATGAGGCCCGCCTCCGCCGCGGTGGGCGGGGCGCCGCCATCGGTCTCCCGCGCGGCACTGTCGATGAGGCGGCGGGACGTGGCGATCAGCTCCGCGATGGCGCCCGTCTGCTCCTGCACCCGCGGCAGATCCGCCAGCGGATGACCGAGGTTTGCCGGTGCCCGGTCCTTGAGGAAACCTGCGATCCAGTCGCGCGCGGCCTCTGCCACGCCGGTATAGATCGCGCCGATCAGCAGCCCGCCCCAGATCGCCGCCTCATCGGACCGCGCCCCCCACTCGGCGGGCGGGCGGATGTCGGCGGCATGTTCGCGGGGGAGCTGCACCTCCTCCATCACCACGTCATGGCTGCCCGAGGCGCGCAGGCCCAGCGTGTCCCATGTCCGTTCGATCCGCACCCCGCGCGTGGCAAGCGGCAGCAGGAACTGCCCCACGCGCGGCTCCGCCTCGTCCGTGCGCGCCCAGACGAGGCCCCATGTCAGCCCCTCGCAGCCGGTGGAGTAGATCTTGCGCCCCGACAGCGACCAGCCGGTCGGCGTCCGCCGCGCGATGGTGGCGGGCAGGCCGCCGCGGAGCGGGGTGCCGAGATCCGGCTCCACCCGGAGCGCGTTGATGAGCGCGCCCCGCGCCCCCGCCCGCAGCACCGTATTCAGGAGCGCGGGCGCCCACCGGCCCTTCGGCAACGTGGCGAGGTTGATGAAATGCATGGCGAGGATCAGGGCGGCGGAGGGATCGCCTCGGCCGATCTCGCGGATGACCGTTACGGCCTGTGCAAGTCCCGCCCCGGTGCCTCCGAAGGCGGTGGGCGCGGTCAGGCCGAGCAGCCGCTCCTCCGCGAGGCGCCGGAACTGACGGGTGGGGAAGGCGCCCTCAAGATCATCCTCCGCGGCCCATGGGGCGAAGGCTTTGCCAAGCGCGGCGGCGCGGTCCGCGTGGTCTCCGGGCGCGCCGGGCGAAACCGGGGTTGGAAAGGCCGAGATCAGCATGGTTGTTCCGTTCTATTAGTCCATCGTCAAACTATACTAAATGATCCCGCTCTTCTCGCCATTCCAAAGATCCGTCGGGAACAGAAACTCTCTGCTGCGGTCAATCACGGCAGAAGGGATAAATTCTCCCCGAAGCGAGGGCGACGCTGGAGGCGGCGTGCCAGACACTCGACGCGGGGACACTCGAAGCCAACACCATCGACGCCGGGTCAGCCGGGGGCCGCACATTCACGACACTCAACTGGCGGATTCCGGCGAGGACGGGCCGAATGTGTGTTCTGCTGCTCAATTCATCACAGGTGCGGGGATCATTGTGAAAAAGGCCATGAGCATTCGGACGAAAGATACCGGACGCGCGGCGGCGGCAATAAATCAATCACCATCAGTGGGTTACATGATTGGGATGCCGAACCGCGCGGAAGTGTCAATCATCCGAAATTGGCGTCGGTGCCGAACCAATGCCGACGCAACAGGATTCGAGCTGGATGGGGCCGCCCAGGCAGCGCGACACCCTCTTTTTGTTAAGATACTCTGGTGTGGGGATTATTTTCTAAATACTTCGTTCCAAGCGGAGCATTATCGTTTCGGTATAGCGCCCCATTATGCAGCTTATGAAAAATTCATTAGTTTCGCTGATGCCACGCTACTCCTAACACTTCCAATTGATACTCCGCGGTTCATCCGCGCTGGAAGGAGCTGAACCGTGAACATCCCGATTTCCAACTGTCGCATTGCCCATTTCCCGCGCGGGGCAGCAATCTCTCGCGGAAGCTGGCACGCGGCAGCCCCGTTTCGGATGCTCATGACTGATCCCTGTGGCGAAGCCCCGGAATGGCAAGGGCACAGGTCAACGTCCGCAATCACGCCGAATTCGAAACCGGCAGCCAATATCAACCTGACGAGGCAAGCATGAAACGCCGCGACCAGATGAAGCTCGGCACGTTTATCTACACCTTCGGCCACAACCAATCCAGCTGGCTGCACCCGGGCTCAGATATCAACGGCGCCAACAGTTTCGCCCATATGCACAAGATAGCCAGCATTTCCGAGAAGGCGAAGTTCGATTTCATCTTCCTGGCCGATTCGGCGGCAGCAGCAGTCGGCCACCCGGAAGCGCTGAAGCGCCTGCCGAACAAGATGAACCGGCTCGAACCCCTGACGCTGTTGTCGGCGCTGGCCGTGACGACCGACCGGATCGGTCTCGCCGCGACGGTCTCCACGAGCTACACCGAGCCGTTCAACGTGGCGCGGATGTTCGCCTCCCTCGATCACCTGTCGGGGGGCCGGGCCTGCTGGAACGTTGTCACCTCGGACCATGAGGAGACCGCCTACAACTTCAATCGCAATGGCCTCGATCTGCATGCGCTCCGCTACGAACGCGCCCGCGAATATGTCGATGTCGCCTTCGGCCTCTGGGATGGATGGGAGCCGGACGCGCTTGTGCTTGATCGCGAAGCCGGCATCTATCTGGACCCCGCCAAGGTCCATCCGCTCGATCATGAGGGCAAGCATTTCCAGGTCCGGGGCCCGCTGAATATCGCGCGGTCGCCGCAGGGCCGCCCCGTCATCGCCCAGGCCGGCGGCTCGGAGGCCGGGCTTGAGCTTGCGGCGCAGACTGCGGAGGTGGTGTTCACGCTCAGCGCGACCTTCGAGAAAGGCCGCTCTTTCTATGAGAACCTCAAGGGCCGGATGGAAAAATACGGGCGTCCGCGCGATTCACTCAAGGTGATGCCGGGTCTCATGGTCAATGTGGGCCGTACGGAAGCCGAGGCTCAGGCCAAGATCGACTACATTCTCGACCGCATGAACCCGAAGGTCGGCCTGCAGGCTCTGGGCGAGTTCCTGGAAGCCGACCTGTCCGATCTTCCGCTGGACCAGCCGCTGCCTCGCGAAAAGCTTCCCATGGCGCCGAAGGGTTCAAAAGCGCTGTTCGACAGTCTGATCGACTTCGTCTCGGAGGGTCACACGCTCGGGGAGCTGATCCGGCTCTATGCCGAAAAGCAGACCGGAAACGGCATCAAGGGTACGCCCCGGCAGATCGCCGACTTCATGGAGGAGTGGTTCATTGGCGGCGCGGCCGACGGCTTCATGCTGATGCTGCCGACCTTGCCCGCGTCGTTGCAGGATTTCACCGAACTGGTCGTGCCGGAGTTGCAGCGCCGGGGCCTGTTCCGGCACGAATACGAGGGGCGCACCCTGCGCGATCACCTCGGTCTCACCGTTCCCGACAGCCGCCATGTCGCGGCCGCCCCAGCCCCTGCAATTCCGACTGCCAAGTGCCCCTGATCACCCCCAAAGCGAGGACGCGATGAAAAGCAGACTGTCATTTGTTTTTACCCTGGCCGGATTGCTTGCGGCTACCCAGCCCGTTGGCGCGGATGTCCTTGCCGACGTGAAGAAGGCGGGCGAACTCAAGATCGGGACGGAGACGGAATTCGCCCCGTTCGACTATGTTGACGCGGGCGATCACGTCGGCTTCAACGTCGATCTGTTCAACGAGGTCGGCAAGGAGCTCGGGGTCAAGATCGGCTGGATCGCCCTGCCGTGGGCCGGTGTCCTGCCGGGTCTCGAGACGAAGAAGTTCGATATGGTGGCGGGCCCTGCGGTCATCACCAAGGCCCGGATGGAGCGTTACGCCTACTCTGCGCCCATTGCCGATGGCACGGTGACGCTGGTCAAGCGGGCAAACGACGACTCGATCCAGAAGCCCGAGGATATCGCCGGAAAAGCCATAGGGGGCGCCAGGTCTTCGTCGCAGCTCGCCCAGATGAAGGCCTTCGCCGAAACCCTTAACCCGCAGCCGACCGTACGCGAATATGTCGGGGTGAACGAAGCGTCGAGCGACCTCGCGGCCGGCCGCATCGCTGCAATCGCGCAATCTCTGCCAAGCGGCACGTTTGCTGCGAAACGGCGCCCGGACACCTTTGCGGTCGTGATGCCTCCCTTCGGCGAGAAGGCCTATTTCGGCTATATGTTCAGGAAGGACGCTGACTCCGCCAGCCTTCTCGATGCGGTCAACGAAGTGATCGACAGGATGAAGGCCGATGGTCGGCTGGCCGCCATGCAGACGAAATGGTTCGGCGTCGTCTTCGAGACGCCCGATCGTGTGACGGACCCGGCGCTATGACCGGGCCGGCCCAGCCAGCCGCGAAAGTGAAAGGCCAGGTCGCAGGACGCACCGCTTGGCGGGCCGCCTCCCGATGAGCTGGAAACTCTTTTCGCTTCTTCTTGAGGCGGCGGTCACGACCGCCTGGATCAGCGCGATTTCGATCAGCGCCGGATTGGCGCTCGGCCTTGTCATCTGCACGGCAGGGTTCAGCCGGCGGACGTGGGTTGCCGGGGCCGCCCGCCTCTATGTCAGCTTCTTTCGCGGTGTCCCGCTACTTGTCCAGTTGCTGCTCGTCTATCACCTGTTGCCGGTCCTCGGCCTCAACGTGTCGAGCAATGTCGCAGCGATCATGGCGTTGACGCTCTGCAGCGCGGCCTATCAGGCGGAGAACCTGAAGGGCGGCTTCCTGTCGGTGCCGAATGGGCTGGTCGAAGCGGCCCAGATGGTCGGGATGACGTCCTTTCAGCGGTTCCGCCGGATTGTGGCACCCGTGGCGCTCCGCCTGACGATACCGGCCATCGTGAACGAGGCTGTCGCCATCCTGCACGCTTCTGCGCTGGTTTCCGTGGTCGGAGTGATGGAGCTTACCAAGATGACCCGCGACCTTTCTGCATCCACGCTGGAGCCGTTGCCGCTCTTCCTGATGGCAGGCGCGATATACATCGCGATGAACATCGTACTGACCACCGCCGGTGCAAGGGCGGAGCGTCTCTTCAGGTTGCCGGGCACATGAGTTTTGACATCGCTCTCATGGCCGACAAGCTGCCCGCTCTGGGGTCGGCGGCTCTGGTCACGCTCGGCCTGTGGATCGCGGCGCTCGCCGCCTCGCTCGTGGTGGGGCTGGCGATAGCGACGGGCCGGCTTCTCGGCGGGCCGGTCGTCAACACCGTCCTGCGGCTTTTTGTCGAGATGATCCGGGGAACGCCCTTCCTGATCCAGCTCTTCCTGCTTTACTTCGGCGGCCCCTCGCTGGGGATCACCCTGGATCCTCTTCCGGCGGGCTTCATCGCGCTCACGATTTTCGGTGGATGCTACATGAGCGAAGTGTTCCGCACGGGCTTCCGGGCCGTTCCGCGCGGGCATATCGAGGCAGCCGAATCCGCAGGTTTCACGCGGTTGCAGGTTCTGCGCCGCATCATCGTTCCCGAGATGCTCGTTCTGGTCCTGCCCGCAGGCGTCAACATTGCAATCGGCCTCATCAAGGAGACAGCAGTGCTCTCAATCATCGGGGTACCTGAACTCGCGGCGATCGCCGGAGAGATCGGGGCGGAAACCTATGCCTTCGTCGAATCTCTGTTCCTCCTGTCGATCTGCTACTGGCTGCTCGTGGAGATATGCGGCCGTCTGGGCCGTCTGGCCGAGGCTCGTCTCTCGAACTTCCGGTTCGCGGCATGACGGCTCCGGCAGTGACAGTGAGGGGCCTGTCGAAGCGGTTTGCCGACACGCCCGTTCTCGACCAGATCAGTTTCAACGCTCCCTCGGGCGAGGTGACATGCCTGATCGGTCCCTCCGGGTCCGGCAAGAGCACGCTGCTCCGTTGCATCGCGACGCTGGAGGAACCCAGCGAGGGTGAGATCACGATCGTCGGTCACCCGACGCGGCAGCAGGGCCGGAACGGCAAATCTCTGCCCTTGCCCGCGGCGCAGCTTCGCGCGCTCCGCAGCCACGTCGGCATCGTGTTTCAGCAGTTCAACCTCTGGCCGCATATGACGGCGCTCGGAAATGTCTCCGAGGCGCTCAAGACCGTGCGCGGAGTTTCACGGCCCCTCGCCGAGGATATCGCGCGGGCCAAGCTCGACGCGGTGGGCCTTTGCGATCGCGCCTCCTATTATCCGGCGCAACTTTCGGGCGGGCAACAGCAACGCGTCGCCATCGCGCGGGCGCTCGCGCTCGAACCGAAGCTGTTGCTGTTCGATGAGCCGACCTCGTCCCTCGATCCCGAACTGACTGGGGAGGTGCTGAACGTGATGCGGAAGCTTGCGCAGGACGGCATGTCCATGATCGTCGTCTCGCATGAGATCGGCTTCGTGGCGTCGGTCGCCAGCAAGGTGATCTTTCTGGATCGCGGGCGTGTGATCCTGGACGGATCGCCGCAGGAGGTCTTCGCCAAGCCCCGTCAGGAGCGGATGACGCGTTTTCTTGATACCTATCTCGACCGTGACGCGATGATCCTCGCCTGACGGACGGCGGTTTCCCGCAGACTGCATGTCGGGGCTTCTGCCCGGGGTTTCGGCCTGCTCTCCCGAACCTCGGGCGGATTTCCGGTTTAGCCGGGGCCGCTCCGGGGCCGTCGATCGGTTTCCAAACCTGTTCCGGCAGGAGAGGGCGGAGCCTGCCGCCATGGGCGGCGTGGTCAACGGCGGAGCAAGAAGCTCCTGTGCCATCCACGCCATCAGAGATATGCGCGCTCCCCATCCCACCGTCCAGCACGGCCGATCTGACGAGAGGTCCGGTCTCCCGGCGTCATATGATGCGGCGGCCACACGTTGCTCGCCCGGTGGGTCGGCGCGGATACCCGTTTCAAGATGGGGATGTCTCGCCACGGAGGCTCGGGTAGAGATGTTCGCAGGCGAGCATCGGCAGGGTGGGCTGTGAAGGCAGGCTCTGGCGAAGACGCCCGGGGGCAACGGTGAACGCTGCCGCCCGGCGTTACCGAATGAAACCGAAGTTCTCCGCGCGATTATTCCCGGGCCACGAAGGGGAGCCGGTCCTGCCCACCTGCGACCGTGCCGTAGGTGTTGCAGCGACCCAGGCGTGCCGCGGGCGCAGCTGACAAGATGTTCGCAGCCGTGATGCCGTCTGGCGGTCTTGGCGCAACCGGCTCAGTATCGGCGACAGCCGTGGCGCTGCCGCATGTGCCGTGACGGCCGTTTCCCACCGGGGTTGGCACGCTCTGACCAGCGATTCCAATCCGCCGTGCGGCCCCCGATATCGTCTTTCATGGGCTGCCGGCATGGTCCTGCCGGGGCTGGATCAAAGTTCCTGGAAGCCGCCTGAAGGCGGGAGCGGTCAACCGGAAACTGGCCGGGTCTTCACCGCTTCGCGATTGCCAGAGTTTCAACCCTGTCGGCGATGATCGACCGTCCCAATTCCTTGAGGATCTCGGCGTTGTGCTGGCCGAGAGCCGGAGCCGCTCTGACCACGGGCGCGACGGAGCCGAGGAACCGGACCGGCTGGGTGACAACGGGGATGCTTCCCACCGTGACATGCTCAGCGGTGGTCACCAGCCCCCGCGCTTTCGCATGGTCACTCGCAACGACTTGATCGATCGACAGTATCGGGGATGCCGGAACGGTTGCCGCCTCCAGAATCGCGACGGCGCTTTCGACGGACCGTTCACGGGTCCAGCTTTCGATGATGGCCTTGAGTTCTGCCTCGTTCGCCTTTCTTGCGCCGTCTGTCGCGAAACGGCTGTCTTGAGCAAGACCCGGCTGCCCGATCGTCGCAGCAAGCCGGCCGAAGAGATTGTCGTTGGCGACTGCGATGATAAGGTGTCCATCCTCCGCGGCGAAGGTGTCGAGCGGAGCGCTGATCGGATGGGCATTGCCGATCCGGCCCGGCACCGTCCCGGCAAAGAGATATTGCGACAGGGCAGTGATCATCAGCGAGAACATGGAATCCATCATCGCGATGTCGAGGTGCTGTCCACGGCTATCGCGGTCGCGTCCGTGCAGGGCTGCAAGGATGGACCACACGGCCTGCAAGCCCGCGACCAGATCCCCAAGCGACTCGCCGACACGCGTTGGCTCGGCTCCTGCGGAGCCATTGACGCTCATCATGCCGCTCATGGCCTGGGCGATAATGTCGTAGGCGGCACGGTGCGCCAGCGGGCCTTCCTGGCCGAAACCGGAAATGCTCGCATAGACCAGACGCGGATTGAGGCCGCTCAGCGTCTCGTAGTCGATCCCCAGCCGCCGGGTTACGCCGGGGCGGAAGTTTTCGACCACGATGTCGCTGTTCCGCGCAAGTTCATGGGCGACGCGTCGATCATCCTCGCTCTTGAGGTCGAGGGTCAGGGACCGCTTGTTGCGGTTGATGAGCATGAAATAGGCGCTCTCCCCGCCGACTTTCGGGGCGAAGTGGCGGGCATCATCCCCCTCCGGTCCTTCGACCTTGATCACGTCGGCTCCGGCATCGGCAAGGATCGCCGTGCAGAAAGGACCGGCCAGCATGCGCGAGAAATCGAGGATGCGGACGCCGGACAGGGGCAGCGGTAACTTATTCATTGGCTCGATCCTGATCAGGGTCGGAAACAGGTCCGCCGCTGACACGCGTTCACGATTCAGCTCCTTCCACGGCGGACGGAACCGGTGAGTATCGACCGACAGGGATAAGAGGAGTGCATGCCCCGCGAAACTATTGAATTTTCATAGGCTGCATAAGGGTGGACTATACCGAAACGATGGTACCGTCCTCGGAGACGAACATTTCGAAATAGCGTTGCGCGACAGCGTGGAAGGCCTTTGCCGCTGGCGTCGCCGGCATGCGGGGTGAGGTTCCTATGATCAGGCGCTGCGGAGGCAGCTTCTCCTCAATCGGCCTGCAGACCAGCGGCTGGCCATCGTAGGAGTGGTCGCCATAGGGGCGCGTGACGAGAATGCTGACGCCGAGCCCGTTTGCCACCATGCCGCGCAGGGTCTCGAAAGACACGCAGCGCAGCAGGTTCTCGGGCATCGTGTCGGCGACGCGGAAGAGCGACAGGAAATAATCGCGGCTGTGCGGCAGGTCGATCAGCACGAAGGGCTCACGAGCGAGATCCTTCAGCGATACCGTTTCCGCCTGCGCCAGCTTGTGGCCAACCGGAAGGAGCGCATAGGGACGCAGCGAGACCAGCGGCACACGTGTCAGCTCGCCTGCGATATCGAGGTCGTAGAGAAGGGCGAGTTCGATGAGGCCATCCTCCAGATCGCGGTTGAGCCGGTCGAGATGCAATTCCCGCATCCGAACATGCACGTTGGGATGCGCTTCGGCAAAGGCTCGCAGGATCCCCGGCGCATAGACCGGCGCCATCGTCGAGAACACGCCGATCTCCAGATCGCCGGAGAGCGTGTCGCCGCCAGCATCCTCGACGGCATGGGCATGGGCGAGCAACTGCCGGACCTCGGCCAGTTTCCGCTGGCCGAACGGGGTCAGGTCCACGCCGCGCGCATGACGCCGGACAAAGAGCTTCTGGCCGAAGGTCTCCTCAAGCTGCTTGATCGCGACCGAGATCGCCGGCTGAGAGATGCGCAGCTTCTCGGACGCACGCGAGGTGCTGCCCGTCTCTGCCGTCGCGACGAAGTAGGCGAGCTGGCTGAAGGTGAAGCGCATAATCCAGTCCTATACAGGCAATGAGAAACCAGTATTTTTATTAATTACCTTAATGAGTCAATCTCGGCACTCGTAGAGGCTTTGAGGACGAAATGGACGCCTTTTGTACCGATGACGACATGGCTCTCGGCGCGATGGTCGAGCGCTTCGCACGCGAGCGGCTCGCGCCGGCCGCGCAAGGGATCGACGAGCAGCAGCGCTTTGCGGGCGAGCATCTTCCCGCCCTTGCGGAAATCGGGCTGACCGGGTTGAACCTGCCCGAGCGGCACGGCGGTGCCGGGGCCTCCCCGGTGGCGCTTTATCTGGCGGTGGAGGCTCTGGCCTCGGCCTGCGCCTCGACGACCTCGATGCTGACCGCTCACTATCTCGCGACCGATTCTATCCTGATCGGAGGCAGTGAGGAGCAGCGGGCACGTTTCCTTGTGGATGCGGCGGCCGGTACGAAGCTGGGTGCCTTCGGCCTGACCGAGCCGAAAGCCGGCTCGAACCCCACCGACATGACGACCCGGGCCACCCGGGAGGGGAGCGCCTATCGCCTCAACGGCACGAAGCATTTCATCTCGAATGCCGGGCATGCCGATTTCATCGTGGTCTATGCGATCACCGATCAGGCTGCGGGCGCACGCGGCATCTCCGCCTTTGTCGTCGAGCGCAGCATACCCGGGCTGTCGGTCGGCCCGGCAGAGCCGACCATGGGGCTGCGCGGCGGCCATGTCTTCGAGGTCTCGTTCGATGGCTGTCTCGTGCCGGAGGAGAACCGGCTGGGCGAGGAAGGCAGCGGTTTCCGCACGGCCATGAAGGTGCTGGACAACGGGCGTATCGAGGTCACCGCCACCTGCACCGGTATCGCCCGCGCGGCCGTGGAGGCAGCCGTTTCCTGGGCCAAGCAGCGGGAGATCGACGGTGCGCCGATCGCCCGCTTCCAGGGCCTGCAATGGATGCTGGCCGACATGGCGGTTGACCTGGACGCATCGCGCCTTCTCGGCCTGCGGGCCGCACAGCTGCGGGCGCAAGGCCAGCGCTTCTCGGCCGAGGCGGCGCGCGCCAAGCTGCATGCATCCGAAATGGCTGGTCGCGTGACCGACAAGGCGCTGCAGATCCATGGTGGATACGGCTATTCGCGGCACATGCCGCTGGAGCGTTATGCCCGCGACGCGCGCATCATGCGGATCTATGAGGGCTCCTCGGAAATCCAGCGGAACATCATCGCCCGCAATCTCCTCGCGTGAGAGGAACGGGGCAGAGCAGGGACATTCGTCAGATGCTCTGCCCCGCGGGCACTTGGCGCGGAAGCGACATTTTCGGGTGATGGCAGGCTGCGGCCTGGGAGCGGTGCAGGGGGCGGATTTCGAACTCGTCCCCGATGAGCAGCCTCCGCTTCAGCTCCCTCGCTGACGCCTTGATGCCGCGATCAGCAGCCCGAAGACGTCGTAGATCAGGATGGCAAGGCAGCTTGTCAGCACTCCGCCCTGCACCACGAAGGCAAGGTTGTTCGAGGTCAGCCCCGCGATGATCACTTCCCCCAGACTGCGCGCTGCGACGGTCGATCCGATGGTGGCGGTCGAAAGAGCGATGACGGTGGAGATGCGGATGCCCTCCAAGATCAGCGGCAGGGCAAGCGGGAGTTCCACCCGGCGAATTGTCTGTGCCGCAGTCATGCCGACCGCTTTGGCAGAGAGTTCCACGTCTTCGGGAATACCGCGCAGCCCGGCCAGGGCGTTCTCGAAGATCGGGAGCAACCCGTAGAGAAACAGCGCAAGGACCGTGGGCCAGCTGCCGAACCCGAGGAGCGGCACCGACAGCGCCAAAACCGCGACCGGCGGAAAGGTCTGACCAAGATTTGCGAGGGTGCGCGACAGCGGCAGGAATTCCGCCCCCGAAGGCCGCGAGACCAGAACCGCCAGCACCACACCGATAATGGCGGAGGGGACAATCGCCATGCCCACCATGAGCAGGTGCCATCCCGTCAGGCTGGACAAGGTCGCACGGTCGTAAATGACCGGCGCGCCGGGCGGGACGAGCGGGCGCAACACCGGCTCCAACAGGGTTGGGGCCAGGAGGAGAACGGCAACGATCCCGAGCGGCAGAAGCCAGCGCAGCGCTGTCATCCCGGGGCCTGTCTGCCGGCCGCCAGAATATCGGCCCGCTCGATGATGCCAAGGCGCCGACCCTCCGCGCTCACCACCATGAGACGGTCGCGTCCGGTCCAGATCATTTCCGAGAGCGCATCGGAAAGCGAGGCGGTATCGAGGACCGGATTTCCCTCCACCGCTTCCCCGGCGGGCTGGACATGCGGCCCGACGGGGCTGAGCGCCAGCATTTGCAGGGCGCGGCCCTCGTCGCCGACAAGCTCGGCCACGAAGGGCGTGGCGGGATTGCGGACGATTTCTCCCGGCGGGGCGCATTGCTCGAAACGGCCATTGTGCATCACCGCGATGGAGTCTCCCAGACGAAGAGCCTCGTTCATGTCATGCGTGACGAGGACGATCGTGGTGCCCAGCCTGCGCTGAATCTCCGCGAGGTCGCGCTGTGCCTGACGGCGGATCACCGGATCGAGCGCGCCGAAAGGCTCATCCATGAGCAGCACATGCGGGCGCGCGGCAAGCGCCCGCGCCACGCCGATCCGCTGAGCCTGCCCGCCCGAAAGCTGGTGCGGATAGCGGGGGCCGATCTCCCGTGGGTCGAGTTGCAGCAGCTCCAGCAGCTCCGCGACCCGCGCGGTGATCCTGGCCTCCGGCCAGCCGAGCAGCGCGGGGACAGTAGCGATATTGCGGGCCGCGGTCCAATGCGGGAACAGGCCGTTGCCCTGAATGACGTAGCCGATGCTCCGCCGCAGCTCCACGGCCGGCAGATCCTGCACATCCGTGCCGTTGATCCGAACGGTGCCCGACGTAGGTTCGATCAGCCGGTTGATCATCCGCAACAGCGTCGTCTTGCCCGAGCCGGAGGTTCCGACAATCGCCGTGATCGTGTCGGAGGCAAAGCTGGCGGTTACCTCGGTCACCACGTTGTGGCCGTCATAGGCCTTGGTGAGGGCGTCGATCACGATCATCGGGACTGCACCCGGAAAAAGGCGATCATCAGATCCATGATTGCGGATGTCAGAAAGGCCAGCGCCACCGTGGGCAGCACGCCCAAAAGGATCAGGTCCGTCGCCGTCTGGCCGATGCCCTGAAATATGAAAGTCCCGAAACCTCCCGAACCGATCAGCGCGCCGACCGTTGCGAGGCCGATGTTCTGAACCAGCACGATCCGCGCCCCGGCCAGGATCACTGGCAATGCCAGGGGTATGTCCACAAGGCGGCGGCGTTCGGCCCGGGTCATGCCCATGCCCGTCGCGGCTTCCGTGACAGCGCGGGGAACCCCGTCCAGACCAGCGACGGTGTTGGCGACGATGGGCAGCAGCGCATACAGAAACAGCGCGATCAGCGCGGGTGCCATCCCGATCCCCCGGATCCCCAATCCGGCAGCACCGGGCAGGTTTGCCGCGATCCAGGCCAAAGGCAGGATGAGCATTCCAAAGAGCGCGATGGAGGGGATGGTCTGGATCATCGTCAAGAGGTTCATCACGGCGTCCCGAAGGGCGGGCCGCCGCTGGATGAGCATGCCCGTCGGCACACCCGCGACAAGCGCGGCAAGGAAAGACCCGAACGCCAGCGTCAGGTGATCGATGAGTGCCCTGTGGAACGCGCCCGCCCTGCCACGATACTCCGCTGCAATCGACAGATCGGCAAGCACTCCCGAGTGCAGCAGAACTGCAATCGCGGCAACGGTGCCGATCAGCAGCAGCGCCTTTGTCCCATTGGTTATACGCGCGCGCGAGACGGTATCGACCATCAGCAGGACCAGTGCGCCGAACGCCAGCCAGAAGCCCAGCCCGGGTGAGGCGCGCGCGGAAGGTGGCGCCTGGCTCAACAGACCAGAGGCGGCATGGCCCAGCAGAACGAAGAGCCCGGCCAGCGCAAGAGCCAGCAGCAGTCCCCGAAGCCAGGGCCGCCGCTCCAGCAGCAATATGACCGCCAGCAGCAGCGTCATCGCCGCGATCCCAGCGGCCCATAGCGGCCCGAACAGCTCAACCAGAGTTTGCCCTTCCTGCGCGGCGATCCGATTGGCGCGGAAGCTGAGCGCGGGCAGAACCAGCGCCGCCAGCAGCGGCACGGCCAGCACGACAGTCAGCCGGTCCATCCGCGACATCAGTCGAGTAGTCCGGCATCCGTCAGATAGGTGCGCGCGACATCGGCGGCCGGGATGCCCTCGACCTGCACCTGCCCGTTCAGGTGCTGCAGCGTCTTCAGATCCAGCCCGGCAAACGCCGGTTTCAGGAGGTCGGCGATCTGCGGATATTCGGCAAGGACGCTGGCCCGTATATTGGGTGACGGCTGATAGACCGGCTGAACATTCTTGTCATCCTCAAGCACCGTAAGGCCCGAAAAGGCGATGGCGCCATCGGTGCCATAGACCATCGCGGCATTGGCACCGCTGGTCTGGTTGGCTGCCGCCTGAATGGTGGCCGCCGTATCGCCGCCCGAGAGAACGATGAGCTGATCCTGCCCAAGCCTGAAGCCATAGCTGGTCTGAAATGCGGGCAGTGCCGGGGCCGAGTTGACGAATTCAGCCGAAGCGGCAAGCTTGACCGCACCGCCCCCCGATACCCATGCACCGAAGTCTGACAGGGTGGCGATGCCTGCTGGCTCTGTCACATCGGTGCGCAGCGCAACGCCCCAGGTGTTGTTGGCGGGTGCGGGCGTCAACCAGACGATGTCATTGGCTTCCAGGTCCAGCTTCCGCACCGTTTCATAGGCAGCGGCGGCATCCTGCCAGATCGGTTTGTCGGCGAGGTTGAAGAAGAACGCGCCGTTCCCGGTATATTCGGGATAGATATCGATCTCTCCGGCGATGATCGCCTCACGCACAATGGGCGTCGCGCCGAGCTGGATGCGGTCTTGCGTAGGGATGCCGGCATGATCCAGCACCTGTAGAATGATCTGCCCCAGCACACCTCCTTCGGTGTCGATCTTGGATGACACCACAACCTGAGCATTTGCGGCCCCAAGGCAGCCGATCACAGCCGCGACCGAAAACAATGCGAGTTTCGACATGTCGGTTCCCTTCATGACGGATCGGCGCCCCCGTGACGCCTCTTTCTAGGAACGGCGGAATTGGCGGTTCGGTTCAGCGCCGCAGGACTTTGCCCCCGGAACGTATCCGCATGGCACCACAGGTCTTGCCTCGGGCGCAAGGCCCGTAGTGCCAGTCCGGCTGCAACTGGCCCGTTGCCATGCCGACACAACGGGCCGCCATGCCGAACCCCGGTGCCTTGGTGACCGAGTGGGAGCAAGGGTTCGCAAGTAGGGTCGGCCGCTGCCCGAACCGCATGTGACTGCCCGCGTGGCGAAACCGTTACTTCGGGAACCCGTCGCAAGCGCACTGGGACGGGTATGCTATGCCCATGGTGGAGGGCCTGTCCGGCCATGTGCCAGACTTTCAGCCCTTGGATCTGATGACGCTGCTTTACGGGTGCCGCTCCTTATTGGCGTGGTGAAGTGCGGGTATCTCGCCGCCTCCATTGATCGCGCCGATCCTCCTTGTCGCACTGTCCCTGATGGGAACAGGCCCGCCGATGCGGGTGCTGCTGGCCGACGGCCTGGTGTGCAATCTTCGGGAGGACCTTCTCTCGCCAGTCAGCCGCACTCTCCCCCCGGCTCCGCGCCATCGACATCGGTCCGGGCAGCGCCGCGGCTTACCTCACCGGGCGGCGGAGCGATGGCGCAATTGCCGCCGCACCCGTTGCCGATGCGCCGATCAGCAGGCTCCTTCCGGTCGGGACAAAGGGCCGGGCTGGCGGAATGCTCTCCCCGACCAGCGCCCTGCCGAAACCGGGTGAGGTGCCATGCCGCTCCCCTGGCAGGCTGCTGAAAAAGCCCTGAAGTGTCATGCCTATCTGTCGGAAATCGGAAAATCAGCCCGGAAACGCCCGGAAGTATATGGATTTCCGGCTGTATTTCGTCAGATGAGGAACGATTTCCGCTCCAACACAGGCCAAAAAGCCTTTTTCAGCAGCCTGCTACGCAGCCCCGGAGTGGAATACCTCCGCTTTCAAACCGCCATCAGGGTCAGGATCTTCAGTGCGCCGATCTTTGCCCCCAGCGGGATCGCGTTCAGATCGACCTTGAATTCCGGGTTATGGGCCGCGAAGGGCACCTGCTTTCCCTGCGCGATGGCTTCTGCAAAGAGCGCCGGATCGGCGACGCCCACCGCCGTGAAGGACACCGGCACTTCGGTATGGGGGCCGCGCAGCAGATGGGCATCCTCGGACCCCGTCGCGGGCGGGAATTCCGACACCACGGCCTTGTCCCCCAGAAGTGCCTTAAGCGTCGGCAGCATCCGGTCTGCCAGTGCATCGTCGTTCACCAGCTGCGGCGAATAGCCCTTCATCACCATGGTCGGCATCTTGTCGTCCGACATGCCATAGGTGCGCGCCAACCCTTCGTTGATCGACTTGATCCCGCGGATCATCAGGTTGCGCGTATCCTCGGAAAAGAAACGCAGGTTCAGCTTCAGCAGCGCCGATTCCGGGATGACGTTGTTGTCCGTCCCCGCCTGGATCGAGCCTACCGTCAGCACGGCGGTTTCCAGCGGCGGCACCACGCGCGAGATGATGATCTGGTATTCGGCGACCGCCATCGCCGCCATGACCACCGGATCCTTGGCCAGTTGCGGGGTCGAGCCATGGCCGCCGATGCCGAAGAATGTCACGTCGATCTGATCGGTGCCCGCCATGACCGGCCCGCCCCGCGCGCCCGCGACACCCGTCGGCACCGGCGCGGTATGGAGCGCCAGCAGATAGTCGGGTTTGGGCATGTTGTGCCTGGAATAAAGCCCGTCATCGACCATCGCCTGCACCCCCATGATCGGCTCCTCGGCGGGCTGGCCGACGAAGATCAGCGTGCCGCGCCAGGTGTCTTTCGCCTCCACCATCGCCTTTGCCGCGCCCAGCATCCAGGTCACATGCGCATCATGGCCGCACATGTGGGCCACCGGCACCTCGACCCCGTCCTCGCGCTTCACCCGCACCTTCGAGGCATAATCGAAACCGGAGTTTTCCTCGACCGCATTGGCGTCCATGTCGGCGCGGTACATCACTACCGGACCATCGCCGTTCCGCAGGATCCCGGTGACGCCGGTGACGCCGATCCCGGTCGTGACCTCATAGCCGAGCGTGCCAAGCTCATCCGCGACGATCTTCGCGGTGCGCATCTCCATGAAGCCCAGTTCCGGGTTCTGGTGGATGTCCTTGAAGATGCCGACAAGACGTGGTCCGTCGCCGTCGATCGCCGTCTTGATCCTGTCCGCCAGTTCCGGCGTCACTTTTGTGGCCGGGACGGGGGCCTGTTGCGCCGCCGCCTCTCCTGTCAGCGATGCCAGCACCATCGGTGCGGCCGCCGCCGCCGTTCCGGCCATCAGCACCTCGCGCCGTGACAGGGCCAGACCGCTGGCATCATCCTCCGGGCAGACGCAACCATTGGTGAATTTCTGCGCGCGGTATTTTCGCCCCAGATCATGTGCCATGGCGAATGCTCTCCTCTTCGCTGAGCGGAATTCTTGTGGTGTCCAGCAACTGGAACTCTGCGGCACAGCTTTCCCAGCCAAGCCGCAAACGGCCCGCGTCAAGGTCTCTGCCTATCACGACCAGCCGACTTTCGCGCGGCGCATCGTGGTCCCATGCCGTGCCCGAAGCGCCGTCGAGCAGCATATGCACCCCTTGAAGCTGATAGCGGTGCGGGTCGCCGGCAAAGGCCAGGATGCCCTTGATGCGCCAGAGCCGTTCGCTGTCGGTCGCAGTCATCGCCTGAATCCACGTCAGGAACCTGCGGTGGTCGAGCTCCCCGCCGCGCAGGGCCAGCGTCGAGACATCCGACCGGTGATGGTGATGATCCCCGCCGCAATCATGCCCGCACTCCGGGCCGTGAACATGCGGCGTCTGCGGGGCCCGGTGCGCGCTCAGCCGATGCAGCGGCGCCAGCACGATATCCAGATCCTCCGCATTTCCTTGCGCCACGCGCAAGGGCGCTTCCAGGTTGATCGCCGCGATGGCTGCGATGGCATCGGCCCGCGTCCCGCTGCCGCACTGGTCGGCGCGGGTCAGCAGGATCGCATCGGCAAAGGCGATCTGACGCGACGCCTCCGGGCTGCGGACGATCTGGCGCGTCAGGTGGACCGCATCGGCAAGGGTCACGATCCTGTCGAGCCGCGCCAGCCGCACGAGCGCCGGGTCGATCATGAAGCTCTGCGCCACCGGCCCCGGATCGGCCAGCCCGGTGCTCTCAACCAGGATCGCGTCGGGAGGCGGCTGCAGCGCGGCCAGCTCGCCCCCCGTATCGCGCAGATCGCCCCGCACGGTGCAGCAGATGCAGCCATTGGCCAGCTGCCGCAGTTCTTCATCGCCGTGAACGATCAAATCCCCGTCGATGCCGATCTCTCCGATTTCATTGACGATCACCGCGAAACGCCGCCCCGTCCGGGCCGACAGAATGCGGTTGAGAAATGTCGTCTTGCCCGCGCCCAGAAACCCGGTCAGCAGGATCACGGGGATGCGCTTATCCGATAGGCCGGATTGTAGCAGGTCGCCTTCGGGCGGATGGGACCGGGTATCGGTCATGGTGTCTCCGCCAGCAGGATCACCACCGCACGAGGTCCCTCGGCCATGGTCCCGGAGGGCTTCCGCTCCATCGCGGCGCGCGGACGGTCCATGTCGGCAGAGGGGGTCTTTCCAAACCAAATCTCCACACACTCCCGCCGCAGGACCAGTGAAGCGCCTGGGCCTCCCCATGGGCCTCCCGGTGCCGCCGACAGGGTCATTCTTCATCCCTTTCCGCCCTCTTTGCAAGCGGTGGATGGTCCGGCGACAGTCGATCGCATCTGCCACCCGCTCGCGTTTGGCGGAGAGTGCTTCCGCTTTCATTCGTCGTGAGCGGAAACACGGTCATTCTGGCCGCTCGGCGGGTGTAAATCCCCGTCCGGGGCGTCGCCCGTGATGGATGGCCATCCCGCGTATCGCGCGCGCAGTGAGGGCCGAACGCTGGAGGCGTGACGGTCACCGCGCCAGTTTGTCTCGGGCGCGAGCAGCTTGAAGGAGTATCGGCAAGCGCGACACAAAGGATCCTTGCTTCCCCTGACAGCCCTCCGGCAGCTCAATCGGCTGCCATCACCGCACCAAGCGCTCGATTAGCAGGCCGCTGAAAGGCTCTTTGGCCTGTGTCGGAGTGGAAATCGTTCGCCATCTGACCAATTCCAGTCGGGAATCTATACGGGCGTTTCCGGGCCGATTTTCCGATTTCCGGCACATAGGCATGACACTTCAGGACTTTTTCAGCAGCCTGTTAGGTGCCGCGCCGCTGGTGGTCATCGGCAGGTAATCTTGGACATAGAAAGCAGGGTGGCCGTGCTCGATATTCTGCGTTTGTCCGTCCTCTGGCTATCGCAGCGAATGCGCACTTGGGCGGTGTGAGGCGACTTGGGTGGAAGACTACAGGGCATCGGGGGAAGGCGCCTGTCGGGATAACCGGCGCCCTCATTGCCGGAGATCTCGCGCCGCTTGGGGTATGCCGCCGGAGGATAAGGGCCGTGCGAGAGGGAACGGGCATGGCGCAAGCCTATGAGCGACGGGGGTGTTGGAGCGAATTCCGGGGGAGCGGCGTCCCGGCCCTGCGCGAACCGATCAGCAGTGAGTGGCAGACCTCAAGCGTTTCGTTGCAGGACATCGGTGCGTTGCGCGGCAGGAGCGGACGCCTTCCTTCGGCCGGGTTTCCATTCCCGCCGGAGAGGCGAATAGCGCACCGGAGGTGCCTTTCCGAAACCCGATGCCAACCTCGCAGGCGTTGAATACCGGCGGCCAAGATGCTGCTGAGTGGAACGGCAGCCTCTGAAGGGCTGAGAAGATCGTGCCAACTTCCCGCCTCGGGAACGGTGCTAGGGCGATCAGTCACGACCCGGGGATCCTGCCGACCCCCTGCGTTGCGCGGCTTCATGGCCCCAAAACCGGTGATGGCGCCCGCCGCGCGCGGGGAATTGACTTCCGGCGCGGCGGGCGCGCCTGCGATCAGCGGTCCATGATCGCCACCGCGCGGCACCACCCGGCAGAGGCTTTCTCGATCTTCACCGGAAAGCAGCTTATGGTGAAACCGGTCGGCGGCAGGGCTTCGAGGTTGTGGAGCTTTTCGATGTGGCAATATCCGGTGTGCCGCCCCGCCTTGTGCCCTTCCCAGATGAGCGAGGCATCCCCCGTCCGGGCGAATTTCCGGGCGGTGTGGACGAAGGGCGCGTCCCAGCTCCATCCGTCCGTCCCCGTGACCCGGACGCCGCGGTCGAGCAGATACATCGTCGCCTCATACCCCATGCCGCATCCGCTGCTGACATAGTCCGGCGCGCCGAATTTCGCCCCCGCCGCGGTGTTGATCACCACGATGTCGAAAGGCTGCACGTCATGGCCGATGCGGGCCAGCTCCGCCTCCACCTCCGCGGCGGTGACGACATGGCCGTCGGGCAGATGGCGGAAGTCGAGCTTCACCCCCGGCCGGAAACACCAGTCGAGCGGGATGTCGTCGATGCGCAGCGACGGCTTTCCACGGTCCTGGGTGGGGTGGTAGTGCCAGGGCGCGTCGAGATGCGTGCCGTTGTGGGTGGAAAGCGTGACACGTTCCACGGCCCAGCCCTCGCCATCGGGCAGCTGGTCCGCCGTCAGGCCGGGGAAATGGCCGAGGATGGAGGGCAGGCTCGCCCGGTGGTCGATATACTCCACGCGCGGGTCGTTGCCGGGCGGATCGGCGGGGATGTCATTGGCGATCGGCACCGAAAGGTCGATGATCGTGCTCATGCGCGTTCCTCCTGTTGCACAGCGATGCGGTTGCGCAGCACGCCGATCCCCTCCACCTCCAGTTCGATCACGTCGCCGTCGGAGAGGAACCAGCCGTTTTCCAGACCGCAGCCGTTACCCACCGTGCCGGAGCCGAGGAATTCGCCGGGATGCACCCATTCGTCCTGGCTCACATGGGCGAGGATTTCCTCGAAGCTGAACAGCATCCCCTTGCTCACGCTGTCGCAGACGGTGCGCCCGTTGATCCGGGCGGTCATGCGCAGCGCATAGGGGTCGGCGATCTCGTCGCGCGTCACGATCCAAGGGCCGAGCGCGTTGGAATTCTCGAAGCTCTTGCCCTTCGACGGGCCAAGACGGCCCTGCATCTCCTGCATCTGCTGATCGCGGGCGGAGAAATCGTTGAAGATCGTGTAGCCGAAGATATGCTCGCGCGCGTCCTGTGCCCGGATGTTCCGCCCCTTGCGCCCCGTCACGATGCCGAATTCCAGCTCGTAATCCATCACCCGGCTGTAGCGCGGCCAGACAACGGTTGTCTCAGGCCCTGTCACGGCAAGGCGGTTGGTAAAATAGAAGATCGGCATCCGGCTGTAGATCTCGGGCAGCTCCGGCAGCACGCGGTCCATGATCCGCGCGACCTCCGCTTCGTCGCCCGCCCTGCGGGCCTCGGCCAGTGCCCGACCCTTGCCGGACCCGGATTGCGCGATGTGAACGGGAAAGGACATGCCGTCGCGCATCTGCCGCGGCTCCGGGAGCGGTGCCAGCAGCGCGGCCCCCTCCAGCGGCAGTATCACCGACGGGTCGGTTCCCCGTGCCGCCACGCGCTCCCGCGCCGCGTCCAGCCCCGCATCGCCCGCGTCGATAAGGGTGAGCATGGATGCGAACATCGCCTGCTCCCTCTCCCCTTCCGCCGCCGCGGCAAGGTCGAGGATGGTCCCCGCCTGCGTATCGACGACACCGATCCGCGCGCGGTCCTCCGCCCGGTAAGTGGCAAGCTTCATTACGATCCCCCCTTGCTGCATCCGCCTTGACATGATGCACAATTATCAGGATTGTCGATAAAATGCGGTGGAGTCAACGGGAGGGTTGCCTCCGCATGTCCTTGGGGGAGGGGATATGAAACAGCGTTACTCGCTTGTCCTTGCGACAGGTCTGGCCGCGGTGCTGGCAACGGGCGCTCTGGCAGAGAAGATCCATGTGGGCTGCACCGCCTCAGCCGATTGCGGCACCGCAATGATCGCCGTGGACAAGGGCATTTTCGAAAAACACGGGCTCGACGTGGAGATGACGCGGATCGGGCTCAACTCCAACATTCCGCCGGCGCTGCTTTCGGGATCGCTGGAGATTGGCGGGCCGACGTCATCGGTCTTCCTGCAGGCGGTGGATGGGGGACTTGATCTCGTCGCCATCGCCGGGGCCAGCCGGATGCACGAGGCCACGAACAACGGAACCCTCGCCATCGTGCGGGAAGGCGTGGTGATCGAAAAGGCGCAGGATTTCGTCGGCAAGAAGGTTGGCGTGCCGGGCTTCGGCGCCTATATCCACATCCTGTTCAACCGTTACCTGATGAAAAACGGCGTGGATCCGGCCGATGTGAACATGGTGGAAACCACCTTTCCTTCGATGCCGGATGTTCTGCGCAACGGGGCGGTGGATGCGGTGCTCACCGGAGGGCCAACGGTGCAGCGCATCCTGTCGGCGGGCTACGGGCATGAGGGGCCGCGCTTCATCGCCGAACTGGGCGGCTCGGCGCCGATCATCTTCTATGCCTCCACCCGCGACTGGGCGGAGAAGAACCCGGAGGCTGTGAAAAAATTCCGCGCCGCCATCGAGGAAGCTGCGGCCCTCGCCGCGACGGACAGCGATGCGGTGGTGGCTTCGGTGGCCAAATTCACCGAGCAGGCGCCCGATCTGGTCCGGGCCACCGCGCCATCCAAATACGACGCCACTCTCACGGCGGAGGATTTGGGTTGGTGGCTCGACCTGATGAAAGCGCAGGGGTTGCTGCAGGGCAATGTTGACCCCGCAACGGCCATCGCGCCCTGAGTTGAAGCCTTGCAGGACATCGACCCGGCCCCTGAACAGACCCTGGCGGAGCGCGCAGCTCTCCGCCTGCGGGCGGGTATCCTGTCGGGCAGCCTGCAGCCGGGCGAAAGGCTGGGCGTGGTGGAGATCGCCCGGCAGTTCGGCGTCGGCACCACCCCGGTGAGGGAGGGCCTGTCGCGGCTGGTCTCGCAGGGGCTGGTGGTGGCCATTGGCCGGCGCGGCTTTCGCGTCAGCGAGATCAGCCGCGCGGATCTGGCCGATCTCACCCGCCTGCGCGCGCTCGTGGAGGTGGAGGGGCTGCGCCTTGCGATGGAGCGCGGGGACGACGCGTGGGAGGCAGGGATCCTCTCCGCGCTGCACCGGTTGAAGGCGCTGGTGCGCCGGGCGGGCATGGAGGCGCTGGAAGGCACGCCGGACTATGACGTGCTGCACAAGGCGTTCCATATGGCGCTGCTATCCGCCTGCGGGTCGCCCCGGCTGATGGAGAGCGCCTCGGCGCTCTACGATCAGGCTTACCGCTACCGTCGACTGATGCTGCGCCGGCTCACCGATCCCGATCATTTCGTCTCGGTGCATGACACCCTGGCGCAGGCGGCGATCGCCCGCGATCATGCCTTCGCCGCGCCGCTTCTGGTGCGCCATCTCGAAACCACGCTGTGCTACGTCTACCCCGACGAGGGCGGTTGACAACAATGGGTGCAAAGTGAGCGCAGAGGTCAAACTCGCCTTCGACAGGGCCTCCCTCGCCTTTGGCGCAAAGGAAATCCTGCGGAATATCTCCTTCACCGTCCCGGCGGGACAGTTCCTGTGCATCATCGGCGCATCCGGTTGCGGCAAGACCACCGCCCTGCGGCTGGCGGGCGGGCTCTATACCCCGACAAGGGGAGAGGTCCAGCTGGATGGCGCGCCGATGCGCGGCCCGCGCGCCGATGTCGCCATCGTCTTTCAGGATTACGGGCGGGCGCTGCTGCCGTGGCGGACGGCGGCGGGCAACGTATCGCTGGCGCTGGAGGCCGCGGGTACGCCGCGGGCGGGCCGGGCGGCGCGGATCGAGGAATTGCTGGTTCTCGTCGGCCTTGCGGGGCAGGAGAAGAAATTTCCCTCCGAAATGTCGGGAGGGATGCAGCAGCGCTTGCAGATTGCCCGCTGTCTGGCACAGAATCCCTCCGTGCTGCTGATGGACGAACCCTTCGGTGCGCTGGATGCGATGACACGGCAGGGCTTGCAGGACGAGGTGCTGGACCTCGTCTCCCGCACCGGCACCACCGTGGTCTTCGTGACGCATGATCTGGAGGAGGCGATCTATCTGGGCGACCGGGTCATCGGCCTCCTGCCGCATCCGGGGCGGGTGGGCATCGACGTGCCGGTGCGGCTGGCGCGTCCGCGCAGCCAGTTGGAGACGCGGGAGGAGCCGGAGTTCCTGAGGCTGCGGCGGGAACTGTTCGATTTCATCCGCGAGTCGGAGGCATGAGAGCGGGCTGGACCGGCGCGATCCTGCCCGTCGCCGCGCTGGCGGGGCTGGAGTTCTGGCTCCGCAGCGGCGGCATCGTCAGCGACACATTAGCCCCGCCGAGCGCGGTGGCCGCGGCCCTGCTGGGCGCGCTCGGCGACGGCTCCATCCTGCGGGCGACCGGAGAGACCCTGGCGGGCGCCTTTGGTGGGCTGTTCGTGGGTGGCACGCTGGGCCTGCTGGCGGGGATCCTCTTCGCCGTCGTGCCCCGGCTCGACCGGGCGATGGAGGTGACGATCGAGGCGATCCGTCCGATCCCGTCGGTGGCCCTCCTGCCGATCGCGCTCATGATCTTCGGCTTTGGCTACGGGATGGAATTCGCCATCGTCGGGAAGTCCTGCTTCTTCCTGATGCTGATCCTGACGCGGGCGGCGGTGCGCGGGGTGGAGCCGCGCCTGCGGGAGGTGGCGCGCGCGCTCCGCCTCTCGCGCAGCGCGACCATCGGCAAGATCATCCTCCCCGCCATCCTGCCGCGGCTTTTCGTGGCCTTCCGGCTGGCGGCGAGCCTTGCGCTCGTCATCTCTATCACTATCGAGATCGCGGTCAATCCGCAGGGGCTGGGCTACGGGATCATGACCGCGCGGCAGGCGCTGCGGCCGGAACTGATGCTGGCCTATTTCCTGTGGATCGGCTTCGTGGGGCTTGCTCTCAACGGGCTGCTGCTCCTCGCGCAGCGGAACCTGTTCGGCCGCGCCGCGCTGGTGGAGGCGAGGGGATGATGACGCTGCCGCATCGGTTCGGCGACCGGATCCTGAGCTTTGCGGTGGCCGCGGGCGTGGTCTGGATCTGGTATCTCGTCTCGGCCTCCGGCATCATCTCGCCGCTGTTCCTGCCGGGGCCGGAGCGGGCCTGGGCCTCGCTGGTCAAGGGGTTCCAGAACGGTACGCTGGTGCGGCAGACGATGGGTACGCTCCAGCACATGTTTTTCGGCTGGCTGGTGGCGTCGATCCTTGGCGTGGTGCTCGGCTCCGCCATCGGCATGTCGCGCGCGGCACGCGCCGCCACCATGCCGACGCTGGAATTCCTGCGTCCGCTCCCCGCCTCCGCTGTCATCCCGCTTGCCATCGCCTTCCTGGGTCTGTCGAATTCCATGGCGACCTTCGTGATCGCCTTCGGGACGATCTGGCCGATGCTGCTGTCCACGATCCACGGCTTCGCGACGGTGGAGCCACGGCTCTACGAGGTGGCGCGCGTGCTGAACCTCTCCCGCATGGAGACGATCCGCAAGATCGTGCTGCCCTCGGCGCTGCCCGACATCCTGGCGGGGATGCGGATCAGCGTGACCGGGGCGCTGATCCTCTCCGTGGTTTGCGAGATGATCGGCGGGCTGGAGGGGCTGGGGCATTACATCATGGTCTCGGCCCGGCTCTACCGCTCCCCGGATCTCTTTGCGGGGGTGATCATTCTCGGGGCCATCGGCTACGTATCCTCTACCCTCGTTAGCCTTGCCGAGGCCCGCCTCCTGCGCTGGCGGGAGCGGGGGCACTGATCGCCGGACAGCAGGCTGTCAGCGCCGGACTGACAACCGGACGCAGGTTCGTCGTGTGCGAGTTCGTGATCTTGTTGTCCGCTTCCGCATGGGCTGATCCGCATTGTTTGTCCGCATTGCTTGAAGGAACCGGCGATCTCCGCACCTTCTTCGCGAAAGCCTGACGGAACGTTCGCTAGTCCGGCGCGGCTTCGCACTGTCGCCGAGTGATACCGGTTCGCCCTATCCCGTCCGGTAGAAAGACAGACCAGCGGCGCCCCGGACATGGCTGGCCCGCAGCAAGGTTGGGGCGGCGATCCCTTCGGGCGCCATTCCCTCTCTCTTCCGAAGCGGAGAGCCGTTTGCCGCGTCCCGTCGAACCGGCTACACTTCGCACCATGCGGCTTTTGGTGGTTGAGGATGAGCGGGATCTGGCGGGGGCGGTCGTGGACCACCTGCGCGCGCAGGGCCATGCGGTGGACTGGGCCGATGACCTCGGCGCGGCGGAAACCGCGCTCGGCGTGACGGATTACGATCTTGTCATCCTCGATCTGCACCTGCCTGATGGCGACGGGCTCGATCTGCTCCGGCGGCATCGCCGCGCGGGGCATCGCACGCCGGTGCTGGTCGGCACTGCGCGGGACCGGATCGTGGAGCGCATCGCGGGGCTGGAGGCGGGTGCCGACGACTATCTGGTGAAGCCCTATGATCTCGATGAAATGCTGGCCCGGGTCGCCGCGATCCGTCGCAGGGCCGAGGGCCGGGCGGAGCCGGAGCGGCGCTTCGGCGCGCTCTGCCTGCTGCCGGAACGGCGGGCGGTGCGGCTCGACGGCCAGCCGGTGCATCTGACGGCGCGTGAATGGGCGGTCCTCGAACGGTTGAGCCGCAGGCCGGACACGGTGGTCAGCCGGGCGCAGCTTGAGGACGCGCTCTACGCCTTCGGCGAGGAGGTGGAGAGCAACGCCATCGAGGCGCATGTGAGCCGCCTGCGCGCCAAGCTCGGCCGCGGGGCTATCGAAACCGTGCGCGGCTTCGGCTACCGGATGGGGCGGGGATGAGCCTCGCACGCCGGCTGGCGGTGCTGGTCAGTCTCGCGCTGGCGGGGGTCTGGCTGCTGGCGGTATTGGCCATGGCCGCGATCCTTCACGGCGAGCGCGACGAGCTTTACGACCAGCAGCTTCAGGTCTCCGCCACCGCCTTTCTTCCGGTGCTGAGCAGGGCGTGGGAGGCGGGGATGACGGAGGCGCCCGGCTATGGTGTCGCCCCCCCCGGACCCGGACCGGAGGAGGCGCTGCTCTACCGGCTGCTCGATGCGCAGGGCGGGGTGCTCATCGCCTCCCCCGGCGCGGAGGCCTTGCCCCCGATGGCGCCGGGCCGGATCGAGCGGACAGCCACTCATGTGGTCTATACCACGCCCGTCAGCCCTCGCGGTTTCGCCATGCAGTTCGCCGACCCGCTGGCCGAAAGACGGGAAGCCTATCGCGAGAGCCTCACAAGCTTCCTGCTGCCGATGCTGGCGGTGCTGCCGGCGGGATTTCTGCTCGCGGGCTGGGCGGCGCGGGTGGGCCTCCGCCCGCTGGAGACGCTGCGCCATGCCATCGCGGCGCGCGACAGCCGCAGCCTCGACCCGATCGACCCAGCGGGCGCCCCGGCGGAACTGACGGCCATCGTCGCCACGTTGAACGGGTTCATCGCCCGGCTCGATCAGGCGCTGGAAGGGGAGCGCGCCTTTGCCACCAATGCCGCGCATGAGTTGCGCAACCCGGTCGCGGTGGCGCTGGCCCAGGTCCAGCGTTTACGCCAGGAGAATGCCGATCCTGCCGCCGCCGCCCGAATCGCGGCGGTGGAAACGGCATTGAAGCGGATGTCGCGACTGGTGACGCGGCTTCTCCAGCTGGCACGCGCCGATGCCGGGATCGGAGCGGCGGCGGAGCCTGTGGATGCCGCGCGCATCCTCTCTCTCATTGCGCCGGAGGAGGTTCGCCTGACCCTGCCGGGTGGGCCGGTGCCGGTGCGAATGGATGCCGATGCGCTGGCCATCGTGGCGGGCAACCTCATTGACAATGCGCTCCAGCACGGCAGTGGCGGCGGGGTGGAGGCCAATCTGTCGGAGGATGGCCAGCTGCGCATCCGCAATGCCTGCGCGGTGATTCCGGCAGAGGCGCTCATGACGCTCACCACCCGGTTCCGGCGCGGTGGTGGGGCGGGCTTCGGCCTTGGCTTGCATATCGCGGACCAGATCCTGCGGCAGGCGGGCGGGCGGCTGGAGCTTGCCTCTCCCGTGCCGGGGCGAATGGAGGGTTTCGAGGCACGCGCCATTCTGCCGCGCTGAGCAGGAAGGGGAGGGCGGGTCGATCAACCGCGCCGGGATCCCGCGGGTTTCCGTCTGCGGGGAAAGGGGAACATCGTTTTCGCCAGCCCCCTCGGCAGGCTCCCCGCTTCCCAGCACGACCATCATGACACGGGCGAACCCCTGTCAGGCTGCCGAAAAGCCCTGACGCCTATCCTCCGGAAATCGGGAAATCGACCCGGGAGCGCCCCGAATACACAGATTCCGGCCGGATTTCATCAGAGAGCGAAGGATACTGCTCCGACGCAGCCCAAAAGCCTTTTCGGCAGCCTGCCAGCAATGGCGCCTGCTCCGCCGCGGTCGATCACGGAAGCGTCAGGTGGAGCGGCCCGGCATCGTCAGGTTGCCGTAAGTTTTCTGATGCTCATGGCGGGGACCATCCATTCGGAGAAGCGATGTTCCCCCGACCACGCCATGCCCTCGCGGCGCTGTTTCTCACGCTGGTCCTGCCGGGCGGCTATGCCGCTGCCCTGCAGCATCAGCATAATTTCCACCCGATCATTGCCGGTGAGGCCTATCGCTCCGCTCAGCCGGATGCCGATGACCTTGCCCGCTGGAAGGCTGAGGAGGGCATCCGCAGCGTGGTCAACCTGCGCGGCGCCAATCCCGATGCGGACTGGTATCGCGAGGAGATCGCCGCCGCGCGGACTCTCGGCCTTTCCCATGCGGATTTCGCCATGTCTGCGTCGCAGGACCTGTCGCAGACCAAGGCCGAGGCACTGGTCGCCCTGCTGGACCGGATGCCGAAGCCGGTGCTGATCCACTGCCGGTCCGGCGCCGACCGCACCGGGCTGGCCGCCGCGCTCTACCTCGCCATGCGGGGGCAGGGGGAGAAGCAGGCGGAGCGCCAGATCTCGTTCCGCTACGGCCATGTCTCGCTGCCCTTCACCGCGGCCTGGGCGATGGACCGCAGCTGGGAGACGCTTGAAGGATGGCTGGGCTATGCGAGCTGACCCGATGACCACCCTGTCCGACCGTCATGCCGGTTCCCTCCTCCAGCGGCTGCGCATCCCCCTGTTGCGGGCGCTGTTCGTGCTCCTGCTGGTGCCGATCCTGTTCATCCGCTCCGCTTGGACGGATATGCCCGCGATGGCGTCGCTGCTGCGGATCGCGGGGGTGTTTCTCGTCTTCGCCGCCGTTTTGGGCCGGTTCTGGGCCATCCTCTACATCGGCGGGCGAAAGAACCTCGGCGTCATGCAGGACGGGCCCTATTCGATCTGCCGCCACCCGCTCTACCTCGCCTCCACCATCGGGGCGACCGGCCTGGGCCTGCTGTTGCAGAGCGTCACGCTGGCGATCCTGATCGGGGGCGTCACCTTCGCCGTGCTGCTCGCCACGGCACGGCAGGAGGAGTGCAATCTCCGCGGCATCTTCGGCACAGCCTATGACGACTATTCCCGCGTCACGCCACGCCTGCTTCCCGATCCGCGCCTCTTTCGCACCCCGCCCGAGGTGACCTTCCGCCCCGCGCAACTACGGGTCAACTTCGCCGATGCGCTGGTCTTCCTCGGGTTCATCCCGCTGGCGGAGATCATCGGGCTTCTACATGCGCAAGGCTGGCTCGCGGGCCTTGCGTTTCCCTAGCGGGTTGCTGAACGGGGCAGTCCGGGGGTCGCGCTGAGGCAGAGGTTTTCCCCGCATTGCTGGGCCCGGACGCGCAAGTTCCGGCTCAGGAGCGGACCGATTTACCGGCGACGCATGCGCGGTGATGCCCGACTTTTTCAGCAGCCTGCCAAGTGGCTTAGCCGGCGGCAAAGCACGTGATGCTCGGTTTGACTGGCCTTCTGCCCAGGTCGGCCGTCACCGGAAAGCGGGTCGCCGGTCCTGAGCGTCGCGACGCGCCCCGAAAGCGGGTCACAGGCGCTCAAAGCGATCATGCATCCTGTTGACGGGGCCATGGAATGTCTGACCATCGCCCCGGGGTTCCTTCCGGGCGATGACCGTGGACGGGTTGCCCTGCGGCTAGTAGCACATGCCCTGCGACGGCGACTCCATCTTGCGCGCGAAGGCGACGGAGAGTGCGGCTATGGTCGCGATCACCGGACAGCGACCACAGCCCGTCGTTCAGCCGCCGGATGGACGGGCCTGGTCCAATGCCATGCTGACCGTGCCGTGCCACATGAAATCCCGGCTCAACACTCCAGTCCGGGATGGAGCCGCGACAGGCGCCAGGTTATGGCGCATGCGATATGGGTGAAACTCCGCCCGCGCCGCGCCTCCACCAGCCCGCAGGTGCTCCGGCCCGCGACAGCGCCAAGATCATGGGTTCGTGGTGCGTGTCATCGCAATTTGGTCGGCCTGCCATGGCGCGCCCCTGCGGGGTCAGGGTGGGGCTTGCCACGGTATGGCTTTGCGGGGGGAAAGAATCCGGCGATGGCCGCGCGGGGAACGAACATCCATTGCGCCGGACAGGCGAGGCGTGCGGTGTCTGCGGCAATGCTTGTGGAATTGCCGTATCGTGCCGCGGCAGCGCTTCCTCCAGTAGAACGGTTTCCGGCTGCACTTCCTTCCATTTTCAGTTGACATGCAGGTAAATACCTGCATATATGTTCCTGCATGGTCGGGGAAAGCGATCATCCGACCGGACTGATGCCACCCACGGCTGACGCTGTCTCCCATGTGCTGACCATGCGACAAGGTGCGACCCAGCGCGGTCACGATTGCTGACAGTTGCCGAGGTTGCTCCTGCAGGGAGCATCAGGGCGGGTGACGAGGGGCGGCAGGCTTCATGATGAAGTTAGCCGTCGCGGGAAAAGCGCGACCCCGGAACAAGAGTGCGGGCGAGAGCTCGACCAACAGACTGCCAAAAGGGCTTTCGAGTCTGCACGGGAGCGGAAATCGTTCGCGATCTGACGGAATCTCAGCCGGAAGCTGCACATTCGAAACATTCCGGGGCAGGTCTCGATTTCCAGAGCATAGGCATGAGACTTCAGAACTTTTCAGCAGCCCGCCAAAGAGCGAACTGAGCGAGGGAACCGGATGGATGCCGACAGGGTCTTCAAGGCGCTGGCCGATCCGAGCCGCAGGAAGCTGCTCGATCTACTGTATGAGAAGAACGGCCAAAGCCTTGGCCAGCTCTGCGAGGGGCTGGACATGACCCGCCAATCGGCAACGCAGCATCTGGAAATCCTCGAGGCCGCCAACCTAATCGGCACGGTTCGGCGGGGGCGGGAGAAGCTGCATTTCCTCAACCCCGTGCCTCTGCACGACATCTACGAACGCTGGGTCCGCAAGTTCGAACATGAGCGGCTGCGGCTGCTTCATGACCTGAAACATGAACTCGAAGGAGACTGACATGACCGGCCAAAACGCGACATTCCAATATGTCACCTACATCCGCGCGACACCCGAGACGGTGTTCGAGGCGATCACCCGGCCCGAGATGGCGCGGGTCTACTGGGGGCATGAGAACATCTCCGACTGGACGCCCGGCGCCCGCTGGCAACATGTCCGTACGGATGCCGGACGAACGGTTGACCTGGTGGGCGAGGTGGTGGAGCACGCGCCTCCCAGGCGCCTGGTGATCACCTGGGCGAATGCCTCGCAGGCAGAGGATCCGGCCGCCTACAGCCGCGTGACCTTCGAGCTGCAGCCATATGACGACATGGTGCGGCTGACCGTCACGCATGATGGTCTGATCCCCGGCAGCGGCATGCTGAACGGCATCAGCAAGGGCTGGCCCATCGTCCTGTCGAGCTTGAAGTCCTTCCTGGAGACGGGTCAGGCTATGGATGTCTTCGCCGAGCCGGTCAGGACGGCCTGATCCGCGAGGGTGGAGGACGACGGTGGAGCAATCTGCGGGACGAGCGTTCAGAGCAGGTCAAAACAGCTCGGGCCGCTCCCCGCAGATACGCATCGCGGGTCATGACGCAGGAAAAGGCAGGATTGCCGCGTGACCAGATGCGGCCCTGATAATCAGCGGTGATTCTCCGCGCCCGTCCTCCCGCAGTTCCGGCCATGAGCATGGTCCAAGCGGCATCGGCACCCCGAAAGGGCAGCGTTCCAGTTCGGCGGAAACGCTTGTCCGATCATCTGTTATTTCGGTCGCCAAGCGGTATGCTTTCATCGCGAGAAGCTGCACCGCACCGTCGATGGAGGCGAGTTCACCAAAGCGCTCCATGGGAAATTCAGCCACGGATCATCCGAACGGCAGGAAGATACATTTCCGTAGCCGGTGCGGGAACCGAGCTTCGGCACCGCTCGGGTCGGGATTTCGGTTCCGCGTGTTCCAGTCCCTTGCGTGGGCCACGGCTGCATCGCATTCTGGGTCAGCGCATAGGTTGGAGCACGGATGACTTCTGACAGCACCCGCAGTGAGATCGGGGAACTGATCCTCAGGGTAGCGCTCCGAGACCGGCTGGCGTTCGATGGCCTCTATGGCGCCACGTCTGCGAAACTTTTCGGCACCTGCCTGCGTGTGTTGAAGGACAGGGCAGAGGCCGAAGAAGTCTTGCAGGAGGTGTTCATCAAGATATGGCTGAAGGCGGACAGGTTTGCCGTAACCGGGCAAAGCCCGATGACATGGCTGATCGCCGTCGCCCGGAACCAGGCCATTGATCGGCTACGGAAGCGGCGCGAGGCGGCCTCCGATCTTGAAGACGGCGCACTCGAAATCAGCGACCCTGCGCCCGGGCCGGAAGCTCGGGCGGTTGCCTCCGGGCAGCGCCGACAGCTTGATGGTTGCCTTGACGAGCTTGAGGCGGGCCGTGCCGAAGCTGTGTGTGCGGCCTATCTGGAGGGGCGCAGCTACGCCGAGCTGGCGGCCCACCACGATGTGCCGCTGAACACGATGCGGACCTGGCTCAGGCGCAGCCTGATGCAGCTGAAGGAGTGTCTGCAAAGATGAGCGACACCGGACCGGATCATGATCTCTCCGAAGGCGGCGACGATATCCTTGCCGCGGAATTCGTGCTGAGGGTGCTGCCGGCTGCCGAGCAGGACATGCTTGCGCGCCGGGTTGAAACCGATGCGGCCTTCGCCCGGCTCGTCGCGGAGTGGGAGGAGCGACTGTCCCCCATATCCGAGGGCTTTGTCCCTGTGGACCTTTCGCCTGCGGTCAAACGCGCGCTGGATGTGCGGCTGTTCGGCACCCTCCCGGCTAAACCGGGTTTGTGGGGCAGTCTTGGTTTATGGCGCGGTCTGGCCGGGGCAGCGACGGTCGCCTTCCTCCTCGCTTCGGCGCTACCCCTGATCCGCACGGCGCCACCCACGGACCGCCTCGCCGCCTCGCTGACGGCCGAGGGAAGCGGCGTTACGTATCTTGTGCTTTACGATTCCGCCACCGGCAGCGTCAGCCTTGCGCATATGGCGGGTGAGCCGGTCGAGGGGCGCGACTTCCAGTTGTGGATCGCGCGCGGTGCGGAAGCCCCGGTTTCGCTAGGCGTGATCCCGGCAGGCGTGTCCACGAGGGTGGAAGTCACCGGCCGGAACCGGGCGCTGATGACCAGTGCTGCGCATATGGCGATCAGCCTGGAGCCGCCGGGTGGTTCGCCCACCGGTCAGCCGACGGGGCCGGTTGTTGCCGTAGGCGATCTGCTCGACATCTGAACCCTGCAGAAATTCCGGCCGCGCACCAAAAAATCACGGGTGGCTGAAACTTTCCCATGCCCGCCTTCGTGACTTCTTCCGTCCCCCGATCACCGGGCTGACATTTCTGGGAGGAAGTCAGATGAAGACCTTTACCAAAGTGCTCGTCGCAGGCTGTTTCGCGCTGGCAACTGCCGGGGCCGCGCTGGCGGCGAACAATCCCATGGTCGGCGGCGCCGCCATGTTTGCCGACAAGAACATCGTCCAGAACGCGATGAACTCGGCCGATCACACCACGCTGGTGGCCGCCGTGAAGGCAGCAGGGCTGGTCGAGACTGCAGATTCCGAGGTTATCCGGCCAGGCATTCCGATTTGAAGCCGGCCACCATT
>NZ_DAMDHB010000022.1:0-60850 GCF_032102465.1 Haematobacter sp. | reverse complement strand
GCGCCGCCGCGACCAGCCCCCGCATCAGCGCGGAGCCCGGCGTGTCCAGCATTGCCCGCGTGGCGCCCGTTTCCACGATCCGGCCAGCTTCCAGCGCGGCGACCCGGTCCGACCGGCCTGCCACGACCGCGATATCATGGGTGATGAGCAGCACGGCCATGCCGCGCGCCCGCGCCGCGCTGTCGATGAGGTCCAGAATCCCCGCCTGTGTGGGGGTGTCGAGATCGGTCGTCGCCTCGTCGGCGATGAGCAGCGCGGGATCGCCCGCCAGCGCCGCAGCCACCGCCGCGCGCTGGCACAACCCCCCGGAAAGTTCATGCGGCAGGGCGTCCGCCAGAACCGGCGGAAAGCGCACATCCTCCAGCAACCCCGCAACCCGCGCCGCGACCTGCTTCGGCCGGAGGGGCTGGTGGCGGGCCACCACATCGGCCACCTGATCCCGGATGGAAAGCAGCGGGTTCAGCGACCGGCGCGGCTCCTGAAACACCATGCCGATCCGCCGCCCGCGAAGGGGCTGCCAGTCCGGGGGTGCCGCCAGTGTCTGCCCGGCGAACCGGATCGTGCCGCCCACCCGCACCGCCCGAGCGGGCAACAGCCCGGCGATGGCGGCGGCGAACATCGACTTGCCCGACCCGCTCGGCCCGACGAGAGCCAGCCGTTCGCCCGGCGCAAGCGTGAGCGATACCCCCGCCAGCACGGTCCGCCCACCGACCGCCACGGCGAGATCCTCGACCTCGATCAGGTTCATTCCCGCCCCCGGACGGCAAGCCAGCCCCGGAGGCGGTCCCCCGACAGGTTGCAGGCCAGAATCGCCAGCATCAGCGCGAGCCCCGGAAACGCGGCCATCCACCACGCCCCCGAGGCCACGAACCGCGCGCCTTCCGCCACCATGAGGCCCCATTCGGGCGTGGGCGGCCGGATACCGAGGCCAAGGAACGACAGCCCCGCCGCATTCATCATGGCCCAGCCGAGGTTCACCGAGCTTTGGACCGCCACCACCGGCAGGATCTCGGGCAGGAGGAGCAGGCGCAGGATCCGCCCCTCGCCGGAGCCGCCGATGCGGGCCGCCTCCACATAGGGCGCGCTGCGCAACCGCGCGGCCTCCGTCCGGGAAAGGCGCATGTAGAAGGGCAGGTTCACCAGAGCCGTGGCAAGGATGAGGCTGCTCATCGACGGCCCCATGACCGCCGCGACCGCCATGGCAAGGAGAAAGAGCGGGACGGCCAGCATCACCTCGCTCACCCGCCCCAGAAGCGCATCGGCCCAGCCGCCACGGAAGCCCGCCGCCGCCCCCAGAAGCGTGCCAGGTATTGCCGCCAGCAATACCGCCGCCGCTGCGATCCCCAGATCGATCCGCGCGGCGGCGATGGTCCGTGAAAACACGTCCCGCCCCACGTGATCCGTGCCGAACCAGTTCCGCGCGGAGGGCGGCGACAACGCCCGCGCCGCATCCGTCGCCAGCGGATCGAAGGGGGTGATCCAGGACCCGATGAGCGCCAGCAGAACGAAGCCGCCCAGCAGCAGCAGGGGCAGTCGGTCAGCGATGGGCCGTCCTCGGGTCGATGAGAGCATGGGTCAGATCAACAAGCAGGTTGGCGGCAATCAGCACCGCAGCGACGGCAAGCAGAAAGCCCTGCAATGCCGCATAGTCGAGCGCGACGAGCGCGTCCATCGCGAAGCTCCCCAGCCCCGGCCAGGCGAACACCTGTTCCACCACGACATTCGCGCCGAAAAGATAGGCGAAGGTCAGTCCGGCCGTCGTGCTGATCGGCAACAGGGCATTCCGAAGCGCATAGCTCCCGATCAGTCGGCCCGCCCCCAGTCCACGCGCGCGCCCCGCCCGGAAATAATCCGCCGACAGGGCCTCCCCCATCGCGGTCCGGGTGATCCGGGCGATGGGACCGAGCGCGAAGATTGCCATTGTCAGCGCGGGCAGCACCAGATGACCGATGGCGGAGGCCAGAGCCTGCCCGTCTCCCGCAACGAGACTGTCCACGATAAGGAAACCCGTAATCCTTTGAGGGAATGACAGGAAAGGGTCCAACCGGCCCACGGGCTCGGGCAGCCAGCCCAACTCATCATATAGAAGATGTGACAAAAACAACGCAGTTACGAAGGTGGGAATGCTGAGGCAAATTGCCGACAGCAGGCTTCCGATCCTGTCGATGCCGCTTTCAGGCCGGAGCGCGCCGGCGATGCCGAGTGTGACCCCCAGGGAAAGCGCGATGAAAAGGGCGCAAAGCGCAAGCTCCAGCGACGCGGGGAGGCGGCGGGCAATCTCCTCCGCCACGGGCCGGCCGGTCGCGCGAGAATAGCCGAGATCCCCCCGTGCCAGCCCCGTGACATAGGCTCCGAACTGAGCTGGCAGCGGCTTGTCGAGAGCAAGTTCCGCCCGAAGCGCCCGCGTTTCCGCCTCTGTCATCCCCGGCTGGCTTGCATACAGAGCGGCAGGATCGCCCGGCAGCAGGCGGGTCAGCATGAAACCGAGGCAGAGAACGGCGAACAGCGTCGGAATCGCGGCAAGGCAGCGCAGCAGCAGAAACTTCATGCGATCCTTTCGGCCCGACACCTCACAGAATCAGACATGTCGGGAAATGCGCAGCCCCGCAAGCAAAGAAAAAGGCGGCGCCGAGGCGCCGCCTTTTACAGGGGTCAGTCCGATCAGGCGTCTTTGCGACGCATGCGGCGCAGACCCGCCACACCCGCAAGCGCACCAGCGAGGAGGACGCCGGCAGCCGGAAGCGGCACGGGAGAAACGGAGACGGAGTCGATATCGAAGCCATCGCGTCCGCGGCCGAGAATGACGGGCGACGTGTCGATGATACGCAGGGTATCGAAGATACCGCTGAACGACAGGGCGATGGTCTCCATGGCGTTGGTGATTTCACCGATCTTGGTGAAGCTGCCGGCCGAGCCACCCCACACTTCCGCGCTTTCGAAATAGGTATCGCGCGGCAGCCAGGTCACCTCGATCACCGCGCCGGGTCCTGTGAAGCTTTTGCCGAAGGTGAAATCGGCAAAGCCGCCATAACCGAGCGACAGAAATTTCCCGTCAGGCGTACCGAGCGCGTTGTCAGGATTGCTCCGCCCGGGCCTCAGATCGCCGAAGCCGGGTGTCCAAGTCGCGCCGGTTGCATAGATGGGTGCTGCAAGTGCAGCGCCAGCCGAAAGAGCGACCGCCGCAACGGTCGCGAAAGCAAGAGATTTAACAGTCATGATATTCCCCCGGAAAACTTAAAACTTTCCACATGGGCATCGTGGCGCCCGAGGGAGATGGTGACACAAGTCTCTCTAAAAGAAAGGAATCTTTTAAAATTTAGTATGAAAATATTTGTTTCTCTCCGATGACATGATGGTGCTGCCGCAAAGTGACGAAAAATTATGCGGCAGTGCCGCATTGAAGCACTGCCGCATTATTTCTTCGCAGGAAACGAACGGAGGTTTAGTCGGGTGGATTCTCGCGCAGCGGAACCTTCGGCAATGCACTCTGGGGCAAGGGATGAGCCGCGATCTCCCGCGCCCATTCGCGCCAGATGGAGACAAGCAGCGCCATCAGCACTGGCCCCACGAACAGGCCGACGATGCCGAGCGTCTTCACCCCGCCGATGAGGCCGAAGAACGTGGGCAGGAACGGCAGCTTCACCGGCCCCCCGACCAGCACGGGCCGGATGGTCTTGTCGACGATGAACAGTTCTACGCAACCCCAGATGAACAGGGCCGCACCCGCGCCGGCGGAACCGCTGCCGACCAGATAGAGGGAAATGAGCGTGAAAGAGAGCGGCGCGCCCCCCGGTATCAATGCCATGAAGCCTGTGATGACCCCGAAGGTGACCGGGGATGGCACCCCCGCCAGCCAATAGGCCACGCCGAGAATCAGGCCCTCCCCTATGGCGATGAGCGTCATCCCCGTGACGGTCGAGGAAATCGTGCGCGGGATGATCCGCGAAAGCCGCTCCCATCTGCCGGGAACGATCCGCTCCCCCATCATGTCGAGCTGCGCCGCCACCCGGTCCCCGTCGCGGTAAAGCACGAACAGGGTGATGAGCATGAAGATCAGCGCCAGCGCGAGGTGCAGCGCCATGGAACTCGCCGTCAGCACACCCCGATAGATCGTGCCGATATTGGCCCCGCTCGTCACCTGAACAAGCTCTCCGATCGCGCCGGGGCGCCCGATATGCTGGCTCCATTGCTCCACCAGCCAGCTTCCAATGACGGGGAACGTGTCGAGCCAGTCGGGCGGCGGCCCTCCTACGGCGTTGATCTGAATGGCCCATGACAGCCATTCCCGAAACTCGCGCGCCGCATAGCCAAGCGCGATGATGATCGGGATCACCAGAAACAGCACGATGAGCAGGACGAGCAAAGCGCCCGTCAGCGTCCGCCCCAGCCCGACCCTGTCATGCAGCCGCACCCGCAGCGGCCATGTGGCAAAGGCGATGATCGTCGCCGCCAGCACCGGCACCAGAAAGTCATGAAAGAACCAGACCGACGCGGCGAGGACGCCGACCAGAAGCCATCGGGCAAGAGAGGAATAGGCGATCAACGGCGGGCGGCGCAGGTCCGCGCGGTGGACGAGATGGATCTGCCGATCCCGCTTGTTCTCGTGCTCGTTGTCCGTCACCTGATCCACGCCTTGCTCCGCTTGCATGCGCTGCCAGCGCACCACTGGACAAGAAGCGATCCCGCAGCCCGATGCAAGATCGGCAATGCCGCACCTGTTTTTTACCCAACGGCTTTTTTACCCAACGGCGGAACTACAGCGGAGGGGCCGCGTTAACCCTCAGAAGGATAAGGCAGGACAGAAGCAGATGACCACAGCGCTTCCCTTTTTGCTCGCCCTCGCTGCCGTTGTTACAGCAATAGCGGTGCCGAAGCTTATCACGCGCGACATGCCGGTTCGAGTGGAACGGCAAAGATCACGCAGAACGCGCGTGAACAGGCACCCGTAAACGAAGGAGCCTCCGTTGAAGGGCGTACTTGCTTGGCTGATCGGTATTCCGATCCCCCTCATCATCATCCTCTATCTCGTTAACGTTTTCTGAGTGACCGAAGTGAATGTTGAGCCGCGCCTTTCCAAAAGGCGCGGCTTCTTCCTTCTTGCACAGCGCGTGGCTTTCCTCAGATGTGCAGCGCGTGGCCGAGCGCGCGAAGACAGGCCTCCTGCAGACCCTCGCCCTGCGTGGGATGGGCGTGAACCGTTCCCGCCACATCCTCCAGCAGCGCCCCCATCTCGATGGCCAGACCAAAGGCCGCCGCCAGTTCCGAAACGTCATGCCCCACCGCCTGGATCCCGAGGATCAGGTGATCGGACTTGCGGGCCACCACGCGGATGAAACCGTCGTCGCGCTCAACGGTCATGGCACGGGCATTTGCGGCGAAGGGAAAGCTCGCGATCAGCGTGGCGATGCCCTGCGCCTCCGCCTCCTCTGGCGAAAGACCGGCGGTCACCACCTCCGGGTCGGTGAAACACACGGCGGGAATCACCCGCTTGTCCCAGACGCGCCGCTCCCCCGCGACGATCTCGGCCACCATCTCCCCCTGTGCCATCGCACGATGGGCGAGCATCGGCTCCCCCGTCACATCGCCGATCGCATGGATCCCCCGCATGGACGTCCGGCACCCGTCATCCACCGCGAGGAACCGGCCGTTCCGGGTGAGCGACAGTTCCTCCAGCCCCCACCCCTCCAGTTGCGGCTTCCGCCCGACGGTCACCAGCACCTTCTCCGCCGCGATCTGCTCCACCTCGCGGTCGGTCTCCACGGTGAGTTGGCCGTTGCCGAACACCCGCGCCTTCGCCCCGGTGAGCACCCGGACGCCAAGCGCCTGCAACCGCTGCGCCACGGGCCTTGTAAGGTCCGCGTCGTAAAGCGGCAGGATGCGGTCGGCCATCTCCACCACCGTGACCTGCGACCCCAGCTTGGCGAAGGCCGTGCCGAGTTCGAGGCCGATATATCCGCCCCCCACCACCGCCAGCGTCCGTGGGATATCCGTGAGCGACAGCGCCTCGGTGGAGGAGATGACATCCCCGCCAAAGGGCAGGAAGGGCAGTTCCACCGGCACGGAGCCGGTCGCGATCACCACGGTTTCCGCGGTGATGGTGTGGCTCTCGCCCTCCGCCGTGGTCACCGTCACGGTCTTGCCATCCACGAAACGCGCGGTGCCCTCGATCAGCCGCGCCTTGGCCTTCTTCAGCAAAGCCCCGACGCCGCCGTTCAGCCGCTCCACTATGCCGTCCTTCCACGCCACCGTGCGGGAAAGGTCGATGGCGGGGTCGGCGGCGGTGATGCCCAACGTCCCCTCCGCCGCGAAGGTCCGCAGGCGGGCGAACTCCTCCGCCGCGTGGATCAGCGCCTTGGACGGGATGCAGCCGATGTTGAGACAGGTGCCCCCCGGCTTGCGCGGATCGACGATGATCGTGTCCACCCCCAGTTGCCCGGCGCGGATCGCGCAGACATAGCCCCCCGGGCCTGCCCCGATCACGAGCAGCTTGCAGGTCAGTTCGGCCATGTCATTCCTCCACGAAAATCATCGCAGGCGTTTCCAGCAGCGTCTTCAGCCGCTGAACGAAGACCGCCGCGTCCCATCCGTCGATCACCCGGTGATCGAAGGAGCAGGAAATGTTCATCATCTTGCGGGGCACGAATTCCGTCCCGTCCCAGAAAGGCCGGATCTGCATCCGGTTGACCCCGACGATGGCGACTTCCGGGTGGTTGATGATCGGTGTGGTCGCGATGGCCCCGAGCGGGCCAAGCGAGGTGACGGTGATGGTGGAACCGGAAAGCTCCTCCCGCGTGGCGCTGCCGTCGCGCGCGGCCTCCGCCAGCCGCAGCAGCTCCCCCGCCGCCTCGCGCAGTGTCAGCGCCTCCGCATGACGCACCACCGGAACCATCAGCCCGTTCGGCGTCTGGGTGGCGATGCCGATATGCACGCCGCCGAACTGCCGCACGACGCCCGCCTCGTCATCATAGAGCGCGTTCAGCGCGGGCTGCTCCCGCACCGCCCGCACGATGGCCTTCATGAGGAACGGCAGAAGGGTCAGCTTGGCCGCGCCCCTGCCTTCGGCGTTGAGCTTGGCGCGCAGGTCCTCCAGCCCGGTGACATCGACCTCCTCGATGATGCTGATATGGGGGATGTTGCGCTTGGCGAGCTGCATACGCTCCGCGATCCTGCGGCGCAGGCCGACGACTTTCACCTCCGTGACGGAGCCGTCGCGGCGATGGGCGGGGCGGCCCTCGGGCGCGCCCGCCTCTACATGCGCGGTCAGATCGTCATGGGTGATCCGCCCCGCTGGCCCGGAACCGCGCACGAAGCGCAGATCGACCCCCGCCTCCCGCGCCCGCTGACGGACGGAGGGCGTGGCGAGCGGCCGCTCCCCCTCCGGCCGGAGAGCGGCGGCGGGCGCAGGGCGCCCCTGCCCCCGGGGTTCGGGCCTTGCAGCCGCGCGCGAAGCCTCGCCGTTTTTGGCAGTCGGGGAATTGGCGACCGGGGATTTGGTGGCGGAGGATTCGGTGGCGGAGGATTCGGCAGTGGATTCGGCGGCCCCTTCGGCGGGCACACCCGCGCGCGGGGCTTCGTCCGCCCCGCTCCCTCCTTCCGCTGCTTTCGCCGCCCGCATCGGCGGCTCCGCATCGGCGGAGATGTTCCCCTCTCCTTCCACTTCCAGCCGGATCAGTTCCGCCTTCACGGCGATGCTGTCGCCCACCTCTCCGCCCAGCCAGACCACCTTGCCGGAAGCGGGAGAGGGGATTTCCACCGTCGCCTTGTCCGTCATCACGGCGGCGAGCGGCTGATCCTCCTGCACGATGTCTCCGGGTGTCACGTGCCATTCCACAAGCTCGGCCTCGGCGATGCCTTCGCCGATGTCGGGCATCCTGATCGACAGGGTTCCCATGCTCACGCCTCCATGATGCTTGTGAGCGCCGCGCCGACCCGCGCAGGCCCGGGGAAATAGCTCCACTCATGCACATGCGGATAGGGCGTGTCCCAGCCCGCCACCCGCCGCACGGGAGCCTCCAGATGGTAGAAACACTCCTGCTGGACCAGCGCCGCCAGTTCCGCCCCGAAGCCGGAGGTGAGCGTGGCCTCATGCACGATCACGCAACGCCCGGTCTTGCGCACGGAGGCCGTCACCGCCTCCAGATCAAGCGGGAGCAGCGTGCGCAGGTCGATCACTTCGGCATCCACACCCGTCTCCTCCGCCGCGGCTTCCGCCACATGGACCATGGTTCCATAGGTCAGCACCGTCACGGCGGAGCCTTCCCGCCGGATGGCGGCCTTGCCCAAGGGAACGGTGTAGTGGCCGGGCTCCACCTCTCCGAAGGGATGGTTCTTCCACGATGCGACCGGGCGTTCATGATGACCGTCGAACGGGCCGTTGTAGAGCCGCTTCGGCTCCATGAAGATCACCGGATCGGGATCCTCGATGGCGGACAGCAGCAGCCCCTTGGCGTCCTGCGGGTTGGACGGCACGACGACCTTCAGCCCCGTCACATGGGTGAACAGCGCCTCCGGCGACTGGGAATGCGTCTGCCCGCCGAAGATGCCGCCGCCCGTGGGCATGCGGATCACCATGGGGCAGGTGAATTCCCCGTTGGAGCGGTAGCGCAGCCGCGCGGCCTCCGACACGATCTGGTCATAGGCGGGATAGACGTAATCCGCGAACTGGATCTCCACCACCGGGCGAAGCCCATAGGCCGCCATGCCGATCCCCGCCCCGACGATGCCGGATTCGTTGATCGGCGTATCGAAACAGCGCGTCGGCCCGTATTTCTTCTGCAGGCCGGAGGTCACACGGAAGACCCCGCCGAAATATCCGGCATCCTCGCCGAACACGATCACGCGGTTGTCGCGGCCCATCGCCACGTCGAGCGCGTCGCGCAGCGCCTCGATCATCGTCATGCGCGCCATGGCTCAGTACCCCGCTTCCTGCCGCTGGCGCATCAGGTGCGGCGGCATCGTCTCGTATACGTCCTCGAACATCTCGCGCACGGAGGGGCGGTGGCCGGAATGCAGCGTGCCGATGGCCTCGGCCTCCTTCTGCGCGGCAACGACCTCGGCCATGATCTCCGCTTCCGCCTGGGCGTGACGCTCGTCGGACCAGATGCCTTTCAGGATCATGTGGTTCTTCAGCCGCAGGATGGGGTCGCCCAGCGGCCAGGCGGAGCTTTCCTCCGCCGGGCGGTAGGCGGAGGGATCGTCGGAGGTGGAATGCGCCCCCTGCCGGTAGGTGACATATTCCACCATCGTCGGCCCGAGGTTCCGCCGCGCCCGCTCCGCCGCCCAGCGCGCGACGGAAAGCACCGCGAGATAGTCGTTGCCATCCACCCGGAGAGAGGGAATGCCGAACCCCAGCCCCCGCGCGGCGAAGGTGCCCGACCCGCCCCGCGCGATACCCTGGAAGGTGGAGATGGCCCACTGGTTGTTCACCACGTTCAGGATCACCGGCGCCTTGTAGGTGGAGGCAAAGACCAGCGCCGCGTGGAAGTCGCTCTCCGCCGTGGAGCCATCGCCGATCCAGGCCGCGGCGATCTTGCGGTCGTTCATGATGGCCGAAGCCATCGCCCAGCCCACCGCCTGAATATACTGCGTCGCAAGGTTGCCGGAGATGGAGAAGAACCCCTGCGGCTTGTCCGAATACATCACCGGCATCTGCCGGCCGCGCATCGGATCCTCCGCGTTGGAATAGATCTGGTTCATCATCGTGCGGAGCGAATAGTCGCCCGCGATCAGCAATCCCGCCTGCCGGTAGGTGGGAAAGTTCATGTCGCCGGGGTTCAGCGCCTTGCGGAAGGCGCAGGACACCGCCTCCTCCCCCAGATGCTGCATGTAGAAGGAGGTTTTCTGCTGGCGCTGCGCCGTCAGCATCCGGGCGTCGAAGGCGCGCAGGATCATCATGTGCCTCAGCCCGTCGCGGAGCGCGTCATCGGACAGCTCGATGGCCCAGGGGCCGACCGCCTCCGCCTGCCGGTTCAGCACCCGGATGATGGTAAAGGCCATGTCCCGCATATCCTCGGGGTTCTCATCGATCGCGGGGCGGCGGACCGTGCCCGCGCGGGGGATCGTCACATGGCTGAAGTCCGGCTTGTCTCCCGGCCGGACCTCCGGGGCGGGAACGTGCAGGCTGAGCGGCGGCAGGTCGTCCATGGCGTCTCCTCAAGGCGCGGTCGCGCGGTATGGGAAGGGTTGGCCACGGCGTGCCGGGCGGCTCCTCTCCGCCCCCTCTCCCCGGTATGAGGATAATGCCGAGCGGCCAAAAGGAAATTCCGATCCTTGCGCATGGCGATTTTGTGTCAGAAGCTTCTTTCACGATCTGCGCCAATCCCGGCAGCATCTTTGGACACCATGCCCGAACCCAGCCGCATCCTTGATCGAATCGACCGCCGGATCCTCCGCGCCCTTCAGGGGAACGGCCGCCTGACCAATGCCCAGCTCGCAGACGAGATAGGCCTCTCGCCCAGCCCCTGCTGGCAGCGCACCCGGCGGCTGGAGGCAGAGGGCTACATCCGGGGCTATACCGCCGTGCTGGATCAGGAACGGCTCGGCATGGCGGAGACGGTCATCATCGAAGTCATGCTCGACCGCCATGATGACACCGCACTCGAAGCCTTCGGCAAGGCGATGGTCGCTCTGCCCGAGGTGCTGGAGGTCTATCTCACCACCGGCGAATATGACTATTTCATCAAGGTCGCCGCCAATGGCACGCGGGGATACGAGGACTTCCTCCGCCAGAAGCTGTTCCGCGTGCCGGGCATCCGCCATGCCCGGTCGAGCTTCACGCTACGTTGCCTCAAGCGGAGCCAGTCCGTCGTGCCGGAGATCTGAGCATTCATCGCGCGGAAAGGAAAAGAGCGTAAGCCGTGTCGAAAGCGCATGGGGAAGGCGCAAGGGGCGAAGGAGTTTGGGAAAAGTCTCGACGCTGGGCGAAACTGCACCATCTGTCGCGCGCCCGCCCTGGGTCAGTGGCGGAGGAGGAGCGCTGACGGAAACGGCGGCGGGAGACCGGCAACCGCCAAGCCGGTATCGGTACGCCCTCCCCCTCCGCACCGGGACCGGATCGCACAAGCGTGCTTGTCAGACAGGAACAGGACTATGGCCGGTCTCTTATTTTTCTGCGACAAGATGACCCGTATCCGGGCTGCCAAGAGCGGGTCTCAATGACCGAAAAGAATATGGAAATGCCGCGTCCCTCGCCTGAAAAGACGGGCGTTGCGAAGCTAGCCGTCCGACTGCTGGAGCCGCGGGTGGCGGGGCCGCTGATCGGCGCGGTCATCGCCGTCATCGCAACCGTGGTGATCTACAAGATCAGCGACGAGCTTCGGCTGGACGACATCAAGGCCGCCATCACGGGCACGCCCCGGATCGCGCTGGCGGAGGCTCTGGGCTTCACGGTGCTGAGCTTCTGCGCCCTCGGGCTCTACGACGTTCTGGCCTCGCGGCGCGTCGCGCCGGACAGGGTGCCCGTCCGGCTCGCGGCCTTTGCGGGCGCGGTGGCCTATGCGATCTCCAACGCCATCGGCTTTCACGTCGTGGTGGGCAGTTCGATCCGCTACCGCATCTATCAGGCGGCGGGGCTGGATGCTTCCGATGTGGGGCGCATCGTCGGCATATCCTTTCTGAGCTTCACTGCCGGGATCGGTGCGGTGATCGGACTGGCGCTGCTGCTCGACCCGGACGGCATTCCCTTCCTTCAGATCGTCTCGCCCATGGCGGACCGGGTCATCGGCGGGGTCATCGTCGCGGCGATCCTGGCCGCCCTCCTGTGGCTCTCTCGCAACCCGCGGGAGGTCATGCTGTTCAACTGGCGCCTGCCGCTGCCCTCCGCCCGGAACGCGACGGCCCAGATCCTCGTCGCCGCCGCCGATATCGCCGCCGCCGCCGCCGCGCTCTATGTGCTGCTGCCCGGCGATGTCACGCAGGGCTACGCGATGTTCCTGATCCTGTTCGTCGTGGCGCTGGTCATAGGCACGGTCAGCCACGCGCCCGGCGGCCTCGGCGTGTTCGAGGCGACGGTGCTGCTGGGGCTCGGCGCGGGCAACCGGCCGGATGTGGTGGCTGCGCTCGTTCTGTTCCGGGTGATCTACTACTTCCTGCCTCTGGCAATCGCCGGGATCGCCTTTCTGGGCTTCGAGGGCTACCGGGCGCGCCATGCCGTCCGGGCGGTAGCGGGGCGGGTCAGCCCTGTCGTGCAGCGGATCGTGCCGCCTCTGGCGGGAACGGCAACGCTGGTCGGCGGCTGCATCCTCCTGCTGTCCGGCAACGTCCCCGCTCTCGCCGATCGGGTGGGTCTGCTGAGCGGGCTGATACCGCTTCCCTTTGCGGAAGCCTCACACCTGATGGCAAGCGTCGCGGGCCTGTTCCTCATCGTCATCTCCCGCGGCCTGTTCAGGCGGATTGCCCGCGCCCGCCTGCTGGCGCTCTGCCTGCTCTGCGCAGGGGCGGTGTTTTCTCTCGCCAAGGGATTGGACTGGGAGGAGGCGAGCGGCCTGCTCGCCGCCGCCCTCTTGCTCGCTATGTTTCCGGGCGCCTTCTACCGGCGCGGGCGGATGCGATCCTTCCGGCTGACGCCCACCTGGCTCGCCCTGCTGATCGTCATCATCGCCTTCTTCACGCTGATCGGGCTGCTGGCCTACCGCCACGTGGATTACGAAAACAATCTCTGGTGGAGCTTCGACTGGGACGGGGACGCCTCGCGCTTCCTGCGGGCGACGCTGGCGCTCGTCATCATCACCGGGGCGCTCACCATCGACAGCTGGCTGAACCGGCCCACCGGGAGGCAGGTTTCCGGCCCGGTGGAGATCCCCGATGCCGTCCGGCGCATCCTGAAGACCACGTCCGCCACCCAGCCCAACGTGGCGCTGCTGGGGGACAAGTCCTTCATGGTTTCCGCCGACGAAACCGCCTTCCTGATGTATGGCGAGCAGGGCAACAGCTGGATCGCGCTCGGCGATCCGGTGGGCGATGCGGAAGCGGGTCGCCGGCTGATCTGGCGCTTTGCCGAGGCCGCCGATCGCAACGGCATGCGGGCCATCCACTATTCCGTCACCCCGGAATGGCTGGCCGTGTATCTGGAGCTTGGTCTCGCCCTCCTGAAGACGGGAGAGGTCGCGCGGGTGGACCTGCACAGCTTCTCGCTGGAAGGGCCCTCGCGGCAGGACTTCCGCTATGCCGACAAGCGCGCCACCCGTGAGGGGCTGGAATTCTCCGTCATCCCCGCGGCGGAGGTTCCTGCCGCTCTGGAGGATCTCCGCGGCGTGTCGGATGCCTGGCTGGAGACGAAGCATGGTGCGGAAAAGGGCTTCTCCCTCGGCCGGTTCGATGACGACTACATCAAGGAATTCGACATCGCCGTACTCCGCAAGGAGGGGGCCATCGTCGCCTTTGCCAATCTCTGGCGGTCCGGCGACAATCTGAACGAACTGTCGATCGACCTCATGCGTTACCGGCCCGGCGTGTCCAAGGTCATCATGGACGCGCTCTTCGCCCGGCTGCTGCTCTACGGAAAGGCGGAGGGCTATCGCTGGTTCAACCTTGGCGCGGCGCCTCTTGCGGGGCTGGCCGATCATCCGCTGGCCTCGACATGGAACCGGCTCGGCACCTTCATCTACCGGCGGGGCGACGAGTTCTACAATTTCGAGGGGTTGCGCGCCTTCAAGCAGAAGTTCGGGCCGGTCTGGACGTCGCAGTACCTCGCCTGTCCCGGCGGCTTCGCCATGCCGCAGGCGCTGATGGATGTGACGGCGCTGATCTCCGGCAATCCGATACGGGTGTTGAAACGATGACATATGCAAAATCTGTGCTGACGGCCCTTGTGGCGCTGCTCGCCATGACGCCCGTTCACGGTCAGGATGCGCCCCCCACGGTGAGCGCGGAGGGTTTGACCGACGTCCCGTTCCACATGCCGGCCCCCCTGCCGCAGGATGGGCCGAAAGCGGTCGTCGTCTATTTCTCCGACGCGGCGGGCTGGCAGGCGGCGGATGACCGGATGGTCGCGGCACTGACGGCAGAGGGGTCCATGGTCCTTGCGGTGGATTATGCCCGTCACATGCAGGAACTCGCGGCAGAGGAGGGCGACTGCCTGCCGGTGGACGGCGCGATCAGCGATCTGGCCCAGACGGCGGAGCGGCAGGCGGGGCTTCAGACCTACCTCCCGCCGATCCTCGCGGGGCGCGGCGCGGGGGCGGCGTTCGCCTATGCCGCCGTGGCGGAGGCGCCTGTCGCCTCCTTTGCCGCGGCGGTGGGCAGCGGCTTCGACGGCAAAACCGCCCTGCCCCGCCCGATATGCCGCCCGGATGACCTGCCCGCGCCCGGCCCCATGGGTTTCGACCCCGCCGTGCAGCGGACCGCGCATCTCTTTGCGCCGGAGGCAGTGCTCTCCGCCGTCGAAGAGGCCGCTTCCGGGCAGGAGGAGGTGACGGTGGAGGAGCTGGACACCGATGCGCCGGAGGCGCAGGTCGCCGCCGCCGTGAGCGACATCGCGGATTCGGTGAAGCCGTTCGGTGACCTGCCGGCTGTTGATGTTCCGGCGACCGGCGGCAAACCACGTGCGCTTGCCATCGTGATCTCCGGGGATGGCGGATGGCGCGACCTGGACAAGTCGGTGGCCGACTGGCTCGCCCAGCATGACGTTCACGCCGTGGGGCTGGACGCCCTGCGCTACTTCTGGTCCCAGCGGACGCCGGAGGAACTGGCCCGCGACCTTGCCACGATCGCCGCAAAGGCGGATCCCACGGGCAAGCTGCCGGTTGGGCTGATCGGCTATTCCTTCGGCGCCGATACGCTGCCCTTCGCCTGGCCCCTGCTGCCGCAGCCGCTCCGCGACCGGACGCGTCTCATCGGGCTGCTGGCACCCGGCCCCTCCACCTCGTTCCAGGTGACGGTGGGCGGCTGGCTCGGGCTCGACAGCACCGGCTACGACGTGCCGGCTGCCATCGCCGCGCTGCCGGCGGACAGGACGATCTGCGTTTCCGGCGACGAGGAGGAAGATACCGCCTGCAACGATCCGCGCCTTGCCGGCTTCGGCAAGATACAGACGACGGGCGGGCACCATTTCGACGGCGATTATGATGCGCTGGCCGCCAAGCTGATGGCAAAGCTGCTACCCTGATGACCCGCCGCCGGAGCCTGCCAGCATGCAAGGTTTCCGTCGCGAAGGCGGCGGTCCTTGGACTGCTGTTTCTCTGCCTCGTCCTCTTCGCGGCCCCTTCCGCAGAGGCTCGCACCCTGCGCGTCGTGGCCTTTGGCGACAGCCTGATGCAGAGCTTCGGCCTCCCCGCGCGGCAGAGCCTGCCGGTGCAGCTCGAAGCGTGGCTGCGGGCGCGCGGCTGGGATGTGCGGGTGGAGAACGCCGGCGTCGCGGGCGACACCACGCGCGGCGGGCGCGCGCGGCTCGACAGGGCCCTCCGTCCGAGACCCGATGCAATGATCGTGAGCCTAGGCGGCAACGATGCCTTCCGCGGCGTGCCCTATGACACCGCCGCGGCCAATCTGACGGCGATCATGGGAGAGATCCGGGTGCGCGCCATCCCGGCGCTGCTGGTCGGCGTGGAGATCCCCGGCATCCATGCCCCGGCGCTCCGCTACAATCGCCTGTGGTCAGAGGTCGCCGCCGCGCAGGACGTGCCGCTCTATCCCAATTTCTACCTCGGCATCCTCCGCCACCTCTCCACCCCGTTCGAGGCGCCCCGCTACCTGCTGGACGGCATCCATCCGAATGCGGAGGGCGTGGCACTGGTGGTGGAGGCGCTCGGCCCCGCCGTGGAGGCAATCCTGCCGCGCTGAAAGCGCCTCCGGGCAGCCGCTTTGCCACTCATGGTCCAGCGTCAGCGAAGCAGGCAGAGCACAGCGTCCGGTTGACAGCGGTGGGGCGCAGGCGTCAGGTGCCGCGCGAAACGGCGGGGGACATCGCATGGCACTGATCGACGCTCTTCGGGACATCACCGGCCCGGCCAACGTACTGACCGGCGACGAAACGGCACGCTACAGCCACGACTGGACGGGCAAATACGTCTGGACGCCGCTCGCCGTCGTGCGTCCGGCCAGCAGGGAGGAGGTGGCCGCCATCCTGCGGCTCTGCGCCGCGGCGGGTGTCCCGGTGGTGCCGACCGGCGGCGGCACGGGGCTGAATGGCGGCACCTTCGCGGAGGGCGGGGTCATGCTCTCGCTCGAACGGATGAACCGCATCCGCGAGATCCGCCCCGCCTCCCGCATCGCCGTAGTCGAGGCGGGCGTCGTCCTCTCGGCCATCCATGACGCGGCGGCGGAGCATGATCTGGCCTTCCCGCTGACCTTCGGCGCGCGCGGCTCGGCTCAGGTGGGCGGCTTTCTCTCCACCAATGCGGGCGGCTCGAACGTGGTGCGGTTCGGCAATACCCGCGCGCTCGTTCTGGGTGTGGAGGTGGTGCTGGCGGACGGGCGCGTGCTCGACCTCATGTCGGAACTGCGCAAGGACAACACCGGCTACGACCTGCGCGACCTGTTCATCGGGGCGGAGGGCACGCTCGGCGTCATCACGGCGGCGGTGCTGAAGCTGGTGCCCGCCGCCCGCGCCCATGCGACGGCGATGGTCGCGGTGCCGGGCCTTGCCGTGGCGCTCGACCTGCTCAACCGGTTGCAGGGGGAGACGGGCGGCGCGGTCGAGGCGTTCGAATACCTGCCCGCCGCCTATATGGAGCGGCTCGCCCGGCATCGCCCCGACCTGAAGGAACCCTTCGCCACGCGCTACCCCTCCACCCTGCTCATCGAGATCGGCGTGACCGCCCCGCATGAGGCGGAGCCGCTCGCCGACGGCTCGCTTCCGGTGGTGACACGGCTGGAGGATACGCTTGCCATGGCGATGGCGCGGGGTGAGGTGCTGGATGCCACGCTGGCCCGGACGGAGGCACAGCGGGCGGAGATGTGGGCGGTGCGGGAGGCCGCGGCGGAGATCACATTCGCGCAGAAGCCGCATGTCGATACCGACATCTCCCTGCCGCTCGACAGGATGCAGGACTTCCTCACCGCGATGACCGCGCGGCTCCATGCGCTCGATCCGGGCGCGGATGAGCTGGCCATCGCGCATCTGGGCGACGGAAACTTCCATTACACCGCCTTCCCCACACGCGATGACGCTCCCCTGCTCGCCGCGCTGCGCAACGCTGTGGCGGAAGAGGCAGTGCGGCTGGGCGGCAGTTTCTCCGCCGAACACGGGATCGGCCTGTCCAAGCGGCCCACGATGGCGGCCCACAAGGATCCCGTAGCACTTGATGTCATGGCCCGGATCAAGGCCGCGCTGGACCCGCAGGGCCTGCTCAATCCCGGAAAGGTGCTGCCCTGACCTCAGGGCGTCTGCGCCCGGAGGCAGTCGCGCGGCTCCCGGCCCGCGGGAACGCGTGTCTCCGCCCCGCAGGCCGCGCAGCGAAAGACGCGCTCGGTCGCGGTGGCATGGGCGCGATCCTCCCGCCAGCGGCAATCGCGGGTGAGCGTGCTGCCCCGGCGCGTCCACCACAGACCAACGATCACGGCGAGCAGAAGGAAGGGGATGAAGAAGATCATGTCTTGCACATATGTCCGGCTGGATGCGGAGGGCTTACGCCTCCCTCTCCGGCGCGGCAACCGGCTGACTTGACTTCTGCCCCCGCGTCGCGTTCACGGTCGGCGGAGGAGAGCCGCCATGACCAAGAAGATACTTCGTGCCCTCGCCGGGGAACGGCAGGATGTTCCGCCCGTCTGGATGATGCGGCAGGCGGGGCGCTACCTGCCCGAATACCGCGCCACGCGGGCGAAGGCCGGGGATTTCCTGAACCTGTGCTACACCCCCGACCTCGCGGCGGAGGTGACGCTCCAGCCGATCCGGCGCTACGGCTTCGACGCGGCGATCCTGTTTGCCGATATCCTCTTGGTGCCGCAGGCGCTGGGGCTCGACCTGCGCTTCGTGCAGGGAGAGGGGCCGCGTCTTTCCACCGTGACCGATGCGGCGGGGGTCGCGGCGCTCCGCCCGGCCGGAGCGGTGCATGAGACGGTCTCCCCCGTCTATGAGACGGTGCGCCTCGTGGCGCGCGCGCTGCCGCCGGAAGTGACGCTCATCGGCTTCGCCGGGGCGCCCTGGACGGTGGCCACCTACATGGTCGCCGGGCGCGGCACCCCGGATCAGGGGCCGGCCCATGCGATGATCGCGCGCGACCGGACGGCCTTCGCCGCGCTGATCGACCGGATTTCGGAGGCGACGGTCCTTTACCTTTCCGCCCAGATCGAGGCCGGTGCGGAGGTCGTCAAGCTGTTCGACAGCTGGGCCGGGTCGCTGAAGGGCGCGGATTTCGAGCAATTCGCCGTCGCCCCCGCCCGGCGCATCATCGCCGCGCTGAAGGAGCGCCATCCCGGCGTGCCGATCATCGCCTTCCCGCGGGAGGCAGGGGAGCGCTATGCGGGCTTTGCGCGGGCGACGGGGGCTGACTGCGTCGCGCTGGACAATTCGGTCGATGCCGAATGGGCCGCGCGGGCCGTGCAGGGGGATGGCTGCGTGCAGGGCAACCTCGCCCCTCACCACCTTGTCACCGGGGGGCCTGACCTCGTGGCGGAGACGCGGCGGATCGTACGCGCGTTCTCTCAGGGGCCGCATATCTTCAACCTCGGTCACGGGATCACGCCCGACGCCGATCCCGATAACGTCAGCCGGATGCTGGAGGCGATCCGGGGCTGAAGCGCCTCCCTCCGGCGCGGTGGCGCCTCGGCGCGGCCTGACGCCCTTGGGTTTCGCCGGCTGGCACCTCAGGGCTTCGGTCAGGGTTTGGGCGGGCTGACAGCGGGTTCGGGATAGGCGGTGGGCAACCACTGGCGGTCGATGAACAGCAGCGCATCGACGATGGTCTGCTGCCAGAGCGACCATGTATGCGCGCCATCGGTGATGCGCAGCTCGGAAGTCCGCTTCGCCGCCTGCAGCGTCTCATGCAGGTCCACCGCGCCGCGCCACAGACGGTAGCCGTCATCGTCGCCGCAGGTGATATAGGTGACGGGCAGCGGCTTCTCCGAGGCGACAGCGCCCTCGATCAGCGTGAACACATTCAGCCGGTTGAACCGCTCCGCATCGAAGGGTCGGCCGAAAGCCCCGTCGAAGTGATCGCCCACCGACGGCAGCGCAAGGGCGGAAGTCGGGTTCTTCAGGAAGGCCGATTCCTGCACCACCTGCAATTCCTCCGGCGTGTCGTCGAGATTGGGCGCGGTCACATTCTGCCAGATCGCGCCCGACAGGCTCGCCGCGACGACGTAGAGATCGTTGTGGCTGTAGGCGAGGCGGAGCGCCCCGAACCCACCCATGGAAAGCCCCGCGATGCCCCGGCCCTCCCTGTCCTTGCGGACGGGATAGCGCGCCTCCACGGCGAGCCGCAGGTCATGCGTGACGGCGGTCTCGTAATCCCCCGGCCCGCCGAGCGTCGCGCTGTCCACATACCAGCTGTTCCCGGCATCCGGCATGACGACGAGGAGCGGATCGATCCGCCCCTCCCCGATCAGCCGGTCAAGCGTCGGCTCGATATTCCCCAGATCGCGCCAGCTGTTCTGGTTTCCGCCATGGCCATGCAGCAGGTAGAGCACGGGCCAGCCGTTCGGCGGCGGGTCACCGTCAGGCACATAGACATTCGCGGGGATGTCGCGGTGCAGCGCGGAGCTGGTGAAGGTCTCGGGGCGCAGATCGGCCCGGAGCGGGGTGGCAAGGGTCAGCAGCAGGGCGGCAAGCAGGCGCAGGGTCATCTTGTCTCCAGTCGGCAGGGGCTGACCGGAAGGCTAATGATCCTGCGCGAAAACGCCAGTCCGCTCCCGCCCCTGCGGCGGAACGGCGCCCGTTCAGGGCGTGACTTCCACCTCGACCCCGAGCGCGCGGGCGACGGTGAAGATGTCCTTGTCCCCCCGCCCGGACAGGTTGACGACGATCAGGTGATCCTTCGGCAGATCGGGCGCGATCTTGATGGCATGGGCGAGCGCGTGGCTCGATTCCAGTGCCGGAATGATGCCCTCATAGCTGCACAGATCCTGAAAGGCGGAGAGCGCCTCCGCATCGGTGATGGAGACATATTCGACCCGGCCCGTATCGTGCAGCCAGGCGTGCTCCGGCCCGATGCCGGGATAGTCGAGACCGGCAGAGATGGAGAAACCTTCAAGGATCTGCCCGTCGGCATCCTGCAGCAGATAGGTCCGGTTGCCATGCAGCACGCCCGGACGCCCGCCGGTGAGCGAGGCGCAATGCTCCATCCGTTCATCCACGCCCTTGCCGCCGGCCTCGACGCCGATGATCCGCACGGAAGGATCGTCGAGGAACGGGTGGAAGATGCCCATGGCGTTCGACCCGCCGCCGATGGCCGCGATGATCGTGTCGGGCAGCCGCCCTTCCTGCGCCTCCATCTGGGCGCGGGTCTCATTGCCGATGATGTTCTGGAAATCGCGCACCATGGCCGGATAGGGATGCGGCCCCGCGACCGTGCCGATGCAATAGAACGTGTCGCGCACATTGGTCACCCAGTCGCGCATCGCATCGTTCATCGCATCCTTCAGCGTGCCGCGCCCAGAGGTGACGGCAACGACCTCTGCCCCCAGAAGCCGCATGCGGAACACGTTGGGGGCCTGACGCTGCACGTCATGCGCGCCCATATAGACGATGCACTTCAGCCCGAACTTGGCACAGACCGTGGCAGTGGCGACACCGTGCTGACCCGCGCCGGTTTCCGCGATGATCCGGGTCTTGCCCATGCGCCGGGCAAGCAGGATCTGGCCCAGCACGTTGTTGATCTTGTGCGCGCCGGTATGGTTCAGCTCTTCGCGCTTGAGGTAGATCTTTGCACCCCCCAGCGTCTCCGACAGACGTTCGGCGTAGTAGAGCGGCGAGGGGCGGCCGACGTAATGGGTCCAGAGATCGTTCATCTCCGCCCAGAACTCCGGATCGTGCTTGGCCCGCTCGTATTCCGCCTCAAGCGACAGGATCAGAGGCATCAGCGTCTCCGAGACGAAACGTCCGCCGTAATTGCCGAACCTTCCGTTCTCGTCCGGTCCGGTCCTGTAGCTGTTGCTCCCGCCTTGCATCGCGCGCCTCCCGTCAGGTCAGATCGCGTTTATAACCTATGTGGGATGGGGTAAAGCCAAGCCTGTCGTAGAAGGCATGCGCCCGGCTGCGGCTTTTATGTGTGGTGAGCTGCAAAATCCCCGCCCCGGCCGCGCGCGCCCGGGCCTCCGCATCCGCCACGAGCAATGCGCCCACCCCCTGCGAGCGCAGCTCCGCCGCCACGCGCACCGCTTCCAGCGTGGCACGCGTCCGGCCCGCATTGGACAGACCCGGCATGATCGCCAGCTGATAGGTCGCGACGACGCGCCCCTGCCGTTCGCCAACGATCAGATGCATGTCCGCCGAAGCGGCGATCCGGGCAAAGGCGGCCTCATAGGGCGCAAGCGTCGCGGATTCCCGCGCCGCGCCAAGCGGATCATCCGCCAGCAGCGCCACGATGGCGGGCACATCCTCCAGCCGCGCGGGGCGGAAGGTCACGCTCACAACTGCGTCGCCCGGATGAAGGCACGGATCAGATCGGGATCCTTCACGCCCGGCGCGCTTTCGGTGCCGGAGGAGACATCGACCTGCGCAGCCCCCGTGACGCGCAGCGCATCGGCCACGTTCGCGGGCGTCAGCCCCCCTGCCAGCATCCACGGCACCGGCCAGCGCAGGTTCCACAAAAGACCCCAGTCGAAGGCCACGCCGTTGCCGCCGGGCAGCGCCGCATCCTTCGGGGCCTTGGCATCGACGAGGATCTGGTCGGCCACCGGCCAGTAATCGGCAAGCCGCGCGATATCCTCCGGTCCGGCGATGCCGACAGCCTTCATCACCGGCAATCCGTAGCGCTGACGGATCTCGGCCACCCGCGCCGGTGTTTCCCGGCCATGCAGTTGCAGCATGTCGAGCGGCACATCCGCCAGGATGGCGTCCAGCAGCGCGTCATCCGCATCGACGACAAGTCCGACCTTGGCCAGACCGGCAGGAGCCTCCGCCGCCAGCATCCGCGCCTCGGCGATGCTGAGGGCGCGCGGAGAGCGCGGAAAGAAGACAAGGCCCGCATAGGCGGCGCCCGCCTCTGCGGCTGCCGCAACATGGGCGGGCTCGCGCAGGCCGCAGACCTTCACGCGCACAGATTTGGGGGGGATGCGAAGACGTGTCATCAGCCGCGGTTCTACCGCTTGCCGTTGCCAGTCTCAAGTAGGGCGACGATCTCGTCCTTCTTGCCGTTGGGGCGTCCGGTCTCCCGCCGGAGCTGAACGACTTCCTGCTCCAGCTTCGCGGCTTCCTTCGATTTCACGCGGGCACGTTTGCGGTGTCCATGCTCCCGGAACCATTCCCAGACGAAGCCGACAAGAACCCCGATCGTGATGCCCCCCAGCAGGATGACGAACATCGGCAGTTGCACCGCCCAGCTTCCGCCGAACGTCTGCGCGGCGGACACTGGCAGGAAGCGGAATACCACCGGATCGCGGTTCGCGACGGCAATGACGACAAGCACGATGCCCAGCACCGCGATCAATCCGTAACGGAAATAGCGCATCAGTCCTCAGTACCTTCCTTCCCGTTCAGCCGGTCACGCAGAAGCTTGCCGGCCTTGAAGAATGGCACTGCCTTCTCCTCGACTTCAACCGATTCTCCGGTGCGGGGATTGCGGCCAACGCGCGCGTCCCGCTGCTTGACGGAGAAGGCTCCGAAACCCCGGAGTTCCACCCGGTCGCCCCGCGCCATCGCCTCTATGATCTCTTCAAAGATCGTGTTGACGATACGCTCCACATCCCGCTGAAACAGGTGCGGGTTCTCTTCGGAAATCTTCTGGATGAGTTCCGACCGGATCATCCGTCCCCCCGTTTCACAAATATCGCGACTATTCCATCGGGACTATACGGTCTTTCGCAAGCGCGAGAAACAGGAAACCATTGGAAAGACGGGAGAAACCGGAAACATCCGGGCCGATATCCGCCTATTGAGTGATCGTGCGGAAATTTCGACACGGAATGAGCGAGTAAATCAACTCAGGCACGAAAACGGCCAACAATTTTTGCAAAGAAAAGCGCCCACCCCGAGGGGTGGACGCCCAAATCACTTGCAACCTGAAAAGGCTCAGCTGCGATCCTTGAGCGCGGCGCCCAGAATATCGCCCAGAGACGCGCCCGAGTCGGAGGAACCGTACTGCTCCACGGCTTCCTTTTCCTCGGCGATTTCGCGCGCCTTGATCGACAGGCCCAGACGACGGGTCTTGGAGTCGACGTTGGTCACGCGCGCATCGACATGATCGCCGACCTGGAAGCGCTCGGGGCGCTGCTCGGCGCGGTCACGCGACAGGTCGGAACGACGGATGAAGGCTTTCATGCCGTTGTACTCGACCTCGATGCCGCCATCCTCGATCGCGGTGACGTTGACCGTCACGATCGAGCCGCGCTTCACGCCGTCGATCGCCTCGGAGAAGGTGTCGTCGCCAAGCGCCTTGATGGAGAGCGAGATGCGCTCCTTGTCGATATCGACTTCCGTCACCGCCGCGCGGACGACATCGCCCTTGCGGTAGTTCTGGATGGCATCCTCGCCCCGCTGATCCCAGGAGAGATCGGAGAGGTGGACCATGCCGTCGATGTCGTTGTCGAGACCCACGAACAGACCGAATTCGGTGATGTTCTTGACCTCGCCCTCGATCTGCGTGCCGACGGGATGCGTTTCCGCGAAGACTTCCCACGGGTTGCGCATGGTTTGCTTGAGGCCGAGCGACACGCGGCGTTTCGCGCTGTCGATCTCCAGCACCATGACGTCCACTTCCTGCGAGGTGGAGACGATCTTGCCGGGGTGGACGTTCTTCTTGGTCCAGGACATCTCGGACACGTGGACCAGACCCTCGACACCCGGCTCCAGCTCGACGAATGCGCCGTAGTCGGTGATGTTGGTCACGCGGCCCTTGTGGACGGTGCCGATGGCGTATTTCCGCTCGACCGCATCCCACGGATCGTCCTGGAGCTGCTTCATGCCCAGGGAGATACGGTGGGTTTCCTTGTTGATCTTGATGACCTGGACCTTCACGGTCTCACCGATCGCCAGGATCTCGGACGGGTGGTTCACGCGGCGCCACGCCATGTCGGTGACGTGCAGCAGGCCGTCCACACCACCCAGATCGACGAAGGCGCCGTATTCGGTGATGTTCTTGACAACGCCGTCCACCACATCGCCTTCGGTGAGCTTGCCGATGACTTCGGCGCGCTGCTCGGCGCGGGACTCTTCAAGGATGGCACGGCGGGAAACGACGATGTTGCCCCGGCGGCGGTCCATCTTGAGGATCTGGAACGGCTGCTTCATGCCCATGAGCGGGCCGGCATCGCGCACGGGGCGGACATCGACCTGGCTTCCCGGAAGGAAGGCCACCGCACCGCCGAGATCGACGGTGAAGCCGCCCTTGACGCGGCCGAAGATGACGCCATCGACGCGCTGTTCGGCGGCGTAGGCTTTCTCCAGACGATCCCAGGCTTCCTCACGACGGGCTTTCTCGCGGCTGATGACCGCTTCGCCACGGGCGTTCTCGACGCGGTCGAGATAAACCTCGACCTCATCGCCCACGGCGATTTCCGGAGCCTCGCCAGGGGCTGCGAATTCTTTCAGATCGACGCGGCCTTCCATCTTGTAGCCCACGTCGATGATGGCCTGGCCCGCCTCGATGGCGATGACCTTGCCGCGGACGACGGAGCCCTCTTGGGGCGTGTCGATGGCGAGGCTGTCGTTAAGGAGGGCCTCGAACTCCTCCATGGTCGCTTTAGCGCACATAAATAAACAGTTTCCTTTGCATGTTATACGGGCCTGGCGGTTGGCTCCGCCGGTCTTTGTGTGGTGTCAGGTGGTATGACGTGGCGTCTTATGCAAGAATGGGGCGAAAGATCACTTCCGCCCTTTCCACTTCGACTCGATTGCCGCAATCGCCCTGCTGACGGCCGCGTCTATAGCGAGATCCGACGTATCGAGCAAGACTGCATCTTCCGCGGGCCTGAGCGGAGCGGTCGTCCGCTCGCTGTCGCGCCGGTCGCGGGCCAGCACATCGGCCAGCACATCCGCATAGTCGCGCCCTTCCTCGGCCTGCCGCCGCCGCGCGCGAACCTCCGGCGAGGCGGTGACATAGAGCTTCACTTCCGCCTCCGGGCAGATCACCGTCCCGATGTCGCGCCCGTCCAGCACGGCGCCTCCGTCCCGCCGCGCGAAGCGGCGCTGAAAGGCCACCAGCGCCGCACGCACCTCTGGAATCGCGGCGACGCGGCTGGCCGCATCCGCGATCTGCGGCTGGCGAAGATCGCCTTCCAGATCATCCGGCCCCAGCGTCTCTGCGGCGGCAACCGCATCCTCCCCGGCCAGCATCCGACGCCCGACCGCCCGGTAGAGCAGCCCGGTGTCCAGATGAGCGAGACCGAAACGCTCCGCGACCGCACGGGAGATGGTGCCCTTGCCGGCAGCCGCTGGCCCGTCGATCGCGACGGTAAAGAAGAAAGACGTCATTCCGTGGCGCATTCCATGAGGATTTCGAGGGGCACCACCTCCAGCGTTGCCGCATGGCAGGCGGCAAGGCGGATGCGCGGTGCGGCACCCTCCTCCCAGGCCTGAAGGAACCGGCCCGCGCAGAGACACCACTTGTCCCCCGGTTGCAGGCCGGGAAAGCCGTATTCCGGCCGTGGCGTGGAGAGGTCATTGCCGAGATATTTGGAGAGCGCGAGAAACTCCGCCGTCATCACGGCACAGACGGAGTGACGCCCGCCGTCCGCCGGTCCGGTATCGCAGCAGCCGTTCCGCCAGAAGCCGGTCATCGGACGGGTGGAACAGGTCTCCAGCGGCTCGCCCAGCACGTTGATCGACGGCAGCCGTCCGCTCTCACTCATCAGCGCGATCCCGGGAGCAGGCGGCGCAGCCGCTCGAAGGGACTGGCAGAGGGCTCCGGCGGGGCTGGCTTCGCGGCTTCAGGCGTCGCGGTCTGCGCTGCGGGTGCCCGTTTGGCCGCCGGTTCGGGCGAAAGCGCCGTCATGAAGCGGGAGGAGTTGCCCTCCGCCAGGTCCGGCGCGCCGCGTTCCACCCCGATCAGCACCTCCTCCAGCCAGGGCGCATCGGCCTTGGCGAAATCGGAGAGCACGTAGCCCGCCACCTTCTCCTTGTCGCCGGGATGGCCGATCCCCAGCCGCACGCGCGCATAGGCCTCGCCGATATGCTGGTGCATGGAGCGCAGACCGTTGTGCCCGGCATGGCCGCCGCCCGCCTTCATCCGCACCTTGCCGGGCGGCAGGTCGAGCTCGTCGTGGAACACCACGATCTCCTGCGGCGTCAGTTTGTAGAAGCGCATGGCCTCCCCCACCGACTGGCCGGAGAGGTTCATGAATGTCTCCGGCTTCAGCAGCACGACCTTCTCGTCGCCCAGACGCCCTTCGGTGATCTGGCCCTGAAATTTCTGCCGCCATGGCGCGAAACCATGGCTGGCGGCAATCCGGTCCACCGCCATGAAGCCGATATTGTGACGGTTTCCGGCATAACGCGATCCGGGATTTCCGAGACCCACGAAAAGTTTCACTGGCGTATCCTCCGGCTGGCCTTCACCTTAGCCGCGCCGCCCCGCCAGCGCAACGCGCCCGCCAGCCCCGCGGCTCCACAGCACGAGGATCTGACGACACATGTACCTGACGATGAATCGCTTCCGCATCAAGCCCGGCTCCGAAACGGTGTTTGAGGAAATCTGGAAAAGCCGCGACAGCCGCCTGAAGGAAGTGCCGGGCTTCATCGCCTTCCACCTGATGCGGGGACCGTCGAAGGAGGATCACACGCTCTATGCCTCCCACACCACCTGGGAATCGGAAGAGGCCTTCCAGGACTGGACCCGGTCGGAGCAGTTCCGCCATGCCCATACGGGCGCGGGCGGACATGCGGATATCTATCTTGGCCGGCCAGAGCTTGAGACCTTCACCGCCGTGCTGGCCGGTTGAGCCGCTCGCCAGCGGTAACGCCGGACCCGTGGAGCAAGGCTCCGCGAGGCGCGGGGGAATGGCGGGCAGCGCCCGCCTGAGCCCGCGCCTTCCCCCCGCGCATGTCGCGCATGTGGAGTGCGCCGCCCGCAGGTCGCCCTCACCCGGAGACCGGCCTGCTCCAGCGACCGGATGTCCAGCGAACACACATACGACCCGCCTTGACCGACCGGAACAGCGGGCCCGCCCTGCGGCGCCAAAGGAAGCCCTGCGGCGCCAAAGGAAAAGGGGCACCGGTTCCCCGATGCCCCTTCCCGAAGGTCGGCCCTTTGCGGGCCGGCTGCACGTCAGAGGCTCACGCCTCTTCCGCGGCAGCCTCCTCATTCTCTTCCGAACGCAGGCCCGACGGCGCGGAGATGTTCGCCACCACGAAATTCCGGTCGATCGTCGGCTTCACGCCGGCGGGGAGCGGGATGTCGTTGATGTGGATCACGTCGCCGATGTTGCTGCCCGACAGGTCCACGGTGATGTGGTCAGGAATGTCACCGGCGGTGACTTCCAGTTCCACTTCGGGACGCACGATGACCAGCGTGCCGCCGCGCTTGAGGCCCGGGGACGTTTCGTGATTCTCGAAGTTCACGTGGATGAACAGGTTGATGCGGCTGTTGCGGTGCAGGCGCATGAAATCGACATGCGTCGGCAGGTCCTTCACCACGTCGCGCTGAACGCCGCGGCAGATGACGCGCACGTCTTCCTGGCCTTCGACCTTCAGGTTGAAGAGCGTCGACATGAAGCGCCCGGCTTTCAGGTGCTTCAGCAGGTAGTTGTAGTTGAGGTTCAGCGCGAGCGGCTCTTTGCCGTCGCCATAAACGATACCGGGTACGTTGCCCTCACGACGAGCTTGACGAGCGGCCCCCTTGCCTGTCCCCGTCCGCACCTCGGCCTGAAGATTCGGGATCTCACCAGCCATAGGATACTCCATTGGTTAAATGCGGCCGCCCATCCTCCAAGGGTGCATGGACGGTCCAAGGTGGCGCCTCTACACGCAGCGGGCCTTTCAGACAAGCACAATCGCCCCTGTCAGGCCCATTCCCCCTCGAAATTCGCGGGCACGTAGAGATTGTGGCGCCCGAGATTCTTCACATCCCGCTCGCCGCAGAGCGCCATGGAGATGTCGAGTTCCCGGTGAATGACGTCGAGCGCGGTCTTGACCCCCTGCTCCCCCATCGCGCCGAGCCCATAGACGAAGGCCCGCCCGACGAACACGCCCTTCGCGCCGAGCGCCACCGCCTTCAGCACGTCCTGTCCCGAACGCACGCCCCCATCCATATAGACCTCCGTCCGGTCGCCCACCGCACGCAGGATCGGCGGCAGCCGCCGGATGGAGGACAGCGCGCCATCGAGCTGCCGCCCGCCATGGTTGGACACGATGATCCCGTCGGCCCCGAAATCGGCGGCGCGCTTCGCATCCTCCTCGTCCAGAACGCCCTTCAGGATGATCTTGCCGCCCCAGAGATCGCGGATCCGCTGGATCTTCTCCCAGTCGAGCTTCGGATCGAACTGCTCCGCCGTCCAGGAGGACAGGGAGGAGACATCGCTCACGTTCTTGGCATGTCCCACGATATTGCCGAAGGTGCGCCGCTTGGTCTGCAGCATCTCCATCCCCCACTGCACCTTCGTGGCGAGGTTCAGGATATTGGCGGGCGTCATCTTCGGCGGGGCGGACAGGCCGTTCTTCAGATCCTTGTGCCGCTGGCCGAGGATCTGCAGATCCAGCGTGATCACAAGGGCAGAACAATTCGCCTTCTTCGCCCGTTCGATCAGCCCCTCCAGAAACTCCGTGTCCCGCATGACGTAGAGCTGAAACCAGAAGGGTTTCACCGTATGGGCGGCGACATCCTCGATGGAGCAGATCGACATGGTGGAGAGGGTGAAAGGCACGCCGAACGTCTCTGCCGCCCGCGCGGCCTTGATCTCCCCGTCCGCGCGCTGCATCCCCGTCAGCCCGACGGGCGCCAGCGCCACCGGCATGGCGACGGGCTGGCCCAGCATCTCGGAGGCCGTCGTCCGCCCCTCCATGTTCACGGCAACCTTCTGGCGCAGGCGGATATCGGCGAAATCGGAGGAGTTCTCGCGGAAGGTCTGCTCGGTCCAGCTTCCCGATTCCGCATAATCGTAGAACATCTTGGGCGTGCGCCGCTTGTAGAGCCGCTTCAGGTCGTCGATCGAGGTAATCACGGTCATGTCAGTCTCCGGGATGGCTTCCTTTTCCTAGGGCCCGGAGGCCCGGGTTTCAACGTCTGTGGGCGCTTGGAACCCGAAGCGGGGCCTCCATGCCGGGCCGGCATTCGCTTTCCCGCCCGCTTTTCGCCGCAGCCACCTTCCCCGCGACCCACCATCCGGGCAGCAGAATGACCGGGAGGCCTAATGCTCCGCGCTCAGCCGCTGCACATGTAAAGTGCGCCTCCCACCGCCACGACAGTGACTGCCGCGCCCGCAAGCGCCACCGGGCCGCCGACGGTCGCCGCCAGCGCCGCGCCAGCCCCCTGAAGGGCGCTGGCGACATGGGCCGCCGTGCCCGACAGCACCACCGCGCCCGCCTGCTGAGCCAGCGCACCGAGCAGGCCCGGCGGTGATTGCTCCGGCGCGGCAGGTTCCTCCACCCGGATGCCCAGACCGGACACCGCCATGACCTCCCCCGCCGTCGCCTTCACCCCCCGGCAGATCAGGCCCGGCTTCCGGCAGCGGCCATACCCATCCCGCGCGCCGGTGGCGAAGCCCGTGTATTGCTCCGCCTCCGCATCCCAGACGGCGCAGAACACGCCCCGCTCCGTATCGTCGAGATCGGGCGTGAGCTGGCGGAGCACGATGAGGCCGGGACAGGTCGCCCCCTTGGCGAACCAGCCCTCCCGGTAGGAGGACCAGACCTCCTCCTCATCATCGAAGGTGAGCGCCACGGGCTCTCCGTTCACCCGCGTCTCGCAGGTGCGCAAGGCGGCATGGGCGGGGAGCGACGACAGCAACAGCAGGAGAAGAACGGCAGCGAATCGGAACATGGGGGAAAACGCCGGTTTTTCCGCTACATACCACAGCAGAGACGCTGCGGCAGGCCCTGCTTTCCCGTCATTCGCACAGCGGGTGGCTTGACTTTCGGGCCGCTTTGGACCATCTTCCGCCGATCCGTTCCGCTGCCGCGTGAGCAGGCCCGGCCAATGTGCCGCCCGGACGGATGAGATTTTCCCGGTTCCCATATCACGCAGGGGCGCCGCGTCCAGACGGCCCGCCGGTATCCGCCGGAGGGTGAGGCCTCGGACGCCACTCTTGCCAGCCGGCACCCGCGCTCCCCGCGGGGGCCTGACCGATGACGCGCGTCCGCGCCCGTTGCCCCGAAAGGCACAGATGACCCAGTTCGATACTCTCGGCCTCGACAAGAGGCTGCTCACCACCCTTGCCAAGCAGGGGCTTACCCAACCCACCCCGATCCAGTCGGGGGCCATTCCGCATGCCATGCAGGGCCGCGACGTTATGGGCCTCGCCCAGACCGGCACCGGCAAGACGGCGGCCTTCGGCCTGCCGATCCTGCACCGGCTCCTGAACATGGGCAAACCGCCCGCGCCCATGACGGTGCGCGCCCTGATCCTCGCCCCCACGCGGGAGCTCGTGAACCAGATCGCGGAGAACCTTGAACTCTACGCCGGCACCTCGCCCATCCGGGTGCAGCGCATCATGGGCGGCTCCTCGCTCCATGCGCAGGCGACCCGTCTGCGCCGCGGCACGGATATCCTCGTCGCGACGCCCGGCCGCCTGATCGACCTTCTGGAGCGGGAGGCGCTGACGCTGGAGCACACGGGCTATCTCGTGCTGGACGAGGCGGACCAGATGCTGGACCTCGGCTTCATCCACGCGCTGCGCAAGATCGCCCGTCACCTGCCGGTGCGCCGGCAGACGCTGCTGTTCTCGGCCACCATGCCGAAGCAGATGGAAGAGCTGGCCCAGACCTACCTGCGCGATCCGGTGCGGGTGGAGGTTTCGCCCCCCGGCAAGGCCGCCGACAAGATCGACCAGTCAGTCTATTTCGTGAATCAGGGCGACAAGGCGACGCTGCTGAAATCGCAGCTCGACAGCCATCCGGGTGAAATGGCGCTGGTCTTTTCCCGCACCAAGCATGGCGCGGAGAAGCTGATGAAGCATCTCGACGCCTCCGGCTATGCGGCCGGATCCATCCATGGCAACAAGAGCCAGAACCACCGGGAACGCACGCTGAAAGCCTTCCGGGACGGCGAGCTGAAGGTGCTGGTCGCCACGGATGTCGCGGCGCGCGGCATCGACATTCCGGGCGTGCGTCATGTCTATAACTACGACATGCCGAACGTGCCGGAGAACTATGTCCACCGCATCGGCCGCACGGCGCGGGCCGGGGCTGACGGGCGGGCCGTGGCTTTCTGCGCTCCTGCCGAGATCTCCGAACTGCGCGCGATCGAAAAGGTGATGAAGATCGCCATTCCCGTCGCAGGCGGCGAACCGCCCGTGGGCGAACCGCAGAAGCGGGCACAGGGCAGGCCGCAGGGAGGGGACCGTCGCGGGGGACCGGGGCGCAACCACGGCAACAGCAACGGCAACGGCCGTCCGGCGCGGCGTCCTTCGCGCCGCCCGAAGCGGGAACAGCGGGCCACCGCGGGGGCATGATCCCCTGGCGCGGCGCTGGGGGCCAATGTCTCCGCGCCGCGCAGCGCATCTGTTTCCGTGCCGCGCCTTTGTCAGGCCGCTGAAAGAGTCGGGCATTGGGCTTATGTTGAGAGCCAGGAAATCGGTACGGTCGAGAGCCAGAACTTGCGGTTTCTCAGACGATCTCCCCACAATGCGGGAACATCTCCGCCTCAGGGCAATCCCGGAATGCATTTTCAGCAGCCTGTCATGGCTTCGCGGCCGAGGGGCAGCGGGGCCACTACCCTATCCGCGGGGTCTCCTGCCCCGTGGGGCTGGACGTCATCAGGGGGGTGCTCCCCGCTGCATCTGCATGCCGGCCCGGAGTGTCGGCATGGCCCTGCTGCCCGCGACCAGGCGATCCTCACCCCGTAAATCCGCACTGAAAATCTGATGGCCAAGCTCTTTCTGCATTACTCGACCATGAACGCGGGCAAGTCCACCGCGTTGCTGCAGGCCGCGCATAACTACCGCGAACGGGGGATGGAGGTGTTGCTCCTCACCTCCGCCGTGGATGACAGGGCCGGCCCGGGGCGGATCGCGTCCCGCATCGGCATTTCCTCCGCCGCCGAATGCTTCTTGCCGGAGGACGATCTTTTCCACAGGATCGCGGAGCGCGCGCCCCTCGCCTGCGTCTTTGTCGATGAGGCACAGTTCCTGACGACACCGCAGGCCTGGCAACTGGCCCGCGCGGTGGACGATCTGGACATACCCGTGATGTGCTACGGCCTCCGCACCGATTTCCGGGGCGATCTGTTCCCCGGTTCCGCGGCGCTTCTGGCACTGGCGGATGAGATCCGGGAGGTCCGCACCGTCTGTCACTGCGGGCGCAAGGCGACCATGGTGGTGCGGCTCGGCCCGGATGGGGCGGCGCTGCGCGAAGGTTCGCAGGTGCAGATCGGCGGCAACGAGAGCTACGTCTCCCTCTGCCGCCGCCACTGGCGCGCCGCGATGGGGGACTGACGCCCGCGCGGCCGGAGAGCGAGGGCCTTCCCCCGCATGGCATTGGGCGCAGCCTCAGCCACCCTGACCCGGCCTAACACCCCTGCCCTAACACCCCGCGAATGCAGAGCCCCAAAAGCAAAGGGCCGCGCCGGGGAGGCGCAGCCCTTCACAAAGCACAAGATACGAAAGAACTCAGTTCTTGGCGTAGAATTCGACGACGAGGTTCGGTTCCATGCGGACCGGATACGGCACATCGCCCAGCTGGGGCGTGCGCACGAAGGTCGCGGTCAGCTTGGAGTTGTCGACTTCGAGGTAGTCCGGCACATCACGCTCGGTCAGCTGAACAGCTTCCAGAACGATGGCAAGTTGCTTGGACTTGTCGCGAACCGCGATCACGTCGCCTTCCTTCACACGGTAGGAGGCGATGTTCACCCGCTGGCCGTTCACGGTCACATGGCCGTGGTTGACGAACTGGCGGGCGGCAAACACGGTCGGAACGAACTTCGCGCGATAGACGACGGCGTCGAGACGACGCTCCAGCAGGCCCACCAAGTTTTCGCCGGTATCGCCACGGACGCGCTCGGCTTCCGCGTAGATACGACGGAACTGCTTCTCGGTCAGGTCGCCGTAGTAGCCCTTCAGCTTCTGCTTGGCGCGCAGCTGCGTACCGAAGTCGGAGAGCTTGTTCTTGCGACGCTGGCCGTGCTGGCCGGGGCCGTATTCGCGCTTGTTCACCGGGGACTTCGGACGGCCCCAGATGTTTTCGCCCATGCGGCGGTCGATCTTGTACTTGGCAGAGGTGCGTTTGGTCACCGCTGATCTCCTTCGATAGGGCCGGAAGGCCGTGAAGGGCGTTGTCCTTTCCCTTGCGGGCGACAGGATTCCCCTCGCGGGGTCCACCAACACCAATGATTCCGCACCCCTGAGGGGGCCGGACGCGGCGGCATATATCGCGGCGCCCGGTCTGTCAATGCGGGGGCAGTCGATTCATCCGGCCCTACCAGCGATACGCTGCGAAAAACCCGGCCGCGCGAAACCCCCGGCCGGGGAGGGAGTGTGCCTCACCCCGCCGAGGCCGCCTCCAGCGAAGCGATATCGAATTTCACCATCCGCATCATCGCTTCCGCCGTGCGCCTTGCGGCTTCCTTGTCCGGTTGGGACATCAGTTCGATCAGGCGACGGGGCACGACCTGCCAGGAAAGCCCCCAGCGGTCGCGGATCCAGCCGCATTCGACCGGCGTTCCTCCACCATCGGCGATGGCGGACCACAGCCTGTCCACCTCCGCCTGATCGTCGCAGAGCAGCGTGATGGAAAAGGCAGGGGTGAACGGCTCGCCATCCCCCGCTTCCATCGCCTGATACCGCTGATCGCCCAGATGAAAGGTCGCCACGCGCACGCTGCCCGCTGGTCCGGCGGGACTGTCGGCGGCCATGGTCCATTGGGTGTCGATGCCCGAGCCGGGAATGAGCGACGTGTAGAACGTCAGCGCGGCATCCATGCCGTTCGCGAACCAGAGGGTCTGCACCACCTCCATCACACGCCCCCCTTCGGGCCGACCAGTCCGAACGCCGCGCCCTCCGGGTCGCTGGCCACGACGATCCAGTCGCCGCCCGGCACCTCCACCGGGCCGACCCGCACCTTGCCCCCGGCGGCCGTCAGCCGCGCCACGGCCGCCGCCACATCATCCACGCCGAAGTAGAACAGCCACGCGGGCGGCGGCGCGGAAGCGTCACCGTTCATCACCGCGCCGAGCACCGTTTCACCCTGCTGGATGAAGCGGTAATCGCCCTGCTCGGGGGAGATGGGCATGCCGCCTCCCGCCGTCCAGCCGAACAGCGCCCCGTAGAAACCAAGGGCCGCCGTCTGATCGGAGGTGGTGAGTTCGTTCCAGCGGCAATGGCCCGGACTGTCCTCGAAAGCATGGCTTTCCCAGCCGTCCTGAAGGGACATGAGGGCGAACATTGCCCCCTGCGGATCGGTGAGGACCGCCAGACGCCCCGCCGCAGGATTGTCCATCGGTCCGGCCAGCACCTTGCCGCCCGCCGCCGCCGTCGATGCGGCGGCGGCATCCACATCCCCGACGGCAGTGTAGGACAGCCAGCCGACCGGCATCTCCGCCGTCGCCGGGAACAGACCGCCCACCATGTCCTCCCCGGCCAGCAGCAGGCGGTAGCCGGGGCGGCCCGCATCCGAGTCCCGGATGGTCCAGCCCAGCAGCGCCCCATAAAAGGCCGCTGCCCGCTCCGGCGCGCGCGTCAGCAGTTCATACCACACCGGGTCGCCATGACGGTTCGCCATGGTCAGGCCACGGTGTCGAGGATGACCTCGAAACCGCCGAACACCATGCGCTTGCCGTCAAAGGGCATGTTCTTTCCCATCTCCTCCATGCGGGGATCGGACATCATCTTTTCAAAGGCGGAATCCCTGACGGAGCGGGACGGGAATTCCATCCAGCTGAATACCACGTCCTCCCCCTCCTCCGCCTTGACCGCGCGGCGGAAGTCGGTCCACTTACCCTCCTTCACGTCGTCGCCCCACGCCTCCACGATGCGGGTCGCGCCGAACTGGCGCAGCAAGGCCGCGCCTTCCTCCGCGTGCTTGCGATAATCCTCCCGCCGGTCGGCGGGGACGGCCAGAATGAAACCTTCGACATAGGACATGACATCTCCTCCCTGAAGAATCGCTTCCCTTGACTTATTGAGTTGATATCAACATAACAACGTCATGTCAAAGAAAGTTCCGTTCCAGACCACGCTCGCCGTCCACGACAGTTGCCTTTGCCTGCATGTGCAGCGCGCGGCCCGCCGCCTTGCGCGGCGGTTTGACGATGCGCTCCGGCCCTTCGGGCTGTCCAACGGGCAGTTCTCCCTGCTGATGGCGCTGAACCAGCCCGAACCGCCGACGCTGGGCCGTGTGGCGGAGATCCTCGCCATGGACCGCACGACGCTTACCGCGGCGTTGAAGCCGCTGGAGCGGGACGGTCTGGCGACCAGCACTCCCGATGCGAAGGACAAACGGCAGCGGCGGCTCGCGCTGACCGAAGCGGGCCATGCACGGCTGCTCGCGGCGCTCCCCGTCTGGCACCGCATCCATGCGGAGCTGACATCGGCGCTGGCCGAGGAGGACGACCGTCTGCGCAGCCTGCTTGCCGCGCTCTAACAGGCTGCTGAAAACGTTCGGAAGTGTCGTTTCCATGCTCTGGAAATCGGGAAATCAGCCCGGAATATGTAGATTTCCGGCTGACCTTTACCAGAGCGCGAACGATCTCCGCTCCAACGCGGAGCCGAAAATCTTTTTCAGCGGCCTGCTAACCCGTGGAGAGGGCAAGGTCGATGCGGTGGCCCGGCGCGAAGAACTGCCGGACATGGGTGATGACCGCCGCCTCCCGCCGGGTGGAGCGTTCGACGACCAGCAGCGCCGCCCCTGCCGCCGCGCCCAGATGTCTGGCCACCTCCTCCTCCGCCGCTTCTGCGGAGATGCGCATGTCGCCCGCGCTGAAGGGGGTGTTCTCCACCAGCCATTCATTGGCGCTGACGCGCTCCAGATCGACGGCAAGAATCTCGGGCACGGCAGCGGGGTTGATCCAGCGGTCCTCGAACACATGCGGCGCATCATCCGCGAGATGCAGGGAGCGGAGATGCAGGAGCGCGCGCGCCGGATCGAGCCCGAGCCGCAGGGCCAGCGCCGCCGGTGGCGGCTCCGTCCTGCGGGATATCAGCCGATAGCCATAGGCCGCGCCGCTTTCCTCCACATCGCGGTGAAGGACGGGTATCTCGAGCTGCGCCCGGCCCGCGGGGGCCGCGGCGACGCGGGTGCCCGCGCGGCGGCGGCGTTCCAGCACGCCCGCCGCAGCAAGGTCGCGGAGCGCGCGGTTCACCGTCGCCCGCGCGCAGCCGAACTCCACGGCGAGATCGGCCTCGTTCGGGATGGAGGTGCCGGGTGGCCAGTCACGGGCGCGGATGCGGCGAAGCACTTCGTCGCGGATCGCCTGCCACGAGGCGCCGGAGCGTATCTGGGCGACGGTCAGAGCCGCGCCCTCAGCCGGGCCAGCGTCTCTCGGTAGCGGGCGGCGATCCGGTCCCGCGAAACATGCCGCCCCTCCGTCACCACATGCCGCCCGGCGGACCAGACATCGCTCACCATCCGGTCATCGCCCGCGAAGATGTAGCTGTCGAGGATCACATCCCCCCGCCGTCCATCCAGATCGACCGCCCCGCCGTCCAGCGCCACGAGATCCGCCCAGAGACCAGGCGCGATGCCGCCCGCGGCGCGGCCCGCCGCCTGGGCACCGCCCTTGACCGCGCCCTCGAACAGCACCCGGCCCGTGGACCGCTTCTGCTCCGCCAGCACCGCGCGGGCGCGGTCGCGCAGCCGCTGGGAATACTCCAGCGTGCGAAGCTCCTCCGCCAGCGCGATGCGGACGTTGGAGTCGGAGCCGACACCGAAGGCGCCGCCCGCGTCCAGAAACCGCCGCCCGTCGAAGATCCCGTCGCCGAGGTTCGACTCCGTGATCGGGCAGAGACCCGCCACCGCCCCGGAGCGCGCCATCGCCTCCGTCTCCGCCGGTTCCATCTGCGTGGCATGGATCAGGCACCAGCGCTCATCGACAGCGGCATTGTCGAGCAGCCAGCGCACCGGGCGGGCGCCGCGATGGGCCAGCACCTCCTCCACCTCTGCCACCTGCTCGGCCACATGGATATGTACCGGCCCATCGGGCGCGAGCGGTAGAACGGCCGCCAGCCCCTCCGGGTCCGCGGCGCGGAGGGAATGCGGCGCGATGCCGATCCGCGCATCGCCGGGCAGCGTCGCCACCGCCTGCGCAGCGGCGGCATGCAGCACCGCGAAACTGTCGGGCGTGTTGAAGAACCGCATCTGCCCCGGGCCCAGCGGGCGCCGGTCGCAGCCGCCATACTGGTAGAACACCGGCAGCAGGGTAAGCCCGATGCCGGTATCGGCCGCTGCCGCCACGATCCGGGCCGACATCTCTGCGGGATCGGCGTAGGGCGCGCCGTTGGGCGCATTGTGGAGGTAGTGGAACTCCGCGACGGCGGCATAGCCCGCCTCCAGCATCTCCACCTGCACGAGCGCGGCAATGGCTTCCACATCTTCCGGCGTCAGATGGTCGAGGAAGCGATACATCAGCCCCCGCCACGTCCAGAAACTGTCCTTCGGATCGGGGCCACGCCGTTCGGTCAGCCCCGCCATCGCGCGTTGAAACGCATGCGAGTGCAGGTTGACCGGCGCGGGCAGCAGGATCGGATGGCGCTCGCCCTCCGCCTCCGTCCCGCAGGTCACGGAGAGGATGCGGCCCTCCGCAATCTCGATCCGCACGCCGTCGCGCCAGCCCTCCGGCGTCAAGGCGGTTTCGGCCCATAGAATGGTCATGGCAGTGTCTCCAGCCGGATGAGCAGAACTTCCGCACCCTCCGGCAAATGCAGCGTCTCGTCTCGGTCGGGTATCAGAGTGTCGAACCGGGCGACATCAATCCCGTTCACGGTGAACGCAGTCAGGGCAAAAAGAAGCATGTGGCGCGCCCCCGGCAAACCGCCGGAATCGCTCACCGGCAGGTCGCCAGCGCCCCGTGCAGTGGAAGCGGGCTGACCGGTGCCCGCCCGCAGGCCGGGAACCAACGCGGGGTTGAGGACCACGGTGGGGTTGGGAACCACGGCAGGGTTGAGGACCATGGCGGGCCCGGTCTGCCGTGTCACCTCGTGAGAGACCCTGCCCCGGCGCGTCATGACGTTCAGGTCCGTCACCTCACCCGCCAGCAGGCGGGAAGCGGCGGGCACGTCGCCCGGAAAGGCGAAGGGCACGCCGGGCGTCAGCCGCGCCTCCCGCCCGGCCACGGTAAGGACGATCCCCGCGCCGGTCAGAACCGTCAGCGTCCTGTCCACGCCGGGAAAGGTCGAGAACGCGCCATCCTCCGCCACCGTCGCCATGGAGAGCCGCCAGTCGAACTCCCCCGTCTCCGGCGCACGCGCGATCTCCCGGGTGAGGCCACCGCCATTCTTCCACGGCTGGGTCACGTAATCCCCGGCGGAAAGATGCCTCATGCCTTGCCCTCCAGCCCGGCGGAGGCCGCGTCCGAAGCCCCCGGCACCCGCATCTCGAACGTCTCGCTGATGGCGGCGTAATCGTAATAGCCCATGCGGGCGAGCGGGCGGATGCGGGGATAGTCGAGCTTCCCCTCCGGGGTCAGGACGCTGTCCTTCACGTGGATGCGGACCACCTCGCCATAGACCACCTCCACCCAGCCGTGGCTGGAATTGCCGCGCAGGCGGTGGGTGGAAAGGTAGCGGCATTCGAAATGCGCGGGACTTTCCGCAACACGGGGGCCGGGGGCCTCCACGCAGGGTTCTGGGGTGACACCGGCGCGGAGGAACTCGTCATCCCCGTCGGGCCATTCGGCGGCGGAGATGTTCACCGCCTCCCGCAGCTCCCATGTCGCCATGTTCCAGACGAACCAGCCCGTCTCCTCGGCGTTCACCACCGAATGCTTGCGGCGGCCGTCCGAATACTGGTTGGCCGCAAACATCACCATCGGCGGGTCGAAGGTCAGGTTCTGCCACTGGCTGTAGGGTGCGAGGTTCGCCACCCCCGATCGCGAGACGGTGGAGATCCAGCCGATGGGGCGCGGCACCGTGCAGGCCTTGAAAGGCGAGAACGGCAGCGGGCAGGCCTCGCGTCCGGGGGCGTAGTCCATCTCAGTTCCCCAGAATGCCGGGCAGGCGCAGCCCGTGTTCCGTGGCGCAGTCGATGGCGATGTCGTAGCCGGCATCGGCGTGGCGCATCACACCCGTGGCCGGGTCGTTCCACAGCACCCGCTCGATCCGGCGCGCGGCATCCTCCGTCCCGTCGCAGCAGATGACCATGCCCGCATGCTGGCTGAAGCCCATGCCCACGCCGCCGCCATGATGCAGCGACACCCAGGTCGCGCCGGAGGCGGTGTTCAGCAGGGCATTGAGCAGTGGCCAGTCAGACACGGTGTCTGACCCGTCGCGCATCGCCTCCGTCTCCCGGTTGGGGCTGGCGACGGAGCCGGAGTCGAGGTGATCCCGCCCGATCACCACCGGGGCCTTCAGCTCGCCGTTGGCCACCATCTCGTTGAAGGCAAGGCCCAGCCGGTGCCGGTCGCCCAGCCCCACCCAGCAGATCCGCGCGGGCAGACCCTGAAACGCGATCCGGTCCGCCGCCATGTCCAGCCAGTTGTGCAGATGCGGGTTGTCCGGGATCAGCTCCTTCACCTTGGCATCGGTTTTCGCGATATCCTCCGGGTCGCCCGACAGCGCCGCCCAGCGGAACGGCCCGATGCCGCGGCAGAACAGCGGCCGGATGCAGGCGGGCACGAAGCCGGGGAAGGCGAAGGCGCGCTCGAACCCTTCTTCCAGCGCCATCTGGCGGATGTTGTTGCCGTAATCCACCGTGGGCACGCCCGCGTCGTGGAAGCCCACCATCGCCTCCACATGCCGCCGCATGGAGGCGCGGGCCGCGCGGTTCACCGCTTCCGGGTCGCTCTCCTGCTTTGCGCGCCATTCGGCGACGCCCCAGCCCTCGGGCAGGTAGCCGTGCACCGGATCATGGGCAGAGGTCTGATCCGTCACGATGTCCGGGCGGATGCCGCGTTTCAGGAGCTCGGGGAAGATCTCGGCGGCATTGCCCACCAGACCCACGGATTTCGCCTCCCCCGCCTTCGTCCAGCGGTCGATCTTTTCCAGCGCCTCGTCCAGCGTATGGGCCTTTTCATCGACGTAACGGGTGCGCAGGCGGAAATCGATGCGGCTTTCGTCGCATTCCACCGCCAGACAGCAGGCGCCCGCCATCACGGCGGCCAGCGGCTGCGCGCCGCCCATGCCGCCCAGGCCACCGGTCAGCACCCATTTTCCCTTGAGATCGCCGTTGTAATGCTGGCGGCCCAGTTCCACGAAGGTCTCGTAGGTGCCCTGCACGATGCCCTGCGCGCCGATGTAGATCCAAGACCCGGCCGTCATCTGGCCGTACATCATCAGGCCCTTGCGATCGAGTTCGTTGAAATGCTCCCAGTTCGCCCAATGCGGCACGATGTTGGAATTGGCGATCAGCACGCGCGGCGCGTCCTTGTGGGTGCGGAACACGCCCACCGGCTTGCCGGATTGCACCAGCAGCGTCTCGTCGTCGTTGAGCGTCTTCAGCGTCGCGACGATCCGGTCGAAATCGGCCCATGTCCGGGCCGCCCGCCCGATGCCGCCATAGACCACAAGGTCATGCGGGCGCTCCGCCACGTCGGGGTGGAGGTTGTTCATCAGCATCCGCAGCGGTGCTTCGGTGAGCCAGCTTTTCGCGTTCAGTTCCGTGCCGGTCGGCGGGAAGATGTCGCGCTGGTTGTGGCGGGGATCGGCGTTCATGGCGTTATTCCTTGCGGGCAAGCGCAGCCGCAAGCGCGGCGAGGCGGTGGAGGATCAGGGAAAGATGCGGGCGGAGCCGCGCGGCCTTCGTCTCGTCATAGGCGAAGGGTTGGCCTTCGGTGGAAAGGTGGGTGGATTGGGCAAGCTCCATCTGTATCGCGTGGATGCCCTCAAGGGGCCGCCCGTAGTGGCGCGTCGTCCAGCCGCCCTTGAAGCGCCCGTTAAGGACATGCGTATAGCCCTCCGCCGCGGTGGTGACGCCGGTCAAGGCCTCCGCCACCTGCGGTGCGCAGGTCGTGCCGTTGTTGGTGCCCACGTTGAAATCGGGGAGCGTACCCTCGAACAGGAAGGGGATGCGGCTGCGGATCGAATGGCAGTCATAGAGGATCGCCACGCCATGCCTTGCCCGCACCCGCTCCACCTGCGCGGCCAGTGCCGCGTGATAGGGCGCATGGAAGGCCAGCCGCCGCCGCTCCACCTCCGCCGCATCGGGCGTCTCCGCCCAGATCGGGTTGCCGTCGAAATCGGTGAGCGGCACGAGGCCGGTAGTGTTCTGCCCGGGATACAGGCTCTCCCCCGACGGATCGCGGTTCGCGTCGATCACGTAGCGGTGGAACCGCGCCCGGACCGTGGTGACGCCGGGCAGCAGGTCCGCATAGAGCCGCTCGATGTGCCAGTCCGTATCGTCCAGCCCCCGGCCCCGCTCGTTCAGCGTCTTTGCCACGTCATTCGGCACCCATGTGCCGGTATGCGGCAGGCCCAGAATGACCGGCCCCTCCCCTTCGGAAACCTCGAATACCTGCATTGTCATCCTTCCAATCCGGCCTCCAGTCTGGGCAGCATGTCGGCGACCGGCGCGGTCAGCGCGCAGCGGGCCACCAGCGCCGCCGCTGCCGCCAGATCGGGGGCCATGTAGCGGTCCTGCGTCAGGGTCGGCACCACGCCGCGCACCACGGCCATCACCCTGCCAAGGCCCGGGCTGGTCGCCAGCGGCGCACGGAATTCGATGCCCTGCGTGGCGGTCAGCGCCTCTATCCCCAGAATGGCGTTTAGGTTCTCCACCATCCGCAGCAGCGGCCGCGCGCCGTGGCAGGCCATGGAGACGTGATCCTCCTGATTGGCCGATGTGGGCGTCGAATCGACCGAGGCCGGGTGGGTCATCTGCTTGTTTTCGCTCATCAAGGCGGCGGAGGTGACCTCTGCGATCATCAGCCCGGAGTTCAGCCCCGGCTCCGCCGCCAGAAACGCGGGCAGCCCGAAAGACAGCGCCGGATCCACCAGAAGCGCGATCCGCCGCTGGGCGATCGCCCCGATCTCCGACACGGCCAGCGCGAGGATGTCGGCGGCGAAGGCCACCGGCTCCGCATGGAAATTGCCGCCGGAGACCACGCTGTCATCGGTCAGCACCAGCGGGTTATCCGTCACCGCATTCGCCTCCACCTCCAGCGTGCGGCCCACTTGCCGGATCAGGTCGAGCGCCGCGCCGTCCACCTGCGGCTGGCAGCGGATGCAGTAGGGATCCTGCACGCGGGTATCGCCCTCCAGATGGCTTTCGCGGATCGCCGAGCCGTCCAGCAGCGCGGCGAGCGCCGCGCCCGCGTCGATCTGGCCGCGATGGCCGCGCAGGCGGTGGATTTCCGGGTGGAAGGGCGCGGACGACCCCATCGCCGCATCGGTGGAGAGCGCGCCCGTCACCAGCGCCGCCTGCGCCGCCCGATGCGCGCCGAACAGCCCGGCCAGCGCCAGAGCGGTGGAAACCTGCGTACCGTTGATGAGGGCCAACCCCTCCTTGGCGGCCAGAACCACGGGGGACAGGCCCGCCTGCATCAGCGCATCGCGGCCCGGAAGACGGGTGCCGCCGACGACGGCCTCCCCCTCGCCCATCATCACGGCGGCCATATGGGCGAGCGGCGCCAGGTCACCCGACGCGCCCACCGACCCCTGTCCCGGAATGACCGGCACGACCCCCCGCGCCAGCATCTCCTCCAGAAGCGCCGTCACCGCCGGCCGCACGCCGGAGGCACCCCGCCCCAGCGACACGAGCTTCAGCGCCAGGATCAGCCGCACCACCGGTTCGGGCAGCTGCTCCCCCACGCCGCAGCAATGCGACAGGATCAGGTTGCGCTGGAGCGTCGCGGTATCGGCGGCCCCGATGCGGATGGAGGCGAGCTTGCCAAAGCCGGTGTTCACGCCATAGACGGCCTCGTTCCCCGCAGCGATGGCGGCGATGCGCGCCGCGGCCCGCGCGATCCCCGGCGCAGTCGCCGGGTCCAGCCGCGCGGCAGCGCCGTCGCGATATATGCGTTCAAGCTGGGCAAGCGTCACCTGCCCCGGTGTCAGCGTGATCGTCATTCGGCAAATCCGCGATAGACCCGCTGATGCGCGGGATTGAAGCCCAGCCAGTAGACCAGTTCCGCAGGCGACCCGATCTGCCACAGGGTGAAGTCGGCGCTCTTGCCCGCCTCCAGCGTGCCCGTCTCCGCCAGAAGGCCAAGCGCGCGCGCGCCCTCCCGCGTGACCCCGGCCAGACATTCCGCCACCGTCAGGCGGAACAGCGTGGCGCCAAGGTTCATCGTCAGCAGCAGGGAGGTGAGCGGGGAGCTTCCGGGGTTGCAGTCGGTGGCAAGCGCGATGGGCACGCCCGCCTCGCGCAGACCGGCAACGGGGGGCATCTGCGCCTCCCGGATCGCATAGGTCGCACCGGGCAGCAGCACGGCGACCGTCCCCGCCGCCTCCATCGCCGCAATGCCCGTGGCGTCGAGATATTCCAGATGGTCGCAGGACAGCGCGCCATATCCCGCCGCGAAGGCACTGCCGCCGGAATCCGACAGCTGCTCCGCATGGAGTTTCACCGGCAGGCCGAGCGCCCGCGCCCTCTCGAAGAGCGGGCGAAGCTCCTCCGTGGTGAAGGCGATCCGCTCGCAGAACCCGTCCACCGCGTCGATCAGCCCCTCCTCATGCCCCTGTTCCAGCCCGGGGATGGCGACCTCCCGGATGTAGTCGGCATTCCGGCCGCGGTAATCCGGCGGCACGGCATGGGCGGCGAGCCATGTCGTCCTGACCCGCACACTCCGCATCCTGCCCAGACGACGGGCGACGCGCAGCATCCGGAGTTCGGCCCCGATGTTCAGCCCGTAGCCAGACTTGATCTCGACGGTGGAGGTGCCCTCCGCCAGCATGGCGTCCAGCCGGGGGAGGCTTTCGGCCAGCAGGCGATCCTCCTCCGCCGCATTCACCGCGGCGACGGAGGAGAGGATGCCGCCCCCCGCCCGGGCGATATCCTCGTAGCTCGCCCCGGCCAGGCGCATCTCGAACTCCCGCGCGCGGTTGCCGGCAAAGACCAGATGCGTGTGGCAATCTACGAAGGAGGGCAGGATCCACGCCCCGGCGCAATCCGTGACGGAAAGATCATCCAGACCCTCCGGCAGCCCCGCCTCCGGCCCGGCATAGATGATCCGCCCGTCCCGCACCGCCACCGCGCCCTGCTCCACCGGAGCGGCGCCTTCGACCATCGTCAGGAGGCGGGCATTGCGCCACAGACCGGAGCCGTTGCCGCCTGCGCCGTCAGAAAAGAGTTCCATGTCGCTCTCCGTCCGATTCGCCTAATATGTATGTACATATTAGCACCTATTTTCCCGCCCGCTTCCACATGTTTTGAAGAATGGCCCGTCGCGCGATACGCCATGGTGCCATTTTCGCCGCACTGCCCCGCCTGCCTCGGCGGGGAACTGCCGTCCGTCTTTCAGGGCGTCATGGCTGCTGGTGGCGGCTGGCCGGATTTCTCCCGGCCCACCGTCAATGCGCGGCTGCCGCGATCGCCTCGCCCCGGATTTCCTCCGTCAGCTTCAGCCGGATCTGCGAGAATTCGGGCGAGGATTTAAGCGTGTAGTCCCGCGGATGGCCGAACGGCACCGGCGTGATCGACTTGATCCGCCCCGGACGCGCGCTCATCGTCACCACGCGGGAGGCCATGAAGACCGCTTCCTCGATGTCGTGGGTCACGAAGATCACCGTCTTCTGTTCCCGCTCCCATATCCCCAGCAGCAGCTCCTGCATCAGGCTCCGGGTCTGGTTGTCCAGCGCGCCGAAGGGCTCGTCCAGCAGCAGGACGCGCGGTTGGTTGGCCAGCGCCCGCGCGATGGCGCAGCGCTGCTGCATGCCGCCCGACAGGTGGCGCGGCCAGTGCTCCTCGAACCCGCGCAGGCCCACCCGGTCGATGTAGCTCTCCACGATGTCCTTCTGCTCGCCCGCCGACACGCCCTTCTCCCGCAGGCCGAAGGCGATGTTCTGGCGCACCGTCAGCCAGGGGAACAGCGTATAGGACTGAAACACCATCCCCCGCTCCGCGCCCGGACCCTTCACCGGCCTGCCGTCCAGCGTGATCGTCCCGGCGGTGGGCGTGTCCAGCCCCGCCACCATGCGCAGCAGCGTGGACTTGCCGCAGCCGGAGGGGCCGAGGATGGTGACGAAATCGTTCTCCTCCAGCGTCAGGTCGGTGGGTTGCAGGGCGAGCACCGGCTGGCCGCCCCGGACGCCGGGAAAGGTGCGCGTGACGCCGCGGATCTCCAGAAGGCTCATGCGTATCTCCAGGCGAAAAGGCGCAGGTTCAGGCGGCGGAAGGCAAGGTCGGTGATCAAGCCGATCACCCCGATGACGATGATGCCGAAGATCATCTGCCCCGTCGCCATCAGGCTTTGTGCGTTGATGATCATGTAGCCGATGCCCGACGATGCGCCGATCAGCTCCGCCACGATCACATAGGTCCAGGCCCAGCCGAGCACGAGCCGCAGCGTCTCGGCGATCTCGGGTGCGGCGGAGGGTAGAATCACCCGGCGCAGGATGCCGTTCTGGCGCGCGCCGAGCGTATAGGCGGCCTCCACCAGATCCTTGCGCGTGCCCGCCACGATCACCGCGATCATCAGGATGAGCTGGAACACCGAGCCGATGAAGATGACGAGCAGCTTCTGCATTTCGCCGATCCCCGCCCAGAGGATGAGCAGCGGCACGAAGGCCGAGGCCGGCAGGTAGCGCGCAAAGGACACGAACGGCTCGAACAAAGCCTCTATCGGCTTGTAGGCACCCATGGCGATGCCCAGCGGCACCGCCACCACCGTCGCCATGGCGAAGCCGCCGAAGACCCGCCAGGCCGTCATGCCGATATCCGTCAGGAAGCCGCGTTCCGTGAGCAGCCACCAGCCGTCCTTGAGCATCTGCACCGGGCTGGCGAGGAAGGTGGGCGAGACGTAACCCGTGAGCGTGACCCCCGCCCAGAGGGCGAAGAACAGGATGAAGAAGATGATCCCCAGCACCATGCGCAGGCGCGGGCTTATCGGTTCGAGCGGTTTCATGAGCGTTCCGGCGGCCTTCCCGGTTGTTGGTCCGAACAGGCCATCGGCTGTCGGCTGTCATTGCAGGCGGGCGGAGGCAGCGCCCCCGCCCGGTCGTTGCGTTACTGAATGAACTGCGTGTCGATCAGCGCGGCCACGTCAGGCTCGGACTTCAGCAGGCCCATCTCCACCATCAGCTTCCCGGCCTTGCCCGCGAAATCGAGGTATTCGCCCGCGAAGAAGGTCTTGGCCGCCGCCAGATCCTGCCATTCGAGATACTGGGCCGAGCCCTTGAACTGCTCCGCCGTCTGATTCACGTCGGCGCCCATGATGCCGAAGGCCTTCTCCGGCTCCGCCTTGATGAGGTCGAGCGCCTCCTGATAGCTTTTCGCCAGCGCCTTTGCGGCCTCCGGGTTCTTCGACAGGAAATCGGGGGTGCAGCCGAAGGTATCCATCACGGCGGGGTAGTCGATCGTCGTAGCGATGATCTTGCCCGCATCCTTTGCCTCCCGCACGGAGGAGAGATAGGGCTCATAGGTCATCGCCGCGTCGTTCTGCCCGGCGATGAAGGCCTGCGCCGCCGGTCCCGGCTCCAGGTTCACCACGCGCACGTCCGACATCTTCAGCCCGTTTTCATTGAGGATCCAGGCGAGGAAGAAATAGGGCGAGGTGCCGGGGGCCGAAGCGGCGATCGTCTTGCCCTTCAGGTCGGAGATCTTCTCGACATTGCCGCGCACCACCATCCCGTCCGCGCCATGCGATTTGTCGAGCTGGAAGATCTGCTTGGCAGGCACGCCGTTCGCGCTCCACACCAGCCAGGTTTCCACCGTGGTCGCCGCGCAATGAATGTCACCCGACGCCATGGCGAGGCCCCGGCTGGCCTGCGGGATCTTCTTCAGCGACACGTCGAGCCCGTTCTTCTCGAAGATCCCCGCTTCCTTGGCAAGCGTGAGGGGTGCGAACCCCGTCCAGCCGGAAAGCCCGACCGTAACGGGAGTGGCAGCGCCTGCCGCGCTGGAGATGAGACCCAGCGCGAAAGCGCCGAGAAGCGTTCTGACAGTCATCTTTTTCACCCTGTTCAGTAGTCTTTTGCCTAGCAGGACGCCTGAAAGCTGCTTTTGTCTATACAAATTCACCAGAAGATCGCGGAAAAATGGGGCATCGCCCAATAATTACGCATGTGTGCCCAGTCGGCTCGCGTCCGGCTCACCAGGGGGGACCAATACGAGCCAAGTGGCAATGCGACTGCGCGGCTACTTGCGGGTATTCCCGGGACTCGACAGGATGGCAGCACCGGCATCGCCCGGCGGAGGACGGCGCGCGACGGAGGCCCCACGGGGACGCGCGTTACGAGGAGGAAGACATGACCGACGATACCCGTGCCGGCGCGCTCGCCCGGCGCAACACGATCTACGACGCGTTCCGCCGCTCGGCCCGCCGGAACAGCGAAAGGCTCGCCCTGAGTTTCGGCACCCGGCGCTGGAGCTATGACGAGCTGCTGCGCGCGGTGGACGCGACCGCGGGCGCGCTGGTCGCCGCCGGATTGTCGCGCGGGGAACGGGTCGCAGCGTTCGGGCGCAATTCCGATGCCTACCTCATCCTCTGGCTTGCCTGCGCGCGGGCGGGGCTGGTTCATGTTCCCGTGAACTATGCGCTGACCGCGCCGGAGCTGGATTACCTGCTCCGCCAGTCCGGTGCCACGGCGGTGTTCCATGATCCGGCGCTGGCGCCGCTGGCCACGGAGATCGCGAAAGCGGCGGGCATCCAGCTCGTTGGAACGCTGCACGGCGGCTATGGATTCGACGTATTGACAGCCGCCTCCGGCCCGTCGGATCCGCGGCTCGACCTGCTGCCGGTGGATGAGAACGACCTCGTTCAGCTCCTCTACACCTCGGGAACCACGGCCGCCCCGAAGGGCGCGATGATGACCCATCGGGCGCTGCTGTCGGAATACATGGCCTGCGCGCTGGAGCTCGACCTCAAGCGGGAGGATCGGGCGCTGGCGGCACTGCCGCTCTACCATTCGGCGCAGATGCATGTGTTCACCATGCCGCAACTCCTGCTCGGGGCCTCCACCCTGCTGATCGAGACGCCCGCAGCCGAGACGGTCCTGCGGTTGTGCGAGGAGGAGGCCATCACCTCCTTCTTCGCGCCGCCGACCGTGTGGATCAGCCTGCTTCGCCACCCTGATTTCGACAAGCGGAACCTTTCCAGCCTTGCCAAGCTCTATTACGGAGCCTCGATCATGCCGGTGCCAGTCCTGCAGGAACTGCGCGCGCGGCTGCCGGGATCGGGGGCCTACAACTGCTATGGCCAGAGCGAGATCGCACCGCTTGCCACCGTCCTGCGACCGGAGGACCACGACACTCGTCCCGCCTCTGCCGGCAAACCCGCGATGACGGTCGAGACCCGCGTGGTGGACGAAGCCATGAACGACGTGCCCCCCGGCACCCATGGCGAAATCGTGCATCGCTCGCCCCAGCTCCTGATCGGCTACTGGGACAAGCCGGAGGCGACGGAGGAAGCCTTTGCGGGCGGCTGGTTCCACAGCGGCGACATCGGCTATTTCGACGACGAAGGGTTTCTCTATGTCGTTGACCGGGTGAAGGATGTCATCAAGACCGGCGGCACCATGGTGGCGAGCCGCGAGGTGGAGGAGGCGATCTTCAAGCACCCCGCCATCTCCGAAGTCGCGGTGGTCGGCCTGCCGCACGAACGGTGGATCGAGGCGGTGACGGCCATCGTCGTCTTCCGCCCCGGCATGACGGCGACAGAGGAGGAGCTGATCGACTTCTGCCGCTCCCGTCTGGCGCCGTTCAAACTGCCCAAGCGCGTCGTCGTGCGCGCGGACATCCCCCGGAACAGCGCGGGCAAGCTGCTCAAGCGGGAACTCCGCAACGAATATGCCGGGCTGAACGCGGAGACGGCGGAGTGACGGCGGGCCGGAAGGGAGTCCCGCCCGGCGGGCCCTCATCTTCCGGTCAGACCATATGGCGATAGCCTTTTCGCATTCCCGTGCTACTCCTTCCTACAGCGCGCGCGGAGGATCGCATGGAAGGTGAAACGGCCAGCCACGGCTTTGACATGCTTCAGGTCGTGGCTCTGCTTGCCGGGGCGGTCATTGCCGTGCCGCTGTTCAAACGCCTGGGCCTCGGCTCGGTGCTGGGCTATCTCGCGGCCGGGCTTGTCGTCGGCCCTTATGGGCTGGCGCTGTTCCACGATCCGCAGGCGATCATTCACGTGGCGGAGCTTGGGGTCGTCATCTTCCTGTTCGTCATCGGGCTGGAGATGCAGCCCTCCCGCCTCTGGTCGATGCGCGGGGACATCTTCGGACTTGGCGCGACGCAGGTTCTGGTCTGCATCGCGCTTCTGACCTGCGTCGGGCTGTCGCTCAGGTATTCGCTGGCGGAAAGCTTCGTGGCGGGGACGGGCTTCGTGCTCACCTCCACTGCCATCGTGATGCAGATGCTGGAGGAGCGGCGGCAACTGGGCCTTCCCTGCGGGCGCAGGATCGTGGCTGTGCTGCTGCTGGAGGATCTCGCGATCGTCCCGCTTCTTGCCATCGTCGCCTTCATCGCCCCCGGCGGAGGGGAGGAGGTGACGCTGGCGCACCGGCTCACCTCCATCCTGACGGGTCTGGCGGCCATCGGCGCGCTGGTCGTGGCGGGATTGTGGCTGCTAGATCCGCTTTTCTCGCTGCTCGCGCGCTCCAGGGCGCGGGAGGTGATGACGGCGGCGGCGCTGCTGGTCGTGCTCGGCGCGGCGCTCGTCATGGAATGGGCGGGCCTGTCCATGGCGATGGGCGCATTTCTGGCCGGTGTGCTGCTCTCCGAATCCTCGTTCCGGCATCAGCTTGAGGCGGATGTGGAGCCGTTCCGCGGCATTCTGCTCGGGCTGTTCTTCCTCGGCGTCGGGATGGCGCTGGATCTCAATGTGATCGCCGCGAATATCGGCCTGATCGCCATCTGCGTTGCGGGATACATGATCCTGAAGATGGCGGGCATCTATGCCGTGGCCCGGCTGTTCCGCGCCAGCAACCGTGAAGCGTTCGAGCGTGCGGTGCTCATGGCGCAGGGCGGGGAGTTTGCCTTCGTCCTTTATGCCGCCGCAACGAGCGCAGGGATCTTCACCGGAGAGGAAAACGCCATCCTCACCGCGATGATCATCGTCTCCATGGTGCTGACGCCGATCCTCATCATCATCCACGATCGCCTGACCCCCCCCGAAACCCCTTCGATGGAAGGCGTTGAAGCAGTCAGCAATCAGCGCGCCAGCGTCCTTCTGGTCGGCTTTGGCCGCTTCGGTCAGATCGCCAGCCAGCCGCTTCTGGGTCAGCTCTGTACGATCACCATCATCGACATCGACCCCGATGCGATCCGCAGCGCGGCGGAATACGGCTTCAAGGTGCATTACGGTGACGGCTCGCGACTCGATATCCTGCATGCGGCGGGTGCGGGCGAGGCAAAGCTCGTCCTCATCGCGATGGACGACAAGACGGCAGCGGTGAAGGCGGTAGAGCTGATGAAATCGGAGTTTCCGCATGTACCCGTGCTTGCCCGTGCCTGGGACCGGGAACATGTGCTGGAACTCGTCCATGCCGGGGTGGACTGGCAGATCCGCGAAACCATGGAATCCGCCTTCGTGATGGCGGAGGAGGCGCTCCGCCGCATGGACAACGACGAGGACACGATCCGCGATCTCGTCGCCAGTATCCGGCAGCGCGATAAGGAACGGCTGGAGCAGGAGATCAGCGGCGGGATCTTTGCCGGGCGTGATCTGCTGATCGGCAACATGAAACAGAATTGACGCGTTCGGCCCCTCACCCGCGTTGCGCGTTCATCGCCGCGCGCTAGTCTCCCTCCAAGGGAAGTGGGAGATGCCGGATGTATGTGGACGGTTTCGTCGTCCCGGTCAAAAAGAGCCGGATGGAGGACTACCGCAAGCTCGCCGATCTGGCCGGATCGCTCTGGACGGAACATGGCGCGCTGAGCGTGGTGGAGGCAAAGGGCGATGATATCGCCTCGGGGCCCTTCACCTCCTTTCCGCAGGCGGTGCTGCTGGCCGATGACGAGGTGGTGTTCTTCTCATGGATCACCTTCCGCGACAGGGCGCATCGCCACGCCGTCAATGAAAAGGTCATGTCAGATCCGCGCCTGTCGTCAGACGCGGAAGACCCGCCCTTCAGCATGGACAGGATGATCTATGGCGGCTTCGAGGTGGTCGTCCGCCGGCCCTGACCACCCGCTCGCCCCCCGACGTCCGCCCTGTCCCTGCCCTTCGCAGCGCGCAAAAGGGAATTCGCAGAAATCTTCGTTTTTGGTCTTGCGGGTCCGAGCACGGTTGGATAAATGACCCTCACCCAGAAGGAAGCGGGCGTAGCTCAGGGGTAGAGCACAACCTTGCCAAGGTTGGGGTCGTGGGTTCGAATCCCATCGCCCGCTCCAATTTTTCTCCGTCAAGTCGATCAGAAAACTCCCCTCCGGGGGAGCTTTGTCATGTCCGGCCGCTTATGCTGTACTGCTTCGGCGGGAAAGGTTTCGGGAACCGGCATCTCCCCCGGCTACGGGCGGGATCACAGGATCCCGCGCCGAAGAACGAAAAAGAGCCGCAAGAACGGAAACAGCACCGTTCCGTCCGGCTCCTGCGGATAGAACGGAGAGATTGCTGCTTCATAGGCCGCGATAAAATCCGCCTGCTCGGTCGCCGTCAGCCTGTCCAGCACCGGCCGCATCGCCGTGGAACTGGTGAACAGCCGCACCGGGTGCCCCTCCGCCGAGTGTTGCAGCCGCTGGACGTATTCGGTTTCCCAAGCGTTGATCTCCCCCTCCGGCTCCAAGAGCCGGACATAATCGGTCGCGGGGCGGAGCGTCGTGCGGAATGCGTCCGGGCTGCCGAACCGGTCCGGGTAACGCGCGGCGGCGACTTCCCGGATCAGCCGATGCGAGGGGGCAGCCTCCTGCCGCGGCATCTGCACTGCCAGAACGCCATAAGGCTCCAGCAGCGCGACGAGGTGCGGCATCAGCGTGTCGTGGTCCGGCAGCCATTGCAGCAGCGCGTTGGAAAAGATGAGGACGGGCGGTGTGTCCGGTCGCCAGGTGGCGGCATCCGCCTCGATCACATCGGCATAGATGCCCGTCTCCGCGGCCTTGGCCAGCATGGCGGGCGAACTGTCCACGCCGATGATCCGCCGCCCCGGAAAGCGGGCAGCAAGCGCGGGCCCCGCCGCCCCGCTACCGCAGCCAAGGTCGATCACATCGCCTTCGGGCAGGCGCGGCACCTGCGCCATCAGGTCCAGTGCAGGCCGCAGCCGCAGATCGGCAAACCGGTGGTAAAGCTCGGGATTCCAGTCGTTCACAGCCAGCCCCTTTTCCTGAAATACAGATATGGCGCGACGGAAGAGACGATCATCAGCACGATCACCACGTAATACGCGCCCTCCCAGTGCAACTCCGGCATGAAATCGAAGTTCATCCCATAGATGGACGCGATCAGCGTCGGCGGCATGAATACCAGCGACATGACGGAGAAGATCTTGATGATGCCCGTCTGTTCGATGTTGATCTTGCCAAGGGTCGAATCGAGCAGGAAGGTGATGCGCCGGGCCTGCCGCTCCACGTGATCCGACACGGATTGAAGGTCGCGCCCCAGCGTCTTCAGCCGGAGTTTCGCGTCCCTCTTCGCATCCATCTTCGGCAGCGTACTCATCGCCGTCACCACGCGGTTCAGCGTGACGATGGAGGCCATGATCTTGCCGTTCAGATCCTCGGCCCGCCCGATACGCTCCACCAGCATGTCGAGCGTCTCGTCCGGGGCGCCATCGTCGGGAAGCGAATCGAACAGCCGGGCTCCGATGAGGTCCAGCCCCGTGCCCGCCTCCTCCGCGATATCGGCAAGACGGTCAACGATGGCCTCGAACAGACCGAGCAACACGCTGTTGCCATTGGCGCAGGGCGCATCGCCGCGCTCCGCCCAGTTGGTGTACATCTGAAAGGAGCGGGGTTCGTGGTAACGGACCGTCACCAGATGCGCGCCGACCAGAATGAAGGTGACCGGCATCGACAGGAACACGTCCTGTTGCGCGGGGTCGCCGGTTCCCTGTGCCGGCCGCGAAAGCACGTTTGCCGTCATGAACAGCGCCCCGTCCTCATGATAGAAGCGGGAGGAGGCCTCGATCTCGTTCATGTCGGCCCGCGTCGGGATGGAGATGCCGAGCGCCGCTTCGAGCGACTGCTCCTCCTCACGCGTCGGTTGGTACAAGTCTATCCAGACCGCAGCCTCGACCGGAAGCGGCACGGCAGGATCTATGTCGAGCGGTTTGAGCTGGCCCGCCGTCTGACCGAAAAGTTTGATCATGGCCTCCTCCTGGGAGCTGGAGACAAGAAAACGCCCCGGAGCGGCCATGGCTCCGGGGCGCTTATGATCTGGCTCAAACCGCGCGCCGCTTCAAGGTCAGGCGGAGGGTTCCGGTTCAAGACCCGACGGTTTCGGCCGGGGCGTCTTCGGGATCGCCGTCAGGCTGGGCGGCAGTCCGCTCGGCGGTGCGTCGTCATCATTGCCGCGGCTGAGGGGCTCGCCCGCGATGACCTTGCGGATTTCGTCCCCCGTGAGGGTTTCGTATTCCAGAAGGCCCTGTGCAAGCCGATGCAGATCCTCGTTCTTCTCGGTCAGGATCGTGCGGGCACGGTCGAAGCCCTCGTCAACGATACGGCGGACTTCCGCGTCGATCTTCTCCTGCGTCTCGGGCGAATGGGTTGTGCCGCCCGAGTAATTGCCGAGATAGCTCTGCTGTTCGTTGGCGTAGTCGATATTGCCGAGCTGATCCGACATGCCGAACTGCGTCACCATCGCGCGCGCGATTCGCGACGCCTGCTGAATGTCGGAGGTCGCGCCAGAGGTGACGTTTTCCCGACCGAAGATCAGCTCCTCCGCCACCTTGCCGCCCATCGCCATGGCGATCTTCGACTTGTACTTCGTCATGGTGACGGAGAGCGTATCCCGCTCCGGCAGCGACAGCACCAGCCCCAGCGCGCGACCGCGCGGGATGATCGTCGCCTTGTGGATCGGGTCGTGCTGCGGCACGTTCAGGCCGACGATGGCATGGCCGGCCTCGTGATAGGCGGTCAGCTTCTTCTCGTCCTCGGTCATGACCATGGAGCGGCGTTCCGCGCCCATCATCACCTTGTCCTTGGCGTTCTCGAAGTCCTCCATCGTCACGAACCGCCGGCCCACACGGGCAGCCATCAGCGCGGCCTCGTTGACGAGGTTGGCGAGATCGGCACCCGAGAAGCCGGGCGTCCCCCGAGCGATGATGCGCAGGTCCACGTCGGGGCCGAGCGGCACCTTGCGGGCATGGACGGAGAGGATCTTCTCCCGTCCCTTGATGTCCGGGTTCGGCACCTGGATCTGGCGGTCGAAGCGGCCGGGGCGCAGCAGTGCCGGGTCCAGCACGTCGGGCCGGTTGGTGGCCGCGACGATGATGATGCCCTCGTTCGCCTCGAACCCGTCCATTTCCACCAGAAGCTGGTTCAGCGTCTGTTCGCGTTCGTCGTTACCACCGCCGTAGCCCACGCCACGCGAGCGGCCGACCGCGTCGATCTCGTCGATGAAGACGATGCAGGGCGCGTTCTTCTTTGCCTGCTCGAACATGTCGCGCACGCGGGACGCACCCACACCCACGAACATCTCGACGAAGTCGGAGCCGGAGATGGTGAAGAACGGCACGCCCGCCTCCCCCGCGATGGCGCGGGCGAGCAGCGTCTTGCCGGTGCCGGGCGGGCCGACGAGCAGGGCGCCTTTGGGGATCTTGCCGCCGAGACGGGAGAACTTCTGCGGGTTCCGCAGGAATTCCACGATCTCCTCCAGCTCTTCCTTGGCCTCGTCGATGCCGGCAACGTCGTCAAAGGTCACGCGGCCATGCTTTTCCGTCAGCAGCTTCGCGCGCGACTTGCCGAAACCCATCGCGCCGCCGCGTCCGCCACCCTGCATCCGGTTCATGAAGAAGATCCAGATACCGATCAGCACGAGGAACGGCAGCCACAGCGACAGAAGCGACAGGAAGCCCGATTGCTCCTGCGGCTCCACCTTCACGCTGACGTTCTTGGCGATCAGCTTGTCGGCGACATTCGCGCCCTGCGGCTGAATGGTGACATATTGCTGACCGTCCTTGTCGCGGAACAGGATCCGCTCACCGTCGATGGTGACGTTGCTGATGCCGCCGTTGTCGATCTGCTCGATGAAATCCGAATAGGCCACCGTGCGGGAGGCCATGGTGGACTGGCCGCCGCTGAACAGGTTGAACAGCGCCAGGATCAGAAGGAACAGGACGACCCAGAACGCAATGTTGCGCGCGTTACCCACGAGATACTCCCCTTGATACGCGCCAACCCGGGAAAAGTCCGGGCTCACGCGCTGCTACCCCCTAAGATAGAGAATACGGGGGGAGGTTCAATGCGGGATGAGGGAGGAATGGAACGCGTCCGCTCCGCCCAGCAGTTCCGCGCGCCACGCGCCACCGGGTTCCAGCACCGGCACGGCGATGAGTCGCTGGCCCTGCCAGAGGGCGGGTTGGGCGAGGAGCGTGCGGCGCGGCAGGCCGCTTTCCCGCCAGCGGGGCCGTTGTGACAGGCCGCCGGGCCCCAGCGCCCCGATTTCCAACTCATCGCAATCGGGGCCAAAAAGCCGCCAGCGATGATCCCAGACGCCCGGCGCGGCGCAGCGCAGCCCCAGAACCGCCTGCGGCTCACGCCCGATTCGTGCGACACCGTGCCGCTCCGTCACAAGGCATCCGTGCAGCGTGCCGCCCGTCCCCCTTGCGAGATCCGCCGAGAGCCGGTCCAGCGCCGCCCGGCGAGGGCGGTATTCCGCCGACGACACCCAGCAAAGCGCGGCCGAAAGCAGGCGCGCGCGAATCTCCACCGGTTCCGCCGCCAGCCCCGCGAGATCGACGAGCACATCCCCCGCCTCCACCCGAAGGAGCCGCCGCGCCGCAAGCGCCGCCTGAACCGCAAGCGCATCCCGCGCCTCGGCGAGCCGCGCGGCCGTGTCCGAGAGCCGCTCCACCGTCAGGCCGAGCGCGCCGAGCGCCGGGAGCGCCTGACGCATGCGCACACGATCATAGCGCGGATCGGCATTGCTGGGATCTTCGGCCCAGCCGATGCCCTGCCGCCGCAGCAGCTCCCGCAGCGCCTCGCGGCGCACGCGGAGCAGCGGGCGGAGCCAGAGCAGCCCCGCCTCCCGCCGCGCCTCCCGCATGGCCGACAACCCATCGACGCCGGAACCGCGGGCAAGGCGCAAGAGAAAGGTCTCCGCCTGATCATCGGCGGTATGCGCGATGAGGACCGCCCCCAGCCCCCGCTCCCCCGCCCATGCGGAGAGCAGGCGACGGCGGGCGCGGCGGGCGGCATCCTGCAGGTTGCCGCGCCCATCCCAGCCCCGCCAGTGAAGGGTGTCATGCGAAAGACCAAGCCGCGCCGCGAAAGCCGCGACGTCCGCCGCCTCCGCCGCCGCCTGCGGGCGCAATCCGTGATCGACCGTAGCGAGGTGCAGGGCCACGCCCCGCTCCCGCGCCCAGCGATGCGCGATCCAGGTCAGCGCCATGGAATCGCCGCCGCCCGAGACGGCAAGCCCCAGAGAGGGCATAGGGGAGGAGGATTGCGCCGGAAGAAGCCTTGCCATCGCACCGGCAAAGGCCTCCTCTGGCGTCAGTTGCATCCGAGCTTCTGCAAGGCCGTGGTCGCCTGGGCCACGGCAGGCGTATCGGGATAGAGCACGGAAACCTGCGACAGCGTGGTGCAGGCATCGTTGGTCTGACCCAGATCGCCGAGGCTGGTGCCAAGCTTCAGCAGCGATTCCGACGCCCGCTCACCGCGCGGCCAGCCGGAATAGCTCTCCAGATAGGCCTTGGCGGCGCCGAGCGTATCGCCATCCGCGGCGAGCGCCTCGCCGCGGTAGTAATGTGCCTCGCCCGTCAGTGCGCCCGCCGGGTAGGATTCGGCAAAGGTGGTGAAGAGACCCGCGGCGGTGCGAAAGTCACGTTGATCGAGCACCGCCCGGGCCCGATCGAAATCCGCCTGCTCGCCCACGGCCTTCTGCGCCGCTGCGGAAGCGGGCGCGGGGGTGGATGCCCTGGGCGCGTTCTGCGAGGGGGCCGCCCCCCCGCCGCCCAGCGGGGCCGCGGCCCCGGCTGCCGTGGGGTCGCCCCCCTCCAGCTCCGTCAGCCGGAACTCAAGGTCGCCGATGCGGTTCGCCGCATCGTCGGCCACCTTGCCGATACGGTGGCCAAGCTCCTCCGTCCGATTGGTCAGGCGCTGAAGCTCCGCCTCGATGAGGTCGAGCCGCTGGAGGGTCGTGCCGCTGATCCGCGGCCCGCCCTGTCCGGCAGAGGCGATCATCTCCGAGCGGAGGGACTGAACCTCCGAGGACAGGCTGTTCACCTCCTTGCGGATATCGGCCAGCGTCTCCTGCCGGTTCTGCGCTCCCGCGGCGATCGGAAGCGCCAGACCCGTGCAGAGGACGATAAGACGCAGACTGAGCATCACTGTCGCCTCAGCTTCCCGCGCCGGAGGCGAGGACGGTCACGGCACGACGGTTCTGCGCAAAGCAGCTTTCATCGGGGCAGGTTGCGACGGGGCGTTCCTTGCCATAGCTCACCGTCCGCATCCGGCTGGGCGCGATGCCTTGGGAGATCAGGTATTCCTGCACCGCATTCGCCCGCCGCGCGCCAAGCGCGAGGTTGTATTCCCGCGTGCCCTGTTCGTCGGCATGGCCCTCGATTGTGATGCGGTATTCGGGATTGGTGGCAAGCCAGCGCGCCTGCCCGTCCAGGATCGTGCGGGCCTGCGGCGAAACCGTGGACTGATCGACGAGGAACAGCACCCGATCCCCGACCGTCTGGTTGAAATAGGCGATGGAGCGCGGATTGGACGCATCCCCGATACCGGATGTCCCGATGCCGTCGGCCCCATAGCCGCCCGCACCGCCAGCGCCGCCGACACCCCCGGCCCCGCCTGCACCGTAGCCGCCCGCGCCGGTCGCGTATTTGTCCGGGTTGTTACATGCGGCAAGCCCGAGGCCCGCCACCAGAAGAAGTGCTGTCGTTGCGAATTTCATTTCTGTCCCCGTCCTCGCTTGAGGCTGTTTAACATGCCGCAGCCGTTGTGGAAACGCCGCGCGGCCCGGTGTCCGTTCACGTTCGCGCCTGCCCGCCCGCGGCGGACCGGCGGGCCGTCATTTCATCAGCGGCGACCAGGCCGGGTCGGAGGCGGAGCCGTTCACCGGCACCCGCTTCAGGTTCCGGCCCGAAATGTCCACGGAGAACAGCTGCGACTGGCCACCGGCCCCCGCGCCTTCACGGGTGAACATGATGACACGCCCGTTCGGCGACCATGTCGGACCCTCATCGAGATAGGAGGCGGTGAGCAGCCGCTCCTCCGACCCGTCGGTGCGCATCACACCGATATGGAAGCGGCCCGCGTTCTGCTTGGTAAAGGCGATGAGATCGCCGCGCGGCGACCAGACCGGCGTGCCGTAGCGCCCCTCGCCAAAGGAAATCCGCCGTGCCTCGCCGCCGTTCGCGCCCATGATGTAAAGCTGCTGCGAGCCGGAGCGGTCGCTCTCGAACACGATCTGCCGCCCGTCGGGCGAGAAGCTGGGCGCGGTTTCGATGGCGGGGGTGGAGGTGAGCTGGGTCCGCCGCCCCGACGCGATGTCGAGCGCGTAGATATCCGTGTTCCCCCCCTGCGAGAGCGAGAAGATCACCCGCTGGCTATCGGGCGAGAAGCGCGGCGCGAAGGTCATCGTGCCCGGCTGATCGTCGAGCGCGCGGCGGCTGCCGCTGGCCACGTCCATGATGTAGATGCGCGGAAAGCCGGATTCGTAGGAGGTGTAGAGCACCCTGTCGCCCGAGGGCGAGAAGCGGGGCGCGAGCACGATGGCCCGCCCGTCGGACAGGAAGCCCATGCTGGCCCCATCGTAATCCGCGACGGCAAGCCGCTTGACCCGCGCGTCCTTCGGCCCGCTTTCGGAGACGAACAACACCCGGCTGTCGAAATACGGCCCCTCGCCGGTGATGCGGGAATAGACCTGATCGGCGACCTTGTGCGCCATCCGCCGCCAGCCCTGCTGGCTCCCTGTGAACTGAAGCCCCTCGCCCAGCGGCTGGCCCGAGAACACGTCGAACAGGCGGAATTTCACCGTGACGCGCCCGCCCTCGACCGATACGGCCCCGGTGATGAGCGCCTGCGCGTTGATCGCCTTCCAGTCCTGATACTGCACCGGGCTGTCGAAGGAGGTCACGCGCGAGATATAGGCGGAGGGCGGGATCTCCCGGAACAGCCCCGTTCCCACCAGATCCGCCGCCACGACGCGGGAGATGTCGGCGGCAAGCTGCTGCGCGCCGCCGTTCGCCGCGATGAACGGCGGGATGGCGAAGGGCAGAGGTTCGATCACCCCATCGGTGATCTCGATCCTCAGCGGCCCGTTCTGCGCCGGGGCAACCGTCGCGGTCGCGGCGAGGCAGGCGAGCGCGATCGCCGTCGCGCCAAGGGCTGTCCGCAGCACTTTCATTTGATCCTCATGCTCTCCGGGTTGAACACCATCTCGATGTCCCGCCACTGTTCGTATTTCTCGGCCGGCAGCGGAAAGCCCTTGGCTCCGCAGCGGAGGATGGCCCGGCGCGCGGCCTCATAGGCCTGCCGCGCCGCGGTCTCCGAACCGCCCTCATACCCGATCATGCGCACGGAGCCGCCCTCCGGGATGCCGCTCTGCGCCATTTTTACGCCGAGTGTGACCGTGACGTTCTGCGCCTCGGAGGAGAGCGAGCCGACGTTCCAGCAGGACTGCACCGCGACGCGAAGCGCATCCTTCTCCCCGGAGGTCATGGGCGGGCCGGAAGGCGCGGTGCCCCGCCCTCCGGTGCCACTCCCCGACGCGCTGGAGGCGCCGCCCGCAACGGCGGCGGCCACGGCATCGGCGATCGCATCGGAAGCGGCGGGCTTCGGGGCCTCCGCTTTCCTGGGCTCTTTCGGCGCTTCCTTCTTCGGCGGTTCGCGGGCGGGTTCCGCGGGCTTCGGCGGTTCCTTCCTGGTTTCCTTCGGCGCATCCGGCTTGGAGACGGGTTTCGGCGGCTGCGGCTTCTTCTCCGGCTCGACCGCGGCGGTTTCCACCGGTTTCATCTCGGGCTTCGGCTTCTCCGGCCGGTTCCGGGGGGGCGCTGCCGAGGCGGGGGCGGCGGGTTTCGGGGCCGCGGCTTCCTCCGCGACCTCTGTCGCCTCCGTCACGACACGGGTTGTCGCCTCCTCGGGTGCGGTGGCCTCCTGTGCTTCCTTCGCCTCCTTGGGAGGCGCGGGCGCATCGGCGCGCACGGCCTCCTGCCGCGTCTCGGCGGTCTTGGCTTCGGGGGGCGGCGCTTCGGTCGGCGTGGGGGCCACGCGGCTCACCGGACGCTGCTTCGGCCGCTCGGACACTTTCGGCGCGGGCGGCGTTTCCTGCGCCGGGGGCCGGTCCGAGATCGGGGAGCCGAGCACCACCACCCCTTCCGGCGCCGT
>NZ_DAMDHB010000021.1:0-62459 GCF_032102465.1 Haematobacter sp. | reverse complement strand
CGCCCGCCGATCTCGCCCTGCGGCTGGAGGCCGTGCGCGACCTGCGCGCCTATGCCGAGCGCCGCCCCTGGCCTGCCGACCGCGCGACGGTAGAGACGATCCGGCAGGAAGCGCGGCGGCTCTCCCGGCTGGCGGGCACCGAGGGGCCGGACATGACGCCGGGCGAGATGGCCTCCCTCGCCTATCCTGACCGCATCGGCCTGCGCCGCAAGGGGGAAACACCGCGCTGGCTGCTGTCGGGCGGCAAAGGCGTGACCATCGCGGCGGGCGATCCGATGTCGGGCCAGCGCCTGCTTGTCGCGACCGATCTGGGCGGCACGGCGCGGGAGCCGACGATCCGGCAGGCGGTGGAAATCACCGAGGCGGGGGTGCGGCGTCTTCACGGCGAGCGCATCGGCTGGGAGGATGTCTGCGTCTGGTCACCCCGCGAGCGTCGCGTCATCGCCCGGCGGCAGGAGCGGCTCGGCTCCATCATGCTGGACGACCGCATCTGGCAGGACGCGCCGGAGGAACGGGTGGCGGAGGCGCTGCTGGACGGGGTGCGCGATCTGGGCCTCTCCTCCCTCGGCTGGACGGAGGCGGCGGAATGGTTCCGCGCACGGGTGGAACTGCTCCGGGCAGAGGGGGTGGACCTGCCCGACATGTCCGACGCCGGGCTGACCGCAGGGTTGCAGGACTGGCTCCTGCCGCATCTGGCGGGGCGGCGGACGGCGGCGGACTTGAAGGCGCTCGACCTGCTCGAACCGCTCCGTCAGATGCTGGGGTGGGAGGAGATGCAGACCCTCGACCGGCTGGCGCCCGGCCATTTCACCACGCCGCTCGGCAACCGCATCCCGCTCGACTATCGCGGCGGCGTTCCGGGGATCGAGGTGCGGTTGCAGGAAATGTTCGGCGTGACGGAGCATCCTGCCATCGGTCCGAAACGCCTGCCGCTCCGCGTTACGCTGCTTTCGCCCGCCCGCCGCCCCGTACAGGTGACGACCGACCTGCCCCGCTTCTGGGCCACGAGCTATGCCGATGTGCGCAAGGACATGCGCGGCCAGTATCCCCGCCACCCGTGGCCGGAGGATCCGACGCAGGCCGAACCCACGCTGCGGGCCAAACCCCGGGGCCAGACGGCCTGACCGTCCAGAACCCCGTCAGAACTCCACGACCACGGAGGGCGCGCTGCGGCGGGCGGCGCCATGAAAGACCGCTTCGATATTGTTGCCGTCCGGATCCAGCAGGAACGCGGCGTAATAGCCAGGGTGATAGGGCCGCTCTCCGGGACCGCCGTTGTCGGTGCCCCCCGCCGCAAGCCCCGCGGCATGAAATGTGCGCACCTGCGCCTCATCCTCCGCCTGAAAGGCGAGATGGTGCCGCCCGGTGAGCTCGCCTAGGGCCGCCGGGCTGTCGGCGGATGAGACAAACAGCTCGTCCGCCCAGAAGAAACCCTCCCCCTCCCCGCCGATCGGAATATCCAGCGCGTCCAGCACGGCGCCGTAGAACCGGCGGCTCGCTTCCAAGTCCCGGATAACGAGCTGAAGATGGTCGATGAGCCGCCCGCGATGCAATCGTTCGGTTTCCATGTCCTTCCCTCCCTGCATGTCGGGAAAGATAGGCCTGAGCCTGCAGGGTCAAGCAAGCGTGATTCCCCGCCTGTGCCGGCCCGACATATGCTCTGCCGGGCCAAACAAAGGAGGGGCGAATGACGACGAGAGACATCGGGCGGGTCAGCCTTGCGACGCTTCTCCTTGCCGCGCTTGCCTATCACGCCGCGCCGCAGCTGGCACATGCGCATCGGTTCGCGGGCTGGATGGGTCAGGTGACGATCAACGGCGCCGTCCATGATGTGAACCTGGCCGCCCCCGCGCCGGGCATGACGCTGGAGGACAGCGACGGCCACCGGTGGCACGTGTTGCTCGGTTCGCAACGGCAGGTCAGCCGCTCCGGCCTGTCCGCAGCACCGCCGCAGGACGGCAAGGCCGCTCAGGTGGTGGGCGTGCTGTCGGGCCGGGAAACGATCCGCGCCGCACGGCTGATCGTGGAGGGGCAGGAATACGATATCCCCGCCCCGAAACCGCGGGGCACATGACGCCGGAGCACCTCGGGCGATCGGGCGGAGGTCAGATTCGCCCGTCAGACGTCGAGGCACCATCGCATGACGGCCTTCTGCGCATGGAGCCGGTTTTCCGCCTCGTCGAAGACGACGGAATGCGGCCCGTCCATGACGGTGCTCGTCACCTCATCGTCGCGATGGGCGGGCAGGCAATGCATGAAAAGCGCGTCGGGCTTCGCATGCGCCATGAGCGCCTCGTTCACCTGATAGGGGCGAAGCTGGTTGTGCCGCCGCTCCCGCGCCGATTGCGGATCATGCATCGACACCCATGTGTCAGTGACGACAAGATCGGCCCCCTCCACCGCGCGGGCAGGATCGCGCACGATCTCCGCCCCCGCACCCCGGGACCGCGCGAAGTCCAGCCACTCCCGCTCCGGGTCCAGCGGCGGCGGACCGGTGAAGGTGAAATCGAACCCGAACTGCCCCGCCGCATGGATGAGCGAGGCACAGACGTTGTTGCCGTCGCCACACCACACCACCTTGCGGCCCACGATATTGCCGCGATGTTCCTCATAGGTCATCACATCGGCCATGATCTGGCAGGGATGCGTCCGGTTGGTCAGGCCGTTGATGACCGGGACGGACGCATGTTCGGCCATTTCGTAGAGCGTGGCCTCCTCAAACGTGCGGATCATGATCAGATCGACATAGCGGGACAGGACGCGCGCGGTATCGGCAATCGTCTCACCATGGCCGAGCTGCATTTCCTTGCCGGACAGCACCATCGTCTCGCCGCCCATCTGGCGCACGCCCACGTCGAAGGAGACGCGGGTCCGGGTGGAGGGCTTCTCGAAGATCAGGGCGACCATGCGGCCCTTCAGCGGCAATTCGTCATCCACAGCACCTTTGGGACGGCCGTTGCGCGCCAGTTTCATGGCACGGGCATTGTCTATCATGCCCCGCAAGTCTTCAGGTGCCGTGGTATGAATATCGAGGAAGCTGTTCATCAGGCTTGTCTTTCGTCGTTTTCATCCGGCGTCGGATTGGCAAGAAGCACCATGAGCGGCGGCATGTCGGAACCGGCAGCATAATCGCGGAACCCCGCCCGGCGGAAGGCCCGAACAGCCGCGATGTTCGCCGGATCGGGATCGCCCGCGAGAGCAGGCACACCCTCCGCAAAAAGCCTGGCTGAGAGAGCCCGGAGCAAGCCGGACCCAAGACCCCGGCCAAGCCGGCCAGACGGCCCGATGAGCAGGTCGATGCCCCGCGTATCCTCCGGCAGCCCACCGGCCCCGCCCGGCCAGTCCAGAAGGCGGTAATGCTGCACGTAACCGAACGGTTGCCCATAATAACTGGCGATCTGTTGCGAAATCAGTGGCGATCCGATCCGCTCGCCGATGCGGGCCAGTTGCTCCTCCGGCGCATCCCACCAGCGGCGGACGTGCGACAGGCGGAGCCATGAGCCGAGAAGCGGCAGGTCTGCGCGCGTGACCGGATCCAGCCGGATGCCGGTCACCGCCTCGCTGCCGGTGGCAGAAGGGGGCCGCGCCTCAATCACCGGCCTGCGCCTTCTTCTCCGGGGAGAGCGCGGCGGCGGCACGGTCCAGACGCTCCACCGCTTCGGCGATCTCCGCCTCCGCGATGTTCAGCGCGGGCAGCAGGCGGACGACGTTATCGGCGGCACCAACGGTCAGCACCTTTTCCGCATAGCCCGCGGCCACCAGATCGGCAGGAGCGATGCGGCACTTCAGGCCCAGCATGAGGCCCTGCCCGCGCACTTCCTCGAAGACCTCGGGATGCGCGGCAACAAGGCCCTCCAGCTTCTGGCGGAAGAACCCGGCCTTGTGATTGACCGCTTCGAGAAACGCCGGGTCGGCCACGATATCCATGACCTTCGCGCCCACCGCGCAGCCCAGCGGGTTGCCGCCATAGGTCGAGCCATGGGTGCCCGCTGTCATGCCCCGCGCCGCGGTCTCCGTCGCCAGCACGGCGCCGAGGGGGAAACCGCCGCCGATACCCTTGGCCACCATCATGATATCCGGGGTGATCCCGGCCCATTCGTGGGCAAAGAGCTTGCCCGTGCGCCCGACGCCGCATTGAACCTCATCGAGGATGAGGAGCGTGCCGGTCGCATCGCAAAGGGCGCGGATTTCCTTCAGGAAGGCATCTCCGAAGGGACGGATACCGCCTTCGCCCTGAATGGGTTCGAGCAGGATCGCCGCGGTCTTTTCCGTCATCGCGGCCTTCACCGCGGCCCTGTCGCCGAAGGGGAGGTGGACGAACCCCGGAAGCAGCGGGCCGAAGCCCTTCACCATCTTCTCCGCGCCGGAGGCCGCGATGGCGGCAGAGGAGCGGCCATGGAAGCAGCCCTCGAAGGTGATGATCTCCACCCGTTCCTTCTCGCCGCCGTCATACCAGTATTTGCGCGCCATCTTGATGGCCAGCTCCGCCGCTTCCGTCCCGGAATTGGTGAAGAACACCGTGTCCGCAAAGGTATGCGCGACCAGCAGATCGGCCAGCCGCTGCTGCTCCGGCACGATGTAGAGGTTCGACGTGTGCCAGAGCTTGTGCGCCTGTTCGGACAACACTTCCGCCAGCGCGGGATTGGCGTGACCGAGCACGTTCACCGCGATCCCTGCGCCAAGGTCGAGGTATCGCTCCCCGCCCGCCTCCGTCAGCCAGACGCCCTCCCCCTTCACGAAGGACAGCGGCGCGCGGTTGTAGGTCGGCAGCACGGACGTGATCATCGGATCATCCTCTGAAATGCGCCCCAGAGGTGCCAAAGCAGCGGGGGCGAGTCAACGACGGTGGTTTGAAAGAAGATGTGCGGCAGGCGCACGGCGATCGGGACGTCAGACGCGGGTGCGACGACGTCGGCTCGGCGGGGAAAGGCGGAGCTTTGCGATCATGTGACGCGGATAACGGCTCGGTGCAGGGTTGTAAATCTTTTTCGCGGTGCTCATCTCATCGAAAGCGACCTTTGCTGCGGTTATGCTTGAATCGGCGGCCTGTCGCTTGTATCTCGCCGTGTCCCGCTTAGAATGCGGCGCCAAGAACCCGAATTTTGCCGCTTGCCGGTGCGCCCCCTGGCGCAGCCGAGATGGCGGCTTTCAGCCGGAGGCACTGAATGTCCTGGACCGACGAACGCGTCGAGACCCTGAAGCGGATGTGGGGCGAAGGCCAGAGCGCCAGCCAGATCGCCAAGGAACTTGGCGGTGTTACGCGCAACGCGGTGATCGGCAAGGTCCATAGGCTTGGCCTTTCCAACCGTGGACCGGGTGAGAAGGAAGAGGAAGCCGTTGTCGAAACGGTCGAGGAGATCGTGGTGCAGGAAACGGTGATCGAGGTCGTCGTCGAGAGCGCACCCGAGCCGGAGCCGGAACCTGTCCGGGCAGAGCCGAGCCGTGCCGAGCCGCAACCGCGTGTCGCACCGCCGCCACCGACCCAGCTTTCCACCCGCCGCCCGGTGACGAACGGTCTGCAACCGCTTCCGCCGCAGCCCTCGACCAACGAAATCAGCCCCGAAACCCTCGCCTCCGCCCGCGAGGTGGAGAAGCGCGCCCGCAAGCTCACCCTGCTGGAGTTGACGGAACGGACCTGCAAATGGCCGATCGGTGACCCGGCCACGGACGATTTCTGGTTCTGCGGTCATGCCGCTGCGCCCGGCAAGCCCTATTGCGAGGCGCATGTGAGCGTGGCTTTCCAACCGATGTCCGCGCGCCGGGACCGCCGCCGCTAAGTCGCGCCCTCCCCCTGATCGAGCGTCCGCGCGCATTCCGCGCGGCGTCATCTTCCTGTTGCTTCGGCAGGGCAGATTCGGCGGCAAATTGCCCCGGGGACTTGAGGCGGCAGAGAAAAATGACTACGTCGTCGCCTTCCTCGGGCGGCGCGGTCGCCCGCCCTGACGCCGTAGGAGGCCCCCATGCAGACACCCTGCTACGTGATCGACAAGGCGCTGCTCCTGCCCAACATGGAGAAGATCGCCACGCTGCGCGAAGCCTCCGGCGCCAAGGCGCTGCTGGCGCTCAAGTGCTTCGCCACATGGTCGGTCTTCGATTTCATGTCGGACTACATGGATGGCACCACCTCCTCCTCGCTTTACGAGGTGAAGCTCGGGCGGGAGAAGTTTCCGGGCGAGACGCACGCCTATTCCGTGGCCTGGGCGCCTGACGAGATCGACGAGGTTCTGGCCAATTCCGACAAGGTCATCTTCAACACCGCCGGGCAGCTCGAACGCTTCCGCGACGTGTCGGAGGGGCATGTCCGCGGCCTGCGGGTCAATCCCGGCGTCTCCACCTCCGGCTTCGATCTGGCGGATCCGGCGCGGCCCTTCTCGCGGCTCGGCGAATGGGATCCCCAGCGGATCGAGCCGCATCTCGACGCGATTTCCGGCTTCATGTTCCACAACAACTGCGAAAACGAGAGTTTCGAGCGGTTTGACGAGATGCTTGGCCTGATCGAGCAACGCTTCGGCGCTCTGATCCGGCGGCTGGACTGGATTTCGCTGGGCGGAGGCATCCACTTCACCGGCGAGGGTTATCCGCTGATGAAACTGGCGGAGCGGCTGAAGCGGTTTTCCGGCGAATATGGCGTGCAGGTCTATCTGGAGCCGGGAGAGGCGGCGATCACCAAATCCACCACACTGGAGGTGACGGTGCTCGACACGCTGCACAATGGAAAGAACCTCGCCATCGTGGACAGCTCCATCGAAGCCCATATGCTCGATCTGCTGATCTATCGCCAGTCCGCCAAGATGGAGCCGAACGAAGGGCCGGAGGAATGGATGGTCTGCGGGAAATCCTGTCTCGCGGGCGACATCTTCGGCGAGTTCCGCTTTCCCCACCCCCTGAAATCCGGGGACCGGCTGTCGATCCAGGATGCCGCCGGTTACACGATGGTCAAGAAGAACTGGTTCAACGGCGTGAAGATGCCTTCCATCGCCATCCGCGAACTGGATGGAACCCTGACTGAAGTGCGCGACTTCGGCTATGACGAATTCGCCGCCGCGCTTTCCTGACCCCGCGCCCCCCATCGGCGGGGGGCCTTCACTCTCAGACCAACGAGGCCTCATGGAATGAAGAAGAACGTCCTCATCATCGGAGCCGGTGGCGTGGCGCAGGTCGTTGCGCATAAATGCGCCCAGAACAACGACCTTCTCGGCGATATCCACATCGCATCGCGCACCAAGGCGAAGTGCGATGCGATCATCGAAAGCGTGCATGCGAAAAGCGCCCTGAAGGTTCCCGGCGTGTTCGAAGGTCATGCCGTCGATGCGATGGATACCGACGCGGTTGCCGCTTTGATCGAGAGGACGGGTGCGGAGATCGTCATCAATGTCGGCTCCGCCTTCGTGAACATGTACGTGCTGGAAGCCTGCATCCGGACCGGCGCAGCCTATATGGACACAGCCATCCACGAAGACCCGGCGAAGATATGCGAGACACCGCCGTGGTATGGCAACTACGAATGGCAGCGGCGGGAACGCACGGCGCAAGCGGGCGTGACCGCGATCCTCGGCGTCGGGTTCGATCCCGGCGTGGTCAATGCCTATGCCCGCCTCGCCGCCGACCGGTATGTCGATGAGGTGAAGTCGATCGACATCGTGGACATCAATGCGGGCTCGCACGGGCGCTGGTTCGCCACCAATTTCGACCCGGAGATCAACTTCCGCGAATTCACCGGCACGGTCTATTCCTGGCAGGGTGGCCAGTGGCAGTCGAACAGCATGTTCGAGGTAGGCCGAGAATGGGATCTACCGGTCGTTGGCAAGCAGAAGGCGTATCTCACCGGCCATGATGAGGTGCACTCCCTCTCCGCCAACTATCCCGATGCCGATGTGCGCTTCTGGATGGGCTTCGGCGACCACTACATCAACGTGTTCACCGTCCTGAAGAATCTCGGCCTGCTCTCCGAAAAGCCTGTGAAGACCGCCGAGGGTCAGGAGGTCGTGCCGCTCAAGGTGGTCAAGGCTGTCTTGCCGGATCCTGCGAGCCTCGCCCCCGACTATGAGGGCAAGACCTGCATCGGCGATCTGGTGACCGGAACGAAGAACGGCGAAGCGGCCGAAGTGTTCATCTACAACGTCGCGGACCACAAGGAAGCCTATGAGGAAGTCGGCAGCCAAGGGATCTCCTACACCGCTGGTGTGCCGCCGGTTGCTGCCGCGCTCCTCATCGCACGTGGTGACTGGGACGTGGGCAAGATGGTCAATGTGGAGGAACTGCCGCCGCTACCGTTCCTCAAGGAACTTGACCGTCTGGGCCTGCCGACCCGCGTGAAGGACAAGGATGGCGACAGGCCGCTGGATTACTGAGGGTGAAAACCCGGGATTGTGAAAGGGCGCCCCTTTGGGCGCCCTTTTCGCATCAGCTCTTGCGCCGCAGTTCCGCCGATTTCGGCAGGAAGATCGTCAGCAGACCAAGCGCCGGGAACCATGCAAGGACGTGATAGACGCTGGCGATCCCGTGGCTGTCGGCCGCAAGCCCGATCAGCGCGGCGGCGATCCCGCCCAGCCCGAAGGAAAGGCCGAAGAAGATACCCGCAACCATCCCGACCCGCCCCGGCAGCAGTTCCTGTGCAAAGACCACGATGGCGGAGAAGGCGGAGGCGAGGATCACGCCGATCACGACGGTCAGCACTCCCGTCCAGAACAGGTTCGCATGGGGGAGCAGCAGCGTGAAGGGCAGCACACCCAGGATGGACACCCAGATCACCGTGAGCGGGCCGAACCTGTCGGCAAAGGGCCCGCCGAGGATCGTGCCGACGGCGACGGCGCCGAGGAACAGGAACAGCATCACCTGCGCCGCCTGCGTGCCGAGGCCGAAGGTCTCGATCAGGTAGAAGGTGTAGAAGCTGGTCATCCCCGCCATGTAGGCATTCTTGGTCAGCACGAGGAAGGCGAGGATCCCGATGGACCACATCACCCGCGCGCGGGGCAGCGGCAGCGTCTTGTCGGCGGCCTTGCGGGCCTGCAGTTCCTCGCGGATGTCGCGATACCAAAGCCCGACCCGATAGAGGACGAAACCCGCGATCAGCGCCAGCACCCCGAACCATGCCACGGCCGGACGCCCGAGCGGCACCACGATGAAAGCAGCGAGCAGCGGCCCGAGCGAGGTTCCGAAATTGCCGCCCACCTGAAAGAGCGATTGCGCCGTACCATAACGGCCGCCGGAAGCGAACCGGGCCACGCGCGACGCTTCCGGGTGGAAGATGGCCGAGCCGATCCCGACCAGAGAGGCGCCGATGAGCAGCGTCGGATAGCTGCCCGCGACCGAGAGCACCATCAATCCGAGAAAGGTGAGCACGGAAGCCCAGGGGAGCGACATCGGCAACGGGTTTTTGTCGGTATAGATGCCGATCGCCGGCTGCAGAAGCGAGGCCGTGCCCTGGAAGGCCAGCGTCAGCGCCCCGATCTGCCAGAAATCCAGCGCGAAATCCGCCTTCAGCAGAGGATAGATCGCCGCGAGCAGCGACTGCATCACATCGTTCAGCATATGACACAGGCTGACGGCAAGGATGATCGACCAGGTCGTGCTATCCAGACGTCGCCGTGGGGCGGGCTGTGCGGGCTGCAACGGCGCCGCGATATCGGGGGTTATGGACACATCGGACAAGGGAGGGACTCCGCGTAATACTTCCGCCTGTTCTTAAGGCAGTTCCGAATCGAGTTCTTTCGTGCTTTGGTCAAAGACTTTCGCATCCGGGCCAACGGAGGACAGCATGGAGGCGGACCCCAACTATCGCGACCGGACGGCGGTGCCGAAGCCGACGCTGGACGCGCTCGACATCTCCAGCGAACCGCTCATCGCCGCGGCCGCGGATTACCCGGATTACCGGCTGGTGCCTCCCCACAGGCATAGCCGGTCCCAGCTGATCCATGCATTGGAGGGAGTTTTGCTGGTCCGCGCGGATGCGGGGCGGTGGATGGTGCCCAAGGATCATGCCCTCTGGCTGCCCGCAGAAACGGTGCATTCGGTAGAGATGCTTGGCAATGTGCGGATGCGGTCGGCCTATGTCCTGCCCGGAGCGCATCCGGGCCTGCCGGATACCATCCGGGTCGTGCATGTCACGCCGCTGATGCGCGAACTGCTAAAGGCGGCGTCCGATCTTCCGCCTCTGGGGCCGCTGGGCGCGCGCGATACGCTCGTCAATCACCTGTTGCTGCATGAAATACCGCTGCTGCCGGAACGCCCGCTCGCGCTGGCCTTTCCGACCGATCCACGGCTTGCGCGGCTGTGCCGGGAGTTCGTCGCCTCCCCGGACGCCCATGTCGCCATCGACGACTGGGCCGCGCGTGCGGGGATGAGCCGCCGCTCCTTCACCCGGCGCTTCCAGCAGGAGACGGGCCTGAGCCTGTCCCGCTGGCGGCAGCAGGCGAGCCTGTTTGCCGCCCTGCCCCGGCTTGCCGCAGGGGAGCCGGTGACGACGGTGGCGCTCGACCTCGGCTATGAGAGCGTTGCGGCATTCACCACGATGTTCCGCAGGATGCTGGGCAGTCCGCCCCGCACCTACGGCATCAGGGTCTGACGCTCACTCCTCCAGCAGACGGCTGACCACCACGGTGACTTCGGGCTTCTTGCCGATTTCCTGCACGGATGTCTGGCGCACCTGGCGGCGGATCGCCTCATCGAGCTTGCCGTCATCCCCGATGACCTTGTGCGACACCTTCTCCAGAAGGTCCGCGAGCGCCTGCTCGATGACCTCCTCCACCGCGCCGCCGCTCCGGCCACGCGTGGGCAGGCCCATGACCTCCGCCCAGGGGTCGCCGAGGATCTCGCCTTCGTCGTCGATGATGACGGTGATGAGAACATGCCCGTTCAGCGCCATGCGGATGCGATCGCGCACCACCCCGTCCGTCGCGCCGATCAGCACGTTTCCGTCGAGATAGAGCCGCCCCGTCTCCACATGTTCGACCACGCGGGGACGGTCGCCGGACAGGTCCATCATCATGCCGTTGGTCACGATCTCCGAGGGGATACCCTTGGCTGCGACCAGCTTTGAATGTTCCCGCAGGTGGCGATGCTCGCCATGCATGGGAATGACCATGCGGGCGGACACCAGATCATGCACCGCCTCCAGATCCGGCCGGTTGGCGTGACCTGACACGTGGTAGAGGCCATCATTGTCATCCACCACATCCACGCCCATTTCGGAGAGCGCGTTCATGATGCGGATCACGCCGCGTTCGTTGCCGGGAATGGTGCGGGAGGAGAAGAGGAACAGATCGCCCTCCTTCAACTCCAGCCCCAGATAGCGCCCGCGCGACAGTTGCGCGGCAGCCGCACGCCGCTCGCCCTGACTGCCCGTGACGATGAGCATCACGTTCTCCCGCGGCATGCTCGCCGCATCCTCGGGCGACACGGTCGGGGGGAAATCCGTCAGAACACCGGCCTCGACCGCCGCGGCCACCATCTTGCGCATCGCGCGCCCGAGCAGGCAAATGGAGCGGCCCGCAGCGACCGCCGCATCGGCCAGCGTCTTCAGGCGCGCGACGTTGGAAGCAAAGGTCGTGGCCACCACCATGCCGCGCGCATTCACCACGAGATCGAGCAGCGGCGCGGCCAGGGTGGATTCCGAGCGGCCCGGCCGGGGCGAGAAGACGTTGGTCGAATCGCAGGTGAAGGCCTGAACCTTGCCATTCGCCCGCGCCATCGTATGCCAGGCAGCGGCGTCGAAAGGCTCACCCACCACGGGCGTCCCGTCGAGCTTGAAGTCCCCGGAGTGGACCACCCGGCCAGCGGGCGTGTCGATGACCAGCGCAGCGCTTTCCGGGATGGAATGCGACACGGGCATGAAAGAGACGCGGAACGGTCCCGCCTCCACCTGCTCGGGATAGGCGCCGACGATGTTGAGCATATCCGTCCCCAGACCCTGCTCCTCCAGCTTCAGCCGGGCGAGAACGCCGGTGAAGGCGCGGGTATAGACAGGCACCTTCAGTCGCGGCCAGAGATGGCCGATCCCGCCAAGGTGATCCTCATGCGCATGGGTGATGAAGATCGCCTCAAGCCGGTCGGCCCGCTGGGTCAGCCAGGAGACATCGGCCATGATGAGATCGACGCCGGGCGTCGTCTCCATGTCCGGGAAGGTCACGCCCAGATCGACGAGGATGAGCCGCTCCCGACCCGCCGGCCCGTAGCCGAAGACATAGGCGTTCATGCCGATTTCGCCGGCGCCGCCCAGGGGCAGGAAGATCAGCCGTTCACTCATGCGTATCCCTCATTCGCGGGGTGTGTCCTTGTTGTAGTCGTTGATGATGCGCAGCCCGTGCATCGTCAGGTCGTCTTCAAGACGGTCGAACAGGTCTTCGCCGGTCGCGAACAAAGGCGCAAGCCCCCCGGTGCCGATCACGAGCATGGAACGGCCTCTTTCCGCCCGTATCCGCGCGCAGATCTCCTTCACCACACCCACATAGGCCCAGAAAATGCCGGACTGCATGCAGGCAACGGTGTTTCGCCCGATCACGTGTTCGGGCTTGGTCACATCCACGTGCGGCAGGGCGGCGGCGGCCATGTGCAGCGCCTCCATCGACAGGTTCACCCCCGGAGAGATCACGCCGCCGATATAGGCTCCGTCGCTGTCCACCACATCAAACGTCGTCGCCGTGCCGAAATCGACGACGATCAGGTCGCCCCCGTGCCGGTCGTAGGCCCCTGCCGTATTCACCAGCCGGTCCGGGCCGACGAGCGTGCCCGCATCCACCCTTGGCGGGTTCGGAAGGCGGCATTCCGGCTTGCCCACCACCAGCGGGCGGCAGTCGAAATACCGGTTGCAGAGCACCCTGAGGTTGAACACGACCCGCGGCACGGTGGAGGAGATGATGACCTCCGTCACATCCGCGTCGATCTGGTTCAGCGTCATGAGCTGCTTGATCCAGACCCAGTATTGATCCGCCGTGCGGCGATGATCCGTCGCGGTGCGCCATGTGGCGATGAAGCGCGCGCCGTCCCAGATGGAGAACACCGTGTTGGTGTTGCCGCAATCGATCGCCATCAGCATGGCCTTCTCCCCCTCAGAAGAACACTTCCGCGGCGGGAATGGCCCGCCGCCCCTCCGACGTTGCCAGGACGAGCGCCCCCTGCGCGTCGATCGTCTCGAAAATCCCCGTGGTCGCGGTGCCGCCCGTCCGTGCCGTGATACGCTCTCCCAGCCGCGCGGCGCGGGCGAGCCATGCCTCCCGGATAGGGGCGAAGCCCTGCGTCGTGAAGACGGCCTCGCGAGCCGCGTAGCTCCGGGCAAGAACGGACAGGAATTCCTCGGGCGCAATCTGGGCACCGGTCGCACCGAGCAGGCTCACCGGTTGCACGGCATGCGGCTCCAGCGCCTCCGCAGGCGGCGCCTCCGCCAGATTGACACCGATACCGATGGCGAGGTGGCTGACCTGACCGCCCTGCCCGATGCCCTCCAGCAGAATGCCAGCCACCTTGCCGCTCGCCAGCAGCACGTCATTGGGCCATTTGAGCGCGAGGAGCTCCGGCCGGCCCGTCACCTCGCTCAAGGCGTCGGCAAGGGCGAGCGCGGCTACGAAGGAGCGGAGCGCCACCGTCGCGGGCGGCTCCTGCGGCCGCAGCACCAGCGCGCCGGCAAAGTTGCCCGACGGCATGGCCCAGGGGCGACCGCGCCTGCCCCGCCCCTGTGTTTGGTTGTAGGTGAGAATCCAAGCGGGGGCGGAGAGGGACGGCGCGATACGCGCCGCCTCGTTCAGCGTGCTGTCCAGTTCGGCATGGACGTGCCGCCCGATACCCGCTGGCCAGTCAGCCACCCTCGTCATGCCTCAGGGCCCGTCATGCCTCAGGGAACAAGCGCCGTGGCCGCGGCCTGCGCATAGGGTTCGATGCCGAACAGGTTGATGACACCGACCAGCATGATCGCCGCCGAGCCCATCAGCATCACCCATTGCACCGGCCCCATCCGGCTTTCCACGCCCGCGCCTTCTTCACCGAAGTACATGTAATAGACGATACGGAGGTAGTAATAGGCGCCGATCACCGATGCGATGACACCCAGAACCGCAAGCCAGGTCATGTTGCCCTCGACCGCCGCCATGATGACGTAGAACTTCCCGAAGAAGCCGATGAACGGCGGTACACCCGCGAGACTGAAGAACAGCACGAGCAGGGCCAGCGCCTTCAGCGGTTCCCGCTTGCTGAACAGGCGCAGCGAGTCGATATCGCTTACCGGACGTCCATCCCGTTCCATCGACAGGATGAAGGCAAAGGTGCCGATGTTCATGGTGACGTAGATCGCCATATAGACGAGCATCGCCTGAATCCCGAAGCTCGTCCCCGCGGCGAGGCCCATCAGAGCGTACCCCATATGGGCGATGGAGGAATAGGCCATCAGGCGTTTGATGTCCGTCTGCACGATCGCGCCGATAGACCCGAGATACATGGAGCAGACCGACAGGAATGCGACAATCTGGCTCCAGTCCCCCGCGACATTGCCGAAGGCGCCGTGAACGAGCCGGGCGATGAGCGCCATGGCCGCAACCTTGGGGGCAGTGGCGAAGAAGGCGGTGACCGGCGTCGGCGCACCTTCATAGACATCGGGCGTCCACATGTGGAAGGGAACGGCGGAGATCTTGAACGCCAACCCGGCGAGCATGAACACCAGCCCGAAGAGCAGGCCGAGCGGCAGTTGCTCGGACCCACGGACGGCCTCCGTGATACCGCTGAACAGCGTCGTGCCCGCAAATCCGTAAACGAGCGAGGCGCCGTAGAGCAGCATCCCCGCAGACAGCGAGCCGAGCACAAAATACTTCAGGCCCGCCTCGGTGGACTTGAGATTGTCACGCCGGATCGCCGCAAGCACGTAGAGCGCCAGCGACTGAAGCTCCAGGCCAAGATAAAGCGACATCAGATCGCCGGCGGAGACCATCGCCATCATCCCGACGGTCGCCAGAGCGAACAGCACCGGATACTCGAAGCGGAGCAGGTCGTGCTTGGCAAGATAGTCGCGGCCCATCACCAGCACAAAGGCGCCGGAGACCAGAATGACCGCCTTCGCGAACCGCGAGAAGGCGTCGTCGATGAACATGCCCCCGAAGGCGAGGCGCGTGCCGCCCCCCAGGCCTATCCAGAATGCGAGGAGAACCATCACCACCGCCGTCACCCAGGTGATCAGCGTGGCGGTCGCATCCTTGCCCGTATAGACCCCGAAGAGCAGCGCGAGCATCGCATAGGCCGCGAGCAGCAGCTCCGGCAGGACGATGGCGATATCGGCAGAGATCATGGCGCGGTCCTTCGGTTCAATTCCGGGCGAGCCGCGTCGCGGCCTCACCGGCCTGGGCGACGGCCGTCTCGTAACCCTGCACCAGATTGGCCACGGAAGGCCCGATGATGTCGGTGACGAGCGACGGATACACGCCAAGCAGAAGTGTCATGGCGACGAGGGGGGCAAAGATCGCCTTCTCGCGCCGGGTCATGTCGGTGATGGACTTGAGGCTTTCCTTCACCAGATCGCCCAGCACCACACGGCGGTAGAGCCAGAGCGCATAGCAGGCCGACAGGATCACCCCGGTCGCGGCGAAGGTCGCGACCCAGGTGTTCACCTGGAACACCCCGACGATCGTCAGGAACTCTCCGATGAAGCCGGACGTCCCGGGCAGACCGACGTTGGCCATGGTGAAGAACAGGAAGACCGCCGCATAGGCAGGCATCCGGTTCACCAGCCCGCCGTAGGCCGAAATCTCCCGGGTGTGCATACGGTCATAAACGACCCCGACGCAAAGGAAGAGCGCACCCGAGACAAAGCCGTGGCTGATCATCTGGAAGATCGCGCCGTCCAGCCCCTGCTGGTTGGCCGCAAAAATCCCCATTGTCACATAACCCATATGGGCCACCGACGAATAGGCGATCAGCTTCTTCATGTCCTGCTGCACAAGCGCAACGAGAGAGGTATAGATGATCGCGATCACGGAGAGCCACAGAACGAACGGCCCCAGCAGATCCGACGCCACCGGGAACATTGGCAGGCTGAAGCGCAGGAAGCCGTAGCCCCCCATCTTCAGCATTACCGCCGCCAGCAGAACGGACGCCCCGGTGGGAGCCTGCACGTGTGCATCCGGCAGCCAGGTGTGGACCGGCCACATCGGCATCTTGACCGCGAAGGAGGCAAAGAAGGCGAGCCACAGCAGCGTCTGCACGCCGCCCATGATCTGCCAGCCCATGAGCGTGAGCGGCGCGGAGGCGAACTGATGGTTCAGCAAGGTCGGAATGTCGGTCGTGCCCGCCTGCCAGTACATCGACACCATCGCCACCAGCATCAGCACCGAGCCGAGGAAGGTGTAAAGGAAGAATTTGAAGGAGGCGTAGATCCTGTCCTTCCCGCCCCAGATGCCGATGATGAGGAACATCGGGATCAGGCCCGCTTCGAAGAACAGGTAGAACAGCACGAGGTCCAGCGCCACGAAGACGCCGATCATCAGGCTTTCCAGGATGAGGAAGGCAATCATGTACTCCTTCACCCGGTAGGTGACATCCCAGCAGGCCGCGATGGTCAGCGGCATGAGGAAGGTCGTCAGCATGACGAAGAGCACGGAAATGCCGTCAACACCCAGCTTGTAGCGAAGGCCGAGAATCCACTCCCGGTTTTCCACGAACTGGAAGCCGGTATCGGATGGGTCGAAGCCGATCAGGATGAACAGCGAGACGAGGAAGGTCGCCGTCGTTGCGATGAGAGCCAGCCACTTGGCATTCCGCTGCGCCGCCGCATCGTCCCCGCGTAGAAACAGCGCAAGGATGATCGCCGCAACGAGGGGCGTGAAGGTGACGATCGAAAGGAGGTTTTCCATCAGTGCGCTCCTCCCCAGAGCGTCATCCAGGTGACGAGCAGGGCAATGCCCACCACCATGGCGAAAGCGTAGTGGAACAGGTAACCCGACTGCAGCCGCCCCGCGAGCCGTGCGAAGAACGGAATGATCCCGGTGGCCAGCCCGTTGATCCCGCCGTCGATCGTCGCGCCGTCACCGTTTTTCCACAGGAACCGGCCGAGCGCCTGCGCCGGGCGGATAAAGATGAACAGATAGATCTCGTCGAAGTACCATTTGTTCAACAGGAACTTGTAGAGCGGGCGATTGGTGGAAGCGACGCGTGCCGGAAGGCTCGGGTCACGAATGTACATGACATAGGCCAGCCCCAGCCCCAGAAGCATCGCGATGAACGGCGACACCTTGACCCAGACCGGGGCATGGTGGGCATTTTCCATCACGTGGTTGTCGGGATGCATGAAGATCGCCCCGATCTTCGCCGGGACAGCCGCATGCTCCGCTGTTGCCGGTGCAGCTTCCGTCGGAGCGGCGGCATGGTCTGCCGGTGCCGCCTCGCCAGCGGCCGTTTCCACAGGCGCCCCTACGGGCACCGCGCCATGGTCGGCTGCCGCGACCTCCTCGTGCTGCGCCGGGATGGAGAAGAACTGTTCTACCGCATGATGGTCGCCGAAGAAGGGCTTTTGCCAGATCATCCCCGCAAAGACCGCGCCGAAAGCCAGAACGATCATCGGGACCAGCATCACCCTTGGGCTTTCATGCGCGTGGTCATAGGCGGAACCGTGATGGCCGTGGCCATGGTCGCTGTCGTGAGGCTTGGAATGATGATCCGCCTGGTGGTTGGCATGAGCGTCGGGTTCCTCGGTGTCATGCGCCACGACATGCGCATCGCGCGGCTTGCCGAAGAAGGTGAGGAACATCAGCCGCCAAGAGTAGAAGGATGTCATGAAAGCGGCGATGACCAACATCCAGAAAGCGTATTGTGACGCTCCCGTCCCGCCGGCCCAGGCGCTCTCGATGATCGCGTCCTTCGAGAGGAACCCGGCGAAACCGATATGGGTAAGCGGAATGCCGACGCCGGTGATCGCCAAGGTGCCGATCATCATCATCCAGTAGGTCACGGGCAGTTTCTTGCGCAGTCCGCCGTAATTCCGCAGATCCTGCTCATGATGCATCGCGTGGATGACCGAGCCCGCGCCCAGGAACAGCATCGCCTTGAAGAAGGCGTGCGTGAGCAGGTGGAACATCGCTGCCGAATAGACGCCCACGCCCGCCGCCACGAACATGTAGCCGAGCTGCGAACAGGTCGAATAGGCGATGACACGCTTGATGTCGTTCTGCACGAGACCGACCGTCGCCGCGAAGAAGGCGGTGGACGCGCCTATGATGACGATGAAGGTCTTGGTTTCGGGCGCGAACTCGATCAGCGGCGACATGCGGCAGACCAGGAACACGCCCGCCGTCACCATGGTGGCGGCATGGATCAGGGCCGAAACCGGCGTCGGGCCTTCCATGGCGTCCGGGAGCCAGGTGTGGAGGAAGAGCTGCGCCGATTTCCCCATGGCGCCGATGAACAGCAGAAATGCCACGAGGTTCGCGGCGTTCCAGTCACGCCACAGGAAACTGATCTCGGTCGTGGCGAGCGAGGGAGCCGCAGCGAAAATGTCGTCGAAGCGGATCGAGTCCACCAGAAAGTAGAGCGCGGCAATGCCGAGGATGAAGCCGAAGTCGCCCACCCGGTTGACGATGAACGCCTTCATCGCCGCAGCGCCCGCGGACTGTTTCTTGTAGTAGAAGCCGATCAGCAGGTAGGAGGCCACGCCGACGCCTTCCCAGCCGAAGAACATCTGCAGCAGGTTGTCCGACGTCACCAGCATGAGCATGGTGAAGGTGAAGAACGACAGGTAGGCGAAGAACCGCGCCCGGTAGGGCGTGTCGCCGAAGTTGTCGTCATGCGCCATGTAGCCGAAGCTGTAGAGATGCACGAGCGCGGAGACGGTATTGACCACGATCAGCATGATCGTCGTCAACCGGTCGATGCGCAGCGACCAGTCTGCATAGAGCGTGCCGGACTCGAGCCAGGTCATCAGCGGGACGCGATACGCCTCGCCATCATAGGTCAGGAACAGCACCCAGGACAGGATCGCGGCGAAGAACACTAGCCCGGTGGTGAGGAACTGCGCCCCGCGCTCCGAGATGATCCTCCAGCCGAAGCCGCCGATGATGGCCGCCAGAAGCGGGCCGAAGACGATGATCTTTTCCATGCCTCAGCCCTTCATCACGTTGACGTCTTCGACGTCGATGGTGCCGCGGTTCCGGAAGAAGCAGACCAGGATCGCCAGCCCGATCGCCGCTTCGGCCGCGGCGACCGTCAGCACGAACAGGGTGAAGACCTGCCCGACGAGATCGCCGAGGAAGGCCGAGAAGGTCACCAGATTGATGTTCACAGACAGCAGGATCAGCTCGATCGACATCAGGATGACGATCACGTTCTTCCGGTTGAGGAAGATCCCGAAGATCCCAATGACGAACAGCGCCGCGGCCACCGTCAGATAATGTGTGAGTCCGATCATCGTCCTCGTCCCTCGCTTCCGGCGCTTCCGCACCGGCCTTCACCGGCGGTCGGCCCGCCCTTGTTCCGTCGGGGTGGTCAGAGTCCCTGCCCCGGCTTGATGTCCTTGAGCTCGATCGCCGTTGCCGGGTCTCGCATCATCTGCTTGATCACATCCTGCCGCTTCACATTCGTCCGATGCCGCAGGGTGAGCACGATTGCCCCGATCATTGCGACCAGCAGCACGAGCGCGGAGGCCATGAACAGGTAAACGTAACGGTCATAGATCAGATGGCCGAGGGCCGCGGTGTTGTGCATGACCTCCGGCGCGGGCGCCGGCGCCATTCGCGCGGCCTCCGCCGTCGGCGCCATCGTCCAGCTTCCGAACGCGATGGCGAGTTGCATGATGATGACAAGGCCGATCAGCAGGCCGAGCGGCATGTACCGCACCATCTCGCTCTTCAATTCCTCGAAATCGACGTCGAGCATCATCACGACGAAGAGGAAGAGCACCGCAACCGCGCCGACATAGACGATGAGCAGCAGCATCGCCACGAACTCCGCCCCGAGCAGGACGAACAGCCCCGCCGCCGCGAAGAAAGCCAGAATGAGCCAGAGAACGGAATGCACGGGGTTCCGGGCCGTCACGACCATGAGACCGGCCACCACCGTGGTGATGGCAAAGAGATAGAAGGCAAAGGTTAGCATCGTCATTCTTCTGTTCCCTTGGCCCCGAAGACGCTCTGCGCGATCTCCAGCGCCCGGTTCATCGACGGCAGCCCGCCGAACATGCCCATCTGGTAGATCACTTCCGCGATCTCCCGCTTGGTCGCGCCCGCTTCCAGCGCGTGGCGGATGGTGAGCTTCAACTGCGGCTCCGCCTGCGCGCCGAGCATGGTGAGCGCGGCGATGATCACGAGCAGGCGGGTCTTGCTGTCCAGCCCCTCGCGGTTGAATGTCCTGCCGAAGGCCATCTCCATGAAGTTCTTGGACATGGTCGGCATCAGCTCGTCGAAGCCCGGCATGCGGAAGTCTTCGAGTGCCGGATTGAGCGAGCGCGCCATCTCCTGGCTGCTTTCCAGCATCGCCTTGAACATGCGGGAGAAGTCGTCGCTCATGTCTGCCTCACCGATATGGAGCGTCAAGCTCGAGATTGCGGGCGATTTCAGCTTCCCAGCGGGCGCCGTTGTCGAGAAGCTTGGCCTTGTCGTAGAACAGCTCCTCCCGGGTCTCGGTGGAAAACTCGAAGTTGGGGCCTTCGACGATCGCGTCCACGGGGCAGGCTTCCTGGCAGAAGCCGCAGTAGATGCACTTCGTCATGTCGATGTCATAGCGCGTGGTCCGACGGGAGCCGTCCTCCCGCGGTTCGGCATCGATGGTGATGGCCTGCGCCGGGCAGATCGCTTCGCACAGCTTGCAGGCGATGCAGCGTTCCTCGCCGTTCGGGTAACGGCGCAGCGCATGCTCACCGCGGAAGCGGGGAGACAGCGGGCCCTTTTCGAACGGATAGTTCACCGTCTCCTTCGGCGCGAAGAAGTATTTCAGACCCAAACCGAAGCCCTTGATGAAATCGGTCATCAGGAAATACTTCGCTGCGCGCGCATAGTTTATGGTGGCCATCAGTGCGCCCTTTCCTTCGGCGTCTGTTTCGTCGGCTGCCTTTTCATCCTCAGCCCCCCATCGACCAGCGGGCCCAGAAGTGACCGAACACTTCGTAACGCGCGAGGAAGGCGATGAGGACGACCCAGATCAGCGACAGCGGAAGGAATACCTTCCAGCCGATCCGCATGAGCTGGTCGTAGCGGTAACGCGGCACGATCGCCTTCACCATCGCGATGAGGAAGAAGAAGAAACACATCTTCAGGAACATCCAGATCGCGCCGTCCGGCAGGCCCGGAATGGGCGAGAGCCAGCCGCCGAAGAACAGGATGGAGATGAGCGCGCACATCAGCCAGATGGCGATGTATTCCGACGCCATGAACAGCAGATACGGCGTGGAGGAATATTCGACCATGAAGCCCGCCACGAGCTCGGATTCTGCTTCGGGCAGGTCGAAGGGCGGGCGGTTCGTCTCTGCCAGGGCAGAGATGAAGAACAGCACGACCATCGGCAGGTGCGGCAGCCAGTACCAGTTGAACAGCCCGGCCGAGCCGCTCTGCGCATGGACGATGGCCGAGAGGTTCAGCGAACCGGTGGAGATCACCACCCCGATGATGATGAGCCCCAGCGACACCTCATAGGAGATCATCTGCGCCGCAGACCGAAGCGAACCGAGGAAGGGATATTTGGAGTTCGACGCCCATCCCCCCATGATCACGCCGTAAACCTCCAGCGAGGAGATAGCGAAAAGGAACAGGATGGCGACGTTGATATTGGCAAGCACCCAGCCATCCGCGAACGGGATCACGGCGAAGCCGAGGATCGCCAGAACGAAAGACAGGAGCGGGGCGAGGAAGAAGACGAATTTATCGGCCCCCGCGGGAACCACGATCTCCTTCAGGACATATTTGAGAGCGTCGGCGAAGGTCTGGAACAGACCCCAGGGACCGACGACGTTCGGCCCGCGGCGCATCTGGACCGCTGCCCAGATCTTCCGGTCGCCATAGACCAGATAGATCAGCGACAGCATCACAAAGGCGACGACCAGAAGGGACTGACCGACGATGAGGACGATGGTCCCTGCGGTGGTGGAAAAGAAGTCAGCCATCTTGCCTCACGTTCATTGACCGTCGGTCATCGCTGGGTCGGCCGGGGAGAGAGACTCGCTCCCTCCGGTCACGCTGCTGTTAACAGCATCCGGCCCGCAGATGCCAGCCCGGATACGGTAGTTGCCGGTGGGGTCGAACCGGATCACGGGACGTTACTCCGCCGCCATGGCCGGCGAGCGCCGGGCGGCGGCGAGAGCAGAAAGCTCCGCCATCAGTTGCGACGCCCGGGCAATGGGGTTGGTCAGGTAGAAGTCCCGGATGACCGGGCGGAAATCGGCATCCGCCGGTGCGCTGGGGTCGAGCGGGGTCCAGGCGTTCTCGGCCACCTCGTCGATGCGCGCCAGATGCGGCACCTCCGCCACCAGCTTCCTGCGCAGGGCAGCCAGCGAGTCATAGGGCAGCGTCGCGCCGAGTTCGGCCGAAAGCGCCCGCAGGATCGCCCAGTTCTCCTTTGCCTCACCCGGCGGGAAACCTGCGCGGAGCGCGAGTTGCGGGCGGCCTTCGGTATTGACGAACAGCCCGGCTTCCTCGGTATAGGCGGCGCCCGGCAGGATGATGTCCGCCCGATGCGCGCCGCGGTCTCCGTGATGGCCCTGATAGATGACGAACGGCCCGGGCGCGATCTCCACCTCATCGGCGCCGAGGCTGTAGATCACCTCTGCCCCGTTCAGCGCGGCATCCATCCCGCCCTCGGTCACCGCGCCGACGTCCATGGCGCCCACGCGGCTCGCCGCAGTATGCAGCACGAGGAAGCCGGAGCCGGTGTTCTCCGCCAGCTGCATCGCCTGCGAGAGCACCGCCGCGCCATCCGCCTCCGTCAACGCCCCCTGCCCGATGACGACGACGCTGGGCTTCGCCTTTGTCTCGTCGGAGATATCCTTGCCCGCAAGCTCCCGCAGCGCGGCGCGTCCCGGTCCGACATGGTCATAGCTGTAGGTTAGGTCGGCGGCGGACCCGATCAGCCCGACCTTCGCGCCGTTGATCCACGCCTTGCGGATACGGGCGTTCAGCACGGGAGATTCGTTGCGCGGATCGGTGCCGATGAGCTGGATCAGCTCCGCATTTTCCAGCTCCTCGATCCGCGCGGTGCCGACGTAGCCCGACCGGTTTCCGGCGGGCAGCTTCGCCCCGTCCGTCCGGCATTCCACATTGCCGCCAAGCCCTTGCACGAGTTCCTTCAGAGCATAGATCGCCTCCACCGGGGCGAGATCGCCCACCAGTGCGGCGACCTTCCTGCCCTTCATCGCGGCGGCGGCCTTCTGCAGCGCTTCACCCCACGTTGCCGGGCGCAGCCTGCCGTTTTCGCGCACATAGGGCCGGTCGAGCCGCTGGCGGCGCAACCCGTCCCAGACGAAGCGGGTCTTGTCGGAGATCCACTCCTCGTTCACGCCGTCATGGTTGCGCGGCAGGATGCGCATGACTTCGCGGCCCTTCGTATCCACCCGGATGTTGGAGCCGAGCGCATCCATCACGTCGATCGTCTCGGTCTTGGTCAGCTCCCAAGGACGCGCGGTGAAAGCGTAGGGTTTCGACACCAGCGCACCGACCGGGCACAGGTCGATCACGTTGCCCTGCATGTTGCTGTCGAGCGTCTGGTTGAGGTAGCTCGTGATCTCGCTGTCCTCACCCCGGCCGGTCTGGCCCATCTGGGTGATCCCGGCGACCTCGGTGGTGAAGCGGACGCAGCGGGTGCAGGAGATGCAGCGCGTCATATGCGTCTCGACCAGCGGGCCGAGGTTCAGATCCTCGGTCGCACGCTTCGGCTCACGGTAGCGGGAGAAATCCACGCCATAGGCCATCGCCTGGTCCTGAAGGTCGCATTCGCCGCCCTGATCGCAGATCGGGCAGTCGAGCGGGTGGTTGATGAGCAGGAACTCCATCACCCCCTCCCGCGCCTTCTTCACCATGGGCGAGTTGGTCTTGACCACCGGCGGCTCGCCGTTCGGGCCGGGACGCAGATCCTTCACCTGCATGGCGCAGGACGCCGTGGGCTTCGGGGGACCGCCGACCACTTCTACCAGACACATCCGGCAGTTGCCCGCGATGGACAGCCGCTCATGGTAGCAGAAGCGCGGCACCTCGATCCCGGCGACCTCACAGGCCTGCAGGATGGTCATCGCGCCGTCCACTTCATAGACGAGGCCGTCGATGGAGATTTTCCTGATATTCGACATCACTTACTCCGCCGCGATCTGCCGGCACCCACGGCTCCGCCAGAGCCGCGCGTCATCCAGATATTTCCACCCGAAGGCATGGTCGCTGTCGCCATGGGCCGTCAGATGGTCCAGCCGCGCCAGACCCTCCTCCAGCGTAGGCCGGTGCCCGGCAGGCACCCACCACATGACGAAATGCATCCGCCCCAGCACCTCAAACCACTCCGCCCGCCGCTCGTAGAAGCTGCGGTGGACGGTGTTCCACACGAAGCGCTCAAGGCTCTCCACGTCCTCCCAGACGGTGAGGTTGGAGACGAAGCGCGGATCGCCCGCAATCTTCGTTTCCGTATTGCCCTTGCCCGGTTCGCCCGATCCTTCCATCATCCACACGAAGCCCGGCATCCGCTTGCCGAGCGTGTTCACCCGGTCCAGCGCCGCCATGAACTCCGCCACGCGCGGATCATCGGTTTCGGCGATCAGCCGTCCGATGTTCAGCTCGGCGAGATGCATCCCCTCGGGCGCCATCGTCACTCCGCCGCGATGGCCGAGACGCGCCCGGTCTTTTTATACTTGATGCGGTCTTCGATCTCGTTGCGGTAGTGGCGGATGAGACCCTGGATCGGCCACGCAGCCGCATCGCCGAGCGCGCAGATCGTGTGGCCCTCGACCTGCTTCGTCACCTGGAAGAGCATGTCGATTTCCTCGACTTCCGCATCCCCGGTGACCAGCCGGTCCATCACGCGCATCATCCAGCCGGTGCCTTCCCGGCAGGGCGTGCACTGACCGCAGCTTTCGTGCTTGAAGAATTTCGCCAGCCGCCAGACCGCCTTGATGACGTCGGTCTGCTGATCCATCACGATCATGCAGGCGGTGCCGAAGGAAGATTTCAGCTCCCGCATGCCGTCATAATCCATGATGGCATCGTCGCACTGGTCCGCCGGGATGATCGGGCAGGACGCGCCGCCGGGGATCACGGCCTTCAGGTTCTTCCAGCCGCCGCGGATACCGCCGCCGTGTTTCTCGATGAGTTCCTTCATCGAGATGGACATGGTCTCCTCGACGACGCAGGGCGTGTTGATATGCCCGGTCAGACCGAAGAGCTTCACGCCCGCGTTGTTCGGCCGCCCGAAGGAGGCGAACCACTCCCCGCCCCGGCGCAGGATCGTCGGCGCCACGGCGATGGATTCGACGTTGTTCACCGTGGTCGGGCAACCGTAGAGCCCCGCACCCGCCGGAAACGGCGGCTTCATCCGCGGCATGCCCTTCTTGCCCTCGAGGCTCTCCAGCAGGGCCGTTTCCTCGCCGCAGATATAGGCGCCGGCCCCGTGGTGCAGGTAGAGATCGAAGTCCCAGCCCGAGCCTGCCGCGTTCACGCCGAGCAGACCGTCCTCATAGCATTCGTCGATGGCAGCCTGCAGCGCCTCCCGCTCCCGGATGTATTCGCCGCGCAGGTAGATGTAGCTCGCATGCGCGCCCATCGCGAAGGAGGCGATCAGCGCGCCTTCGATCAGCGTATGCGGATCGTGGCGCATGATCTCCCGGTCCTTGCAGGTCGCGGGTTCGGATTCATCGGCGTTGATGACCAGATAGGCCGGACGGCCGTCGGATTCCTTCGGCATGAAGGACCATTTCATACCGGTCGGAAAACCTGCCCCGCCCCGCCCGCGCAGGCCCGACTTCTTCATCTCGTCGATGATCCAGTCGCGCCCCTTCTCGATGAGGCCGGCAGTCCCGTCCCAGTGCCCGCGCTTCTTCGCGCCGGCCAGGGAGCGGTCATGCATCCCGTAGATGTTGGTGAAGATCCGGTCCTGGTCCTTCAGCATCTTCTCACCCTTCCAAGGCCCGGCGTTTGCGCCAGACGCGCCATGTGACGATCATACCCCACACGAGGGCGCCGATCGCGGCAAAGTCGATCAGGAAGGCATAGCGGCTGTCCCAGCCCATGCGCCCCCCGACCCATTGCAGAACGAACCAGAGCACCATGGCGGCGGCCATCACGCCGCCCGCCTGTCTGGCCTGCACCGCCAGTGCCCTGTGTGCGTCCTCCGTCATCAGATCTCCCCACGCTCCACCTTGCGGGAATGGTCGGTCTCCCCGCCGGCAGCGAGGATTTTCGCCTGTCCGATCCAATCCTCGCGCAGGGCGCGCCCCTTGAATTCGTGCAGATGCGCATCGATCCATGCCAGATCCTCCGCCGTCCAGGCAGCGATCTGGTCGAAATGGAAGATGCCGAGGTCGTGGAGCATCTTCTCGAGCTTCGGGCCGACGCCGGAGATGCGGAGCAGATTGTCCGCCTCGCCCTCCCGCGGTTCAGGCAGGAAGCCCGGGCGCGTCGGGGCACCACCGCCAAGGATCACGGCATCCTCCGCCGTGACCTTGGGATCGCTTTCCGGCTCCTGGTCTACATCCTTGTCGTCCCGGCCTTCGGGATCGTCACCCGCGACAGGCTGGCCGGGTTCACCCGTCGCCGTGCCGCCGGTGGCGGTGCCCTCGACCTCCGGCCGCCCGACGGTCTCCACGGGCGCTTCCTCGATGGAGATCCCGGTCTCGTCGATCGGATGACCCGCACCCGGGGTGGGCTGGACCTCCTCGCCCCCTTCGACCGGCGCATTGCGGTCGGAACGGTCGAGCCAGGGCGCGTTGAGGGGCACTTCCGTCCCGTCGATGCGCTTGACGGTATCCCCGATGGCAAGCGCGAGCGTCACGGAAGCGTTGCGCTCCGGCCGGTCTTCCGCAAGGTCGGTGAGGCTCGTCAGACCCGTCGCCGGCTCGGAGGAGAAGCGCCCGTTCTGCGGGCCGGGCACCGGAACCTTGCCGGCGGCCAGATCGTCGAGCAGGGCCACGAGCTTGTCCTCGGTGAGGTTCTCGTAATAGTCCTTGCCGATCTGGGCCATCGGCGCACCGGAACAGGCGCCGAGACATTCCACCTCCTCCCAGCTGAACTTTCCGTCCGCCGAGAGTTCATGGGGTTGGGCGTTGATCCGCTTCTTGCAGACCGCCATCAGGTCTTCCGCGCCGCAGATCATGCAGGACGTGGTGCCGCAGATCTGGACATGGGCGACAGTGCCAGTCGGTTGCAGCTGGAACATGAAGTAGAAGGTCGCGACTTCGAGCACGCGGATATAGGCCATGCCCAACATGTCCGCGACATATTCGATCGCGGGCTTTGTCAGCCAGCCTTCCTGCTCCTGCGCGCGCCAGAGCAGCGGGATCACCGCAGAAGCCTGACGCCCTTCGGGATATTTCGAGATCTGCGCCTTCGCCCAGTCGAGGTTCGCGGGAGCAAACTCGAAATGGTTGGGCTGCGCGTGGTAAAGACGGCGTAGCATCAGACGGCTCCGGTCTGGCGGGCCGCGACGGGCGCGGCCAGCTGGCTTTGGGCGGGGCGGCTCACCGGTCCACCTCGCCGAACACAATGTCGAGCGTGCCGATGATTGCGGTCACGTCGGCCAGAAGATGCCCCTTGGCAAGATAGTCCATCGCCTGAAGGTGCATGTAGCCCGGAGCGCGCAGCTTCACGCGGTAGGGCCGGTTGGTTCCGTCGGCGACGAGATAGACGCCGAACTCCCCCTTGGGAGCTTCAACCGCCGCATAGACCTCACCGGCGGGGACATGGAACCCTTCGGTGTAGAGCTTGAAGTGGTGAATGAGGCTTTCCATCGAACGCTTCATGTCACCGCGCTTCGGCGGGGTGATCTTGCCGCGCGCCAGCACATCGCCCGGGGTCTGGCGGAGTTTTGCGATGGCCTGCTTGATGATCTTGGTCGATTCCCGCATCTCCTGCATCCGGCAGAGATAACGGTCGTAGCAATCGCCGTTGGTGCCCACGGGGATCTGGAAATCGAACTCGTCGTAGCACTCATAAGGCTGCGAGCGGCGAAGATCCCAGGCAAGACCGGTGCCCCGCGCCATGACGCCGGAGAAGCCGTATTGCTGGATGTCCTCTTCCGTCACCAGCGCGATATCCACGAGCCGCTGCTTGACGATCCGGTTTTCGGTGATGAGCGCATCCAGAGTGTCGATGAGCTTCGGGAACCTGTCGGCCCAGGCGTCGATATCGTCGATGAGGTCGGGCGGCAGATCCTGATGGACGCCGCCGGGACGGAAATAGGCCGCGTGCAGACGCGCCCCGCAGGCCCGCTCATAGAACACCATCAGCTCTTCGCGGGCGGTGAAGCCCCAGAGCGGCGGTGTCAGCGCGCCCACGTCCATGATCCCGGTCGTGATGACCATGATGTGGTTCAGGATGCGCCCGATCTCGCAATAGAGCACCCGGATCAGGCTCGCGCGCCGCGGAACCACCGTTCCGGTCAGCTTCTCGATGGCCAGGCAGTAGGCATGCTCCTGGTTCATCGGACAGACGTAGTCGAGCCGGTCTAGGTAGGGCAGGTTCTGAAGATAGGTCCGGCTCTCCATCAGCTTCTCGGTGCCGCGATGAAGCAGGCCGATATGCGGGTCGGCGCGTTCCACCACCTCGCCGTCCAGCTCCAGCACCATGCGCAGCACGCCGTGCGCCGCGGGGTGCTGCGGCCCGAAGTTGATGTTGAAGTTGCGGATCTTCTGTTCGCCGGTCAGAGCGTCGTCGAAAGCACCGTCCATCTCAGACCCTCCTCACTTCTTCTCGTCGCCCGGCAGGATGTATTGCGCACCCTCCCATGGCGACATGAAGTCGAATTGACGATATTCCTGCACGAGGTTGACAGGTTCGTAGATCACCCGCTTCTGTTCCTCGTCATAACGCACCTGCGTGTAGCCGGTGGTCGGGAAGTCCTTGCGCAGCGGAAAGCCGCGGAAACCGTAGTCCGTCAGGATGCGCCGCAGATCCGGGTGGCCGGAGAACAGGATGCCGAACATGTCGAACACCTCCCGCTCCAGCCAGTTCGCCCCGGCATGGACCCCGGTGACGGAGGGCACGAGCTCCTCCTCCCGCACCTGGATCTTCACGCGGACGCGCTGGTTCTGGTACATCGACAGCAGGTGATAGACCACATCGAAGCGGGCTTCGCGTTCGGGGTAGTCCACCGCTGTCAGATCGACCAGCGTCGAGAAGCGGCAGTTCGGATCGGTCTTAAGGAACTCCAGAAACGCCACGATGGAACTGCGGTCGGCCTCGACCGTCAACTCGCCGAAATCGACCTTGGTGGACAGGACATGCTGCGGCTGCCGGCTCTGGATATGCTCCGCCAGCTCGGCGAGGGGGGCATCTGCAAGGACTGCGTCGCTCATCTTGCCCTCAACGTGCAATGGTGCCGGTGCGGCGGATTTTCCGCTGCAACTGGAGGATGCCGTAGAGCAGCGCCTCCGCCGTGGGGGGGCAACCCGGGACATAGACATCGACCGGAACGACCCGGTCGCAGCCCCGGACAACCGAATAGCTGTAGTGATAATAGCCGCCGCCGTTGGCGCAGGATCCCATGGAGATCACGTAGCGCGGCTCCGGCATCTGGTCATAGACCTTGCGAAGCGCGGGCGCCATCTTGTTGGTCAGCGTGCCCGCGACGATCATCAGGTCGGACTGGCGGGGCGAGGCGCGGGGTGCCGCGCCGAAGCGCTCCACGTCATAGCGCGGCATGGACATCTGGATCATCTCGACCGCGCAGCAGGCCAGCCCGAACGTCATCCAGTGGAGCGAGCCGATGCGCGCCCAGTTGATGATGTCCTCGGTCGAGGTGAGCAGGAACCCCTTGTCCTGAAGCTCGCGGTTCAGCGCCTGGGTGGCGACTTCGCGGTCAGCACCCGCAGTGTTCGCGCCGGTCATCACTCCCATTCGAGAGCTCCCTTCTTCCATTCGTAGGCAAAGCCAACGGTCAAGACGCCGAGGAAGATCATCATCGACCAGAAGGCCACTTCTGTAAGGCCGCCGAACGCCACTGCCCACGGGAACAGGAAGGCGACTTCGAGATCGAAGATGATGAACAGGATCGAGACAAGGTAGAAGCGGATATCGAACTTCATCCGCGCGTCGTCGAACGAGTTGAAGCCGCACTCGTAGGCCGAGACCTTTTCCGGGTCCGGTTTCCGCACCGCGAGAATCGCAGCCGAAAGCATCAGGACGAGGCCGAGGGCGACGGCAACACCGAGAAAGACGAGGATCGGCAGGTATTCTCTCAGCAGATCGTCCACTGGTGGCTCCTTCGCTGGGATACCGTAGCATCCCGGTTGGCTGCGAAGCGGTTTACCCCTGCCCCCCGCCGGGGTCAACCGACTGCGGCGCAGCAAGCGCCTTCTGCGATCGCAAACGTCGCGTTTTCAGGCACTCGCGCCGGAAAACGGAACCAAACCGATTCCCGGACGTATCCGGCGGCGCATTTCCCGTGGTTTTCAACGAAGAGCCGCGCTCAGGCGTCACGCCAGGCGGGGGGGCGTTTCTCGAAGAATGCGGCGATACCCTCCTCTGCTTCGGCGGTCTCCCAGCGCGCGACAAGTGCGCCTATCGTCGCATCCACCATCTCCGGTGTCACCCCGCCGCCGAGTCGCCGCACGAGAGCCTTGGAATCGGCCACCGCCCCCGGCGCGGCAACGAGATAGGGGGCCACCTCCGCCTCCACCGCCGCATCCAGCTCTTCGGGCGGCACCACGCGCGACAGCAGGTCGAGCGACAGCGCCTCCTCCGGGCCGAAGATGCGGGGAGAGAAGAATACGCGCCGGGCACGCGCCGCGCCGAGCCGCGCAACCACATAAGGCCCGATCGTCGCCGGGATCAGCCCGAGCCGCACCTCCGTCAGACCGAGCTTCAGCCCCGTCACTCCGATCGCGGTATCACAGACGGAGATCATGCCGAGCCCGCCGCCGAAGGCCTGCCCCTGAATGCGGCCGATCAGCGGCTTCGGCAGGCGGTCCAGCAGGCCCAGCATGTCGGCGAGCCGCCGTGCCTCCCGCGCCCGCTGCGTCGCATCGGCCCGCATCTGCTCCCGCATCCAGCCTAGGTCACCGCCTGCACAGAAACTCTCGCCTTCCGCCGCGAGGATCACCACCCGGACTGACGGGTCTTCCCCGAGCCGCCGCGCCGCCTCGGACAACTCATCCATCATCTGCGCCGAAAGCGCGTTATGCCGTTCGGGCCGCGCGAGGGTCAGCGTGGCGACACCGCGCGCGTCGATCTCGAGGCTTATGGTCTCAAGGGGGGTGGTTTCAGGGCGGGTGGCCTCAGGGCGGGTGGTCTCGGTCATCTCGGCATCTCCGTTTCGGACAGGATCAGGGCAAGGGAGGGGCGGTCGAGCCGGGGGTCGCGGGGGGCGTCCCCCGCGCGCTGGACGCCGTTGGGCCGGGCGGGGTCAGGCGGCTTCGGGACTGCGAAGGTTCCGGGCCATCTGCGCCGCTTCGGCGATGACCGTGCGGTCAAGGCCGGTCCGCCAACCGCCCTCCTCCAGAAACGCCACGGCGGCTTCCGTCGCGACATTGCCCTTGGCCCCCGGCGCATAGGGGCAGCCGCCAAGACCGCCCACCGCCGCGTCGAAGACCCTCACGCCCAGTTCCAGCGATGCAGCGATATTGTCGAGCGCGCGTCCCGCCGTGTCGTGGTAATGGCCCGCCAGCCGCTCCGCGGGCAGTTCCTGCAGCACGGCTTCCAGCATTGCGCGGATCGTCTCCGGCCTGCCTTGCCCTATCGTGTCGCCAAGGCTCACCTCGTAGCAGCCCATGTCGCGGAGCGCCGCCGCGACACGAGCGACGTGGGCGGGCGGTGTCGGCCCGTCATAGGGGCAATCCGTCACGCAGGAGATGTAGCCGCGCACGGGAATGCCGTCGGCCTTGGCTGCCGCCGCGACCCCCTGCATGCGTTCGATACTCTCCGCTATCGTCGCGTTGATGTTCGCCTTCGAGAACCCCTCGGAGGCCGAGCCGAACACCGCGACCTCGTCCGCCCGCGCGTTCCTTGCCCCCTCATAACCCTTCAGATTGGGCGCAAGGGCCGCGTAACTGATGCCCGGCACCCGGCGGATGCCGGCCAGCACCGCCGCCCCGTCCGCCATCTGGGGCACCCATTTCGGGCTGACAAAGCTCGCCACCTCGATCCGGCGGTAACCGGCGGTGGAGAGCAGATCCACCAGCGCGATCTTTTCCGCCGCCGGGATCAGGCGCTTTTCATTCTGCAGCCCGTCGCGCGGGCCGACCTCGAAGATCTCGACGTCACGCATTCGGCGCCTCATAGAAATCGCGGGTGTAGATTTCGGCCTCGCCATCCTCTTCCAGCGCGCGGCGGAAGGCGGGGCGCGTCTCGAAGTGATGCAGCCAGCGGGAGGCGGAGGGAAAGGCATCGAAGCGCACGAAACGGCGCGCCATCATGACGCCGTAGCCCACCTGCACATCCACCGCGGAAAAGCCGGAGGGCAGCAGAAAATCTCGGCCTTCCAGACCCCGCTCCACCACCTCCACCGTCTTTTCGAGCCGCTTGGCCTCCAGCCGCATCACGGTGGGGGAGCGCATGTGATCCTCCCGCAGCACGATGTGCTGCTGTGTCAGGTTGGCAAGATGCTGGCCGATGGTTTCCGCGAAATGCAGCCATTCCAGCCAGTCCGCCCGTTCCACGTCCCCCGGGGCGCGCCCAAGCTGCGGGGCGCGCGTCTCGCACAGATATTCGGTGATCGCGCCGGATTCGAACAGCCGCCGCCCGTCGATCTCCAGCGCCGGAACCCGCCCTGCCGGGGACAGGGCGAGATAATCGGGCGACCGCAGGGACTTGTCGAGCATGGAGTGTATAATGACCTCCGGCTGCTCCCCCATTTCCAGCAGGAGCCAGAGGATGCGGAACGAACGCGCCTGCGGAACGTGATGGAGCCGGATCATGCCTCCTCCTCCAGCAGGATGAGCGGCGCGCCGGCCTCCACCTGCGATCCCTCGCCGGCGAGCACTTCGGCCACGGTGCCGTCCCGCCCCGCGGCGAGGGTGTGCTCCATCTTCATCGCCTCCAGCACGGCGAGCCGCTGGCCTTTTTCCACCGTCGCCCCGGGCGTCACGAAAACGGCCTTCACCAACCCCGGCATCGGCGCCAGCACGGCATTGCCGCCTGCACCGCCCTCTGCGGCACGGGCAAGCTGATCAACGGGCCGCGCGATATGAGCGGCATGGGCAAAGAGCGCGACGCCCGCGGAGAGCGGCACGATCCGCACCTCCGCCTTCTCGCCGTCAACCCACCACTGCCCCTGCCGCAATGTGCACTCGTGGATGACCTCACCGATCTCCACCCGGAAATGATCGGGCGCGAGCGGCAGCACCACGGCGCTCCGGTCCTCGCCATCCAGCAGGAGGGCGACGGTCTGGCGGAGCGGCGTCCAGAGCGTGAAGCCGGTGTGCGCATTCCCGCCCCCCGCAAGACCCGCCACGGCAAGCGCGGCCAGCGGCGCGACCGCAAGCGGTGCGGGCGGCGGGGCGGTGAGGTCCGCCAGATCCCGCGCGATGAGGCCGGTATCGACCTCCCCCGCCGCAAAGCCGGGATGGCGCGCCAGTGCCGCGAGAAACGCAAGGTTGGTGACGCTCCCCGCCACCTCCGTGCCCTCCACCGCCGCGGCCAGACGCGAAAGCGCAATCTCCCGGTTCGGGCCGTGGACGATGATCTTGGCGATCATCGGATCATACCACGGGCTGATCGCATCGCCCGGCCGCACACCGCTGTCGGCCCGCACACCGGCCGGGAAGGCAAGATGTTCAAGCCGCCCCGTCGCGGGCAGAAAGCCCGCGGGGACGTCCTCCGCGTAAAGCCGTGCCTCGAAGGCATGACCGTGAATGGCAAGGTCGCTCTGCCGCGCGGGCAGCGGCTCGCCCGCCGCCACGCGGATCTGCCACTCGACAAGGTCGATGCCGGTGATGGCCTCCGTCACCGGATGCTCCACCTGAAGGCGGGTGTTCATTTCCATGAACCAGAACCCGTCAGGGCGCAGCCCGCGAGACCCGTCCACGATGAACTCGATGGTGCCTGCACCGGCATAGCCGATGGCGCGCGCGGCTTTCACCGCCGCCTTGCCCATGGCGGCGCGCATTTCCGCCGTCATGCCGGGGGCCGGAGCTTCCTCGATCACCTTCTGGTGGCGGCGCTGGAGCGAACAGTCCCGCTCGAACAGATGAACGGCATCGGTGCCGTCGCCCAACACCTGCACCTCGATGTGGCGGGGCTTTTCGACGTATTTCTCGATCAGCACGTCGGGATTGCCGAAAGCGGTGCGCGCCTCCCCCTGGGCGGAGGCCAGCGCATCGGCAAAGGCGTCGGGCGTCTCCACCAGCCGCATACCCTTGCCGCCGCCGCCCGCCACCGCCTTGATGAGCACGGGATAGCCCACTTCCGCCGCCGCCTCTGCCAGTCGGGCCGCGTCCTGATCCGCGCCGAGATAACCCGGCACCACGGGCACGCCCGCCTCCTGCATCAGCCGTTTCGCGGCATCTTTCAGGCCCATCGCGCGGATGGCGCTGGCCGAGGGGCCGATGAACACCAGCCCTGCCGCGGTGACGTCATCGACGAACTCGGGGTTCTCCGACAGGAAGCCGTAGCCGGGGTGGATCGCCTCTGCGCCTGTCTGCCGCGCGGCGGCGATGATGCGGTCGCCGCGCAGATAGCTGTCAGCCGGCTTCGGGCCACCGATATGGACGGCCTCATCGGCCATGGCCACATGTTTCGCCCCGGTATCCGCATCGGAATAGACGGCCACCGTCGCGATCCCCATGCGGCGGGCGGTCTCCATGACGCGGCAGGCGATCTCGCCCCGGTTGGCAATCAGGATCTTGCGGAACATCATTCCCTCCCCAGCGCCGTGCAATGCAGGCGCGCCTGTTCCTCGGAGAAGCAGCAGAAGATCACGTCGAGCGACGCCTGCGCTTCCCGCACAGTGTTGACGGCGATCCCTGCGGCGGCCCCCGCGGGATAGCCGTAGATGCCGGTGGATATGGATGGAAAGGCGATGGAGGCGAGGCCAAGCTTCTCCGCCTCCTCCAACGCGCGGAGGTAGCAGGAGGCGAGCAGTGCGGCCTCCCCCTCCGTCCCGCCCCTCCAGACCGGGCCTACCGCATGGATCACGTAGCGGGCGGGCAATCGGTAGCCCTTCGTGACCTTCACCTCTCCGGTTTCGGCCCCGCCGAGGGTCCGCGTCTCGGCCAGCAGCTCTGGCCCGGCGGCACGGTGGATCGCGCCATCCACGCCTCCGCCGCCCAGAAGCGAGCGGTTCGCGGCATTCACCAGGGCATCGACATGGAGTGTGGTGATATCGGCCACGACAACCGAGAGGCGGCCCTCCTGACAATGCGGCGTCATCCCGCCGCCCCCGCGCTCAGACCGGCGATCAGGCCCGCGCTCAGATCAGGCCGCCGCACCAGCCCTGCCTGCGCCCGCCATCGTAGGCCCGCGCCAGCCCGCTTCCCACCATGATCGCGGCGAGGGGTCTGCCGTCCAGCAGAACCGTCGCCAGCGACCGCCCGTAGAGATCGCGGGAGCCGATCCGCACCTCGATATGCTCCGCCCCCCAGAGCTTCCAGCGGAGCAGCCATGTCGCGGCAACTGCCCTTGCGAATTCGGAGGGGCAGCCGGGGCTGAACAGCTCCGGCGTGTCGAAGCCGCGCAGCCGCGTGTTCACCAGACCGCGGGTCAGGCAGGCGAGCTTCAGCGTATCCCCATCCGTGACTGACCAGATGCGGCAGGTCTTGCCATTGCCCTCGTGGATGGGCTTGACCACCGCCATGCCCATATCCAGCCCGGCCGGTCCCAGTGTCGCCAGCAGGACAAGAAACAGCAGCCGCGACCGCAGCCGAAGAGCGCGGCGAAGCATCCGCGGTGGAGAAAGAAGCGTGAACATCGCCCCGCTTCTGACCGGTCGCACCGGCAAAGGCAACCCGCTCCGGCGAAATCCGCCGATGCTTTCGACTGCCTGTGGAATCCGCTGGTTGCGCGGGGTTTCTCATCCCATGCCTCACATGCGGAACACGCCGAAGCGCGTCTGGCCGACAGGCGCGTTCAGGCTCGCCGAGAGGCTGAGGGACAGCACATCGCGCGTCTTGCGCGGATCGATGATCCCGTCGTCCCACAGCCGGGCGGAGGCATAGAGCGGGTGGCTCTGCCGGTCGAACATCTCGATGGTGGGGCGCTTGAACGCGGTCTCCTCCTCCGCGCTCCAGCTCCCGCCGGTGCGTTCGATACCTTCGCGCTTCACCGTTGCCAGCACACCCGCCGCCTGCTCGCCACCCATGACGGAAATGCGCGAGTTCGGCCATGTCCACAGGAACCGCGGCGAATAGGCCCGCCCTGCCATGCCGTAGTTCCCCGCCCCGAAGGAGCCGCCGACCAGCATGGTGATCTTCGGCACTTCCGTCGTGGCGACCGCGGTGACCAGCTTAGCCCCGTGGCGGGCGATGCCTTCGCTCTCGTACTTCCGCCCCACCATGAAGCCGGTGATGTTCTGAAGGAACACCAGCGGAATGCCGCGTTGCGAGCACAGCTCCACGAAATGCGCGCCCTTCACGGCGGATTCGGAGAACAGCACCCCGTTGTTGGCGATGATCCCCACCGGAATCCCGGTGACATGGGCAAATCCCGTCACCAGCGTCTCGCCGAACCGCGCCTTGAACTCGTCGAAGCGGGAGCCGTCCACCACGCGGGCAATGACCTCCCGGATGTCGTAGGGCGTCTTCAGATCGGCGGGCACGACGCCAAGGATCTCCTCCGGGTCATAGGCCGGTTCTTCGCTGGACTGCATCGTCACGGTAAACGGCTTCGTGCGGTTCAGCCCCGCCACGGCCTGCCGCGCCAGCGCCAGTGCGTGCGTGTCGTCCTCCGCCAGATAATCGGCAACACCCGACAGGCGCGTGTGCACGTCCCCGCCGCCCAGATCCTCGGCCGACACGACCTCCCCCGTCGCCGCCTTTACCAGCGGAGGGCCGGCGAGGAAGATCGTGCCTTGGTTCTTCACGATGATCGTCACGTCGGACATGGCCGGCACATAGGCCCCGCCTGCGGTGCATGACCCCATGACGACGGCTATCTGCGGGATGCCCTTCGCGCTCATCCGCGCCTGATTGTAGAAGATGCGGCCGAAATGCTCCCGGTCCGGGAAGACCTCGTCCTGCTGGGGCAGGTTCGCGCCGCCCGAATCCACCAGATAGACGCAGGGAAGATGGTTCTCCTCCGCGATCTCTTGCGCACGGAGGTGCTTCTTCACCGACATGGGATAGTAGGTGCCGCCCTTCACCGTCGCATCATTGCAGACGATGAGCACCTCCTGCCCCGCCACGCGCCCGATCCCGGCGATCAGCCCCGCGCAGGGGGCGGCATTGTCATACATGCCATGCGCGGCGGTCGCGCCGATCTCCAGAAAGGGCGAGCCGGGGTCCAGCAGGTTCGCGACACGTTCCCGCGGGGCCATCTTGCCCCGAGACACATGGCGGGCGCGGGCTTTTTCGCCGCCCCCAGCCGCGGCCAGCGCCGCGGCCTCCGCCGCCGTTTCCAGCAGGGACAGGTGGGCGGCCCGGTTGGCGCGGAAGCCTTCAGAAGCGGTCAGTGCCGCGGAGACGAGTTTCATGGCGCCCTCCTCAGGCCGTGACCGACATCAGTTCCCGCCCGATCAGCATACGGCGGATTTCGCTGGTGCCCGCCCCGATCTCCATGAGCTTCGCATCACGGAACAGGCGGCTCACCACGCTGTCGTTCAGAAATCCCGCGCCGCCGAAGGCCTGCACCGCCTGATGCGCCTGCACCTGCGCCTGCTCGGAGGCGTAGAGCACGCAGGCGGCGGCGTCCTGCCGTGTCACCTCACCCCGGTCGCAGGCTTTCGCCACCTCATAGACATAGGCGCGGGCAGTGTTCATCGCGGTGTACATGTCGGCGATCTTGCCCTGCATGAGCTGGAAGCTCCCGATCTCCTGCCCGAACTGGCGGCGTTCATGCATATAGGGCATCACCTCGTCCAGACAGGCGGCCATGATCCCCGTGCCGATACCCGACAGCACCACCCGTTCGTAGTCCAGACCCGACATCAGCACCCGGACGCCCTTGCCTTCCCCGCCCAGAACGTTCTCGAAAGGCACCTCCACGTTCTCGAACACCAGTTCCGCGGTGTTGGAACCGCGCATCCCCAGCTTGTCGAAATGCCGGGAGGTGGAGAAGCCGATCATGGTCTTTTCGACGATGAAGGCCGTCATGCCGCGGGATCCGGCCTCCGGGTCGGTCTTGGCATAGACGACCAGCGTATCGGCATCCGGCCCGTTCGTGATCCAGTATTTCGTACCGTTCAGCACGTAATAGCCGTTCCGCTTCTCGGCGCGCAGTTTCATCGACACCACGTCGGACCCGGCTCCCGCCTCCGACATGGCGAGCGCGCCGACATGATCACCGGAGACGAGCTTCGGCAGGTATCTGGCCCTTTGCTCCTCCGTGCCGTTCAGCTTGATCTGGTTCACGCAGAGATTGGAATGGGCGCCATAGGAAAGCGAGACACTGGCCGATGCCCGCGCGATCTCCTCCACCGCGATGACATGGGCAAGGTATCCCATCCCCGCCCCGCCATATTCCTCGGACACGGTGACGCCCAGCACGCCAAGGTCGCCCAGTTCCTTCCACAGCGGCGCGGGAAATTCGTTCGTGCGGTCGATCTCTGCCGCCATGGGCTTCAGCCGCTCCTGCGCCCAGCGATGGACCGCCTCGCGCAGCGTTTCGATATCCTCGCCCAGATCGAAGCGCATCGACGCCATGAACATCCCGATTCCCTCCCCGGAATTGAACGTGTGTTCAATAAATATCGCTGGCCTCGCACCCGGTCAATCGCGCAAATGATCGGGCCGAAATGGAGACCCCCATGCGCCGTATCGTTATTGCCCTTTCGATGTTGTTCGCGGCCACCGCCGCCTTTGCCGAAGAGGTCGGCCGCATAGGGGTGGACTGGATGGGGAATGATGTGGTGGTGGAGGCGTTCGACGACCCGAAGGTGCAGGGCGTGACCTGCCATGTCGCCTACTTCAGCCGGTCAACGATCGACCGTCTGCGTCAGGGCAACTGGTTCGAGGATCCGTCGAACTCCGCCATCTCCTGCGGCAAAGTGGGGCCGGTGACGCTGGGAGACATCGAAAAGGGACCAAAGGGAGAGGAAGTCTTCAGCGAGCGGCGGTCGATCATCTTCAAATCGCTGAAGGTGCGCCGGATATATGATGAGGCGCATCGCACGCTGATCTATGTCTCGCATGGCGATCAGGTGGTGGAGGGGTCCGCCAAGATGGCGATCTCCACCGTACCGCTCGACTGAAATACCGCTGCAGCGCACATGAAAACGCCGGCCGGATATGCCCGGCCGGCCTTTCTTGCAACCCTTGGATCAGCTTTTCCCGTGCGAGGATTCGCCGCCCTTCCGGCCCGCTTCTGACGCGCGTTCGCGATCATTGGCGAAGTTCCCGGGGTTGGACGACTTGGAGCCGCCTTGCTGACCACCCTTGTTGTGATCCATATCCTGCTTCATCTGGCCGCTCTTCTTGTCCTTGTCGGACGAGCCATGTTGATTGGTTGCCATTGTGAGTTCCTCCAACTCCTCGCCAGTCTGGCTGGCAGGATAACAACAGCGGGCGAGCGGCGATGTTCCTGATCGCCGAAGCGGTCGCGAAAAAGAGATCACAGCGGCAGAAGGCGCTCCAACAACTCCGGCAGTGCGGCATAGTCATCGAGCAGGGCATCCGGCTCCAGCCGGGCGATACCGGGGCCTTCGGGACCGAACGTGACCAGCACCACAGGCACGCCCGCCGCCCGCGCGGTGTTCCGGTCCGTCACCGTATCCCCTACAAGAAGCGAGCGGCCGACCTCCCCCCCCGCGCGGAGGACGGACTGCCGGTAAGGTTCCGGGTCGGGTTTGCGGCTGGCAAGCGTGTCGGCGCCGATCAGCGACTGGAACAGTTCCCGCACGCCGAGCCGGACAAGAAGCGTCTCCGCCAGCCCCTCGGGCTTGTTGGTGCAGATGCCCACCCTGTCCCCCCTCCGGCGGAGCGCCTCCACCGCCTCTACCGCACCGGGATAGAGGCGGGTGTGGCGGTCGATATCCTCACCATAGGCCCTGAGCAGCAGGGGGAAATCGGCATCCACATCCGCCTCGCTCCATTCCCGCCCCAGCCGCGAGAGGCCGAGCCGGAGCATGGCGCGCCCCCCTGCGAAAGCCGTTCCGGTATCCGCGACGGGATCAAGCGGCGACCCCTCCCCCCGCGCCTGGAAACAGGCGTTGGCGGCAGCGATCAGGTCGGCGGATGTGTCCGCCAGCGTTCCATCCAGATCGAAGATCACCGTCCGCATCCATCGCTCCTTGAAACGTCCCGTAAATTCATGTGATGGCCCGCGCTCTTGCGGCAGGCGAGGCTCTCGGTAAAACGGGCGCGACAGGAAGGGAAGATCAGACGTATGGCGACGGCACTCATCGTTCTGGCAGCAGGTCAGGGAACGCGAATGAATTCGGACCTGCCCAAGGTTCTGCACGAAGTGGGGGGCGCGCCGCTTGTGGTCCATGCGCTGCTCTCCGCCGCTCCGCTGGAGCCGGAGCGCAGCGTGGTCGTGACAGGCCATGGCGGAGCTGCGGTTGCCGGCGTCGTGGAGGAGTTTGACGAGCATGTCCGCACCGTGGAGCAGGCCGAACAGCTCGGCACCGCCCATGCCGTGCTGCAGGCCGCGCCGATGCTGGAGGGCTTCGCCGGCAACGCCATCGTGCTCTACGGCGATACGCCCTTCATCCGCGCCGAGACGCTTGAGGAGATGCTCGCCGCACGGAAGCAGCACGATATCGTCGTGCTGGGCTTCGAGGCGGCGGATCCCGGACGTTATGGCCGTCTGGTGATGGAGGGCGACACCCTGCTCCGCATCGTTGAATACAAGGATGCGACGGAGAGCGAACGCCGGATCGGGCTGTGCAACAGCGGGGTGCTCTGTGCCGATGCGGCCACGCTGTTGCGGCTCGTCTCCGAGGTCGGCAACGAAAATGCGGCGGGCGAATACTACCTGACCGATATCGTGGCGCTCGGGCGGGCGCAGGGGCTGTCCGCCACCGCCGTCACCTGTGCGGAAGTGGAGACGATGGGCGTGAACACCCGCGCCCAGCTCGCCACGGCGGAGGCCGCCTTTCAGGCCCGCGCCCGCGGGGAGGCGGCGGAGAACGGCGTGACGCTGCTCGATCCCGCAACGGTGCATTTCTCCTGGGACACCGCCATTGGCCGTGACACCGTGGTGGAGCCGAACGTGATCTTCGCGCCGGGCGTCACGGTGGAATCCGGCGCGCGTATCCGGGGTTTTTCGCATCTGGAGGGATGCCACGTCTCGGAAGGCGCGACGGTCGGGCCTTTCGCCCGGCTCCGCCCCGGTGCGGAACTGGCGGAAGGGGTCCATGTCGGCAACTTCGTCGAGATCAAGAACGCCACCATCGCGCAGGGCGCCAAGGTCAACCACCTCACCTATATCGGCGATGCGAGCGTGGGTGAGGAGACGAACATCGGCGCGGGCACCATCACCTGCAACTACGACGGCGTGAACAAGCACCGGACGGAGATCGGAGCGCGTGTGTTCATCGGATCGGACACCATGCTGGTCGCCCCCGTGCGGATCGGCGACGATGCGATGACCGCGACCGGCTCCGTCATCACGGCGGATGTTCCGGCAGGCGCTCTCGGCGTCGCCCGCGCCAAGCAGGAGGTGAAGCCCGGCTTCGCCCTGCGGTTCTTTGATCGGCTCCGCGCAGCAAAGCGCGCCAAGGGAGGCAAGTGACATGTGTGGTATCGTCGGCGTTCTGGGCCATCACGAAGTCGCCCCCATGCTGGTGGAAGCGCTGCGGCGGCTCGAATATCGCGGCTATGACAGCGCGGGTATCGCCACGATCAACCACGGCCATCTTGACCGGCGGCGGGCGACGGGCAAGCTCGTCCATCTGTCGGACCTGCTGGTGCATGAGCCGCTGGCGGGCAAGTCCGGCATCGGTCACACCCGCTGGGCCACCCATGGCGCGCCCTCCGTCCGCAACGCGCATCCGCATGTCTCGGGCGGGGTCGCGGTCGTGCATAACGGCATCATCGAGAACTTTCGCGCGCTGAAGGCCGAACTGGAGGAACGGGGGTACAGCTTCGATTCCGACACGGATACGGAGATCGTGGCCGCCCTCACCCGCAGTTATATGGAGACCGGCATGGATGCCGACGCCGCCACCGCCGCAACGGTGGCGCGGCTGGAGGGCGCCTTTGCGCTGGGGTTCCTGTTCGACGGCGAGGAGGATCTGATGATCGTCGCGCGCAAGGGCTCGCCCCTCGCCATCGGGCATGGCGACGGCGAGATGTTCGTGGGGTCCGACGCCATCGCCCTCGCCCCCATGACCGACCGGATCACCTATCTGGAGGAAGGCGACCGGGCCGTGATCCGCCGCTCCGGTGCCGTCATCTATGATGCGGCGGGGCGGCGCGCGAACCGCAAGATGGAGACGATCCGCATGGATGCCGCGCGGATCGAAAAGGCCGGCTACAAGCACTTCATGGCCAAGGAGATCGCCGAACAGCCGGTGGTGCTGGGCGACGCGCTCTCCCACTACATCAATGCCGATGGGGAAATCGTGCTGCCCATCGAGATTGATTTCGCCAGCGCGGACCGGGTGGCGATGTCTGCCTGCGGCACCGCCTATATCGCCTGTCAGGTGGCGAAATACTGGTTCGAGCAACTCGCGGGCCTGCCGGTGGATACCGACTTCGCCTCGGAGTTCCGTTATCGCGAGCCGGTGCTGTCGCCCAGATCGCTGGCGTTCTTCGTCAGCCAGTCGGGGGAGACCGCCGATACCCTCGCGGCGCTCCGCCATGCGCAGGGTCAGGTCGCGCAGACGGTGGGTATCGTGAACGTCGCCACCTCCACCATCGCGCGGGAAGCGGATGGCGCGCTGCCGATCCTCGCCGGGGTCGAGATCGGCGTGGCCTCGACCAAGGCGTTCACCTGTCAGCTTCTGATCCTCGCGCTGCTCGCGCTGCGGGCGGGGGTGGATCGGGGCCGCATCTCCCCTGAGGAACTGCGCGGCCATATCGCGGCACTCCGCAGCCTGCCCGGCCTGCTCAACACCGCCATCGGCCAATCCGATCAGATCGAGCGCCTCGCCCGTCAGCTCTCCGAAGCCAAGGACGCGCTCTTCATCGGGCGTGGGCCCATGTTCCCCCTTGCCCTCGAAGGCGCGTTGAAACTAAAGGAGATCAGCTACATACATGCCGAAGGTTATGCAGCAGGCGAGTTGAAGCATGGGCCCATCGCCCTGATCGACGAAACCATGCCGGTGATCGTGATGGCCCCGCGAGACGCGCTTTTCGACAAGACCGTCTCCAACATGCAGGAAGTGATGGCGCGCAAGGGCAAGGTGTTGCTCATCTCCGACCATCAGGGCATTCACGAAGCAGGGCCCGGCGTCGCCGCTACGATACACATGCCCGAAGTGCCTGCGCCCTTCGCCCCGATCCTCTACGCAGTACCGGCGCAACTCATCGCCTACCACACCGCCGTCGCGAAGGGCACCGACGTCGATCAGCCCCGTAACCTGGCGAAATCCGTGACGGTGGAGTAGGCGGCCCTTTCGCGGTATTTCTTGTCGGCGTAAAATAAAGTTCGGACACACGAATAAAGTTCAGACAATCCGCTGTGGTAACCTGTTCTCAAAGAGTGAGCCATATCACGGAGCAGTCAGACTTGGACGAGACGAAGCTGGCCCGCTTGTTCGCACAAGGGGCCGCCCTCCGCCGCGACTGCAAACCGTGGTTGACCGTCCGGCGCGTGACTTCATCAGACTGGCCGAGATTGCAGCCAAGAAAGGCGTGACACTCGATCTCTCGGACGTGACACTCCACACCCTGCGCCATCACATGGGCTATGCAGGCTGGAGCCGACAAGTGGGATGTCGCGGGGTATTTCGGGGTCAGCCTGCAGACACTCGAATCGGTCCATGGTCACCACCACCCCGACCACCAAGGCAGCGCCGTTCGGGCCATGGAAAAGAAGGCTTCATGGGCTGGCCCACGAAACGAAGCCGGGGCCAAGGCCAAGCCTAATCCGAAACAGTAACGATCTCAGGAAGTTATTGGCGCACCCGACAGGATTCGAACCTGTGACCTCTGCCTTCGGAGCAATTTAGGCTGCCTATCCGAAATGCACGATAGAGCACGCTAGGCTACGATAACCCATTGAAACCACTGGACTATGGGTTTTCTACGCCGAAATGTCTATCCAAAATTTCGCTCCGATCTTCATCCGGCTGCTTCCGTGGTGCTTCCGCGGAAACAGCCCCTCTCCAGCAGAGGAGAAGCCACATGGCAAAACTGACCAAGCGCATAGTGGACGCCGCCGACGTCCGTGAAAAGGACTACTTCATCTGGGACGACGAGCTGCCCGGCTTCGGCCTTCGCGTTTTCGCCTCGGGCAAGCGTAGCTACCTCATCCAGTATCGCGCGGCCGGCCGGACGCGACGCTTCACCATCGGCCTGCATGGTATCTGGACGGCAGAGACCGCCCGGCAGGAGGCTAAGGTTCAGCTTGGTCGCGTCGCCAAGGGCGAGAACCCGTCCGAGGAACGCCAGCTCGACCATCAGGCCATCACCGTCAAGGAGCTATGCGCCCTCTATGTCGCCGACCTGAATGCGGGACTGATCCTCGGCAAGGGCGGTCGCCCCAAGAAGCCGTCGACCATCGTCACCGACGCCGGCCGCATTGAGCGGCACATCATCCCGCTGATCGGCACGCGGCGGGTGAAGGATCTCGTCAAGGCCGACATCAACAAAGTCCTCAAGGACATCATGGCCGGCAAGACGCGAGTCTCTGTCAAGACGAAGAAGCTGCGCGGCAAGGCCATCGTGCGCGGCGGCGCGGGCACGGCGACCCGCACTGTCGGCCTGCTCGGCGGCATCCTCACCTATGCCGTCGAGGCCGGCATCATCGACCGCAATCCCGCCCACGGCTTGAAGAAGCCGAAGGACAATGTGCGCAACCGCCGTCTGACGGAGGCGGAGTATCACATCCTGGGCGACATTCTGCGAAACGCGGCCGAGACCGAGAAATACGCGATGACCGTCGACATCATCCGCCAGATCGCCATGACAGGCTGCCGCCGCACCGAGATGATCCGGCTCATGCGGACCGAGGTGGACGCGGCGGGCAGTTGCCTGCGCCTCGTCGACAGCAAGGAAGGCGCTTCCGTCCGCCCCATCGGGCTTCCCGTCGTCGAATATCTCGAGGAACGCTGCAAGGACCTGACCGGCACCTATGTCTTCCCCGGCCAGGGCGAGGACAACGCCTTCGGCAGCTTCCCGAACCACTGGGAGCAGATATTCAAGGACACGCCGCTAGCCGATGTCACGCCGCACGTCCTGCGCCACAGCTTCGCCAGCATCGGCAACGATCTCGGCTTCACTGAGGTCACAATCGCGGCGCTGGTCGGCCACTCCAAGGGGTCAGTGACGAGCAAATACATCCATAGCCTCGACACTGCGCTCATCATGGCCGCAGACACCATCTCCGGCTACATCAAGGGCCTTCTCGACGGCGTCGCCTTTAAGCAGACCGCCTATGCCCTCGACCGGGATTCCCGGAAGGCGGCGCTGGCGCGTTTCCTCCAATCGGCGGCCGTCAACGAGCAGGAGGAGCTGCCTCTTGCGGCGTAACCGACACCATCAGGGGGTTTCAGTTATTGCAGTTGGAGCCCGCAACGACTATATTGGCTGGTCAGGAGAACCCATCATGGCCAGCCAAGTCGTCAAATTCGCCGGTCTCTCGGACCGCGACCGCAAGAAGGTCTCGCCTCTGCCCAAGCTGGCGGAGGGCGACCGCGTCGAGCTGCGCGTCCGGCGCCGCGACGGTCACGATGAGACCCTGACCCTGCCGCCCGCGGCGGCGAGCGCCGTCGAGGCCCTGATCACGCACCTGCTCAGCGGCGAGCGCGTGGCGGTTCTTTCCGAGGATCAGGAGCTGAGCCCCACCGAGGCGTCCGAAATCCTCGGCATCTCGCGTCCGCTCGTCGTGCTGCGCATGGACCGGGGCGATCTGCCCTTCCGTTATATCGGCAAACACCGCCGCGCCTCGCTCAAGGACGTGCTGACGCTGAAGGCCAAGCTCGACGTGCGGCGCAAGGCCATGCAGGACCTCGCCGCTGACGCCGAGGATCTCCATCTTCGCTATGGCGTTTAAGTCCGCCGTCGCCATCTACGATGCCTGCATCCTCTACCCCTTCCATCTGAGGAATGTCGTCGTGCAGGCGGCGGTCGACGGTCTTGTCGATGCGCACTGGACGGAGGCGATCCATGACGAGTGGATACGCAACCTACTGGCCAATACGCCGGGTCTTCCGCCCGAGCACCTGCAAGCGACGAAGCAGCTCATGAAGGTCGCCGTGCCGGAGGCGACCGTCACCGGCTACGAACGGCATATCCACACCGTGAGCCTGCCCGATCCCGATGACCGCCACGTCGCGGCGGCGGCGATCGAGGCTGGCGCGTCGATGATCGTCACCTGGAACCTGCGTGACTTCCCCGTCGCCGAGTTGAGGAAGCATGGTCTGGCGCGGCAATCGCCGGACGCCTTTCTCGTCGGTCTCTACGAACAGGCCCCGGATATGCTGCTCGCCTCGCTGGCGAATGCGCGCAGCAATCTCAGCCGGACGCGCGTCTCGGCCGCCGATTTCGTCGGCATCCTGCGCGACCAGAGGTTGGTCAAGCTCGCGGCGCAGATCGAGAACCACGTCAGCGACCTGTAGGGCTGCTTTCCGCGTTTGCTGAAACCCGGTTCTGCGGATTTACGATGCGAGGCTGTTCCTCAGTGCCCCTTGCGCTCACCAGGCGGGCAGGCAACAGCATCGCCATAGAATATAAGTGTTGTTCATTTCAGAGGGATGTTTCCGCGAACATGGCCAAGAAAACGGTCGAAAGAATTGATCCGACGCCCTCCACCGTAAAGAAGCTCTTCGCCTATAGCGGAAACCAGTGTGCCGTCCCCGATTGTCAGGAGCAGCTTGTCGACGCAAGCGGCGCCATGCTGGGCAAGGTCGCCCATATCTGCGCCGCCGAGAAAGGCGGGCCGCGCTTTGACGTTGACATGAGCAACGAAGACCGCCGCGCATTTGAAAACCTGCTTCTGGTTTGCGGCAAGCACCATGACATCATCGACCATCAGCCCAATGTGACGACCTACACGGTCGAGGTGCTGCGCAAATACAAGGCCGATCACGAAGATCGTTTCAAACGGGCGGAGCTACAGCTCATCGCGCAGATCACGGACACGACCCAGGCCAGGCTGCCCACCTATCCGGAAACGCTGAAGCGGTTCGGAGAGGTCTTCGATGTCACCGACTCGATGAATCTCGACGAGGAAGTCGCCGGGCTGACCACCTTCATCGACAGGCTGAAGGAGCTTCCCCTCGAAGAGCGGGCATTCGCCATCAAGCTGGCCGAACGCATGAGACGTCGGGACGTCGATGACCTGCCGGCCGAAGACGTGGTCGGCGCGTTCAACCTTGGAAAAACCAGGCTGCGTCAGCATATGACTTTGCTGGAGCATCACCTGCTTGGCGATATCACCGAAGGGCATGGCTACCAGCAATATATCGTGCGGCTGTGGGACCGCGATCCCTGCGGCAATCCCTGGATAGAGATGCTGGAGTTCTGCGAAAAGACGGGCATCACCATCGACAGCCTCCTCTATGATCTCAATTTCGCGCAGTACGACGGCTGACGGCAGTATGGCGGCGCGGTCGCCTCCAACAGCCTCACGGCATCAGGAAGGTTGATCGGTTTGCCCGGCAGGGCTCGCAACCATCGTTTCCACGACTGTCTGCATTTTTGGCGGGGGAAAGCCTTCCCCCTGGCCGGCACTTCGTTGCCGGCGCACCCCCTTCTGCGGGGAGACCCCGCAACGCCCGCTTTAGAGTGAGAGTGCGGACCGGGTTTGCCGTGACGGGTTGAGGGCTGGAGAAGAGGTCTCCGGCGCCCGTCGCGGAGAACCGCGATGTCCAGACAGGATCGCAGCGCGCGCCCCGGCTCGGATCGGGCGAGCCTTTACGACGATATCACAAACAAGATCATCGGCGAACTGGAGGCCGGCCGCTTCCCTTGGGTTCAGCCCTGGGGCTCGGCCGCGGTCAAGGCGCCGCTCGCCATGCCGCAGAACGCCGCCACAGGCCGGCGCTATTCGGGGATAAACGTCCTCATCCTTTGGGGCGCCGTCATCGAGCATGGTTTCCCCGGCCAGAGCTGGCTCACCTTCCGCCAGGCGCTTTCCCTCGGCGGCAATGTCAGGAAGGGCGAGCGCGGCACCACCGTCGTCTATGCCGATCGTTTCACCCCCGAGGACGAAAAGCGCCGCGCCCGCGAGGCCGGCGAGGACGCTCAGGCGATTCCGTTCCTGAAGCGCTTCACGGTCTTCAACGCCGCTCAATGCGACGGCCTGCCTGAAGAAATCGCCGTCGTCGCACCGCCGCCCGAACCGGGCCTGATCGAGCCGCGCGTCGAGGCCCTGATCCGGGCGACCGGCATCGACTTCCGCATAGGCGGAGACCGCGCCTTCTATGTCCCGGCGCATGACTATGTCGTCGTTCCGCCGCCGCAGGCGTATTTCGAGCCGATCAACTGGCACCGTACGGCGCTGCATGAGCTCGGACACGCGACGGGCCATCCCTTGCGCCTCGGCCGTGATTTCTCCGGCTCCTTCGGCACCAAGAAATACGCCTTCGAGGAGCTGATCGCTGAGATCAACGCGGCCTTCTGCTGCGCCTCGCTCGGCATCGCTCCGACCGTCCGCCATGCCGACTATATCGGCTCCTGGCTCGACGTCCTGCGCGAGGACAATCGCGCCATCGTCCGAGCCGCCTCCCAAGCCAGCAAGGCGGCCGACTGGCTTCTCAGCTTCCTGCCGGATGCCGGCAGCATCGACCAGAACGACGACGAGCGGGAGGCGGCGTGATGAACGCGCTCGCCTTTCCGGGTTTCGTCCCCGACCCCGCGCAGTCGGTCGACATCCGCCTGCGCGTCCTCAGCCTGGGCGCCGGCGTCCAGTCCACCACGCTGGCGCTGATGGCGGCGCATGGCGAAGTCGGCCCCATGCCCGATTGCGCCATCTTCGCCGATACCGGGTGGGAGCCGCAGGCCGTCTATGACCATCTCGCCTGGCTGCGATCGCCCAATGTCCTGCCGTTTCCCGTCCATATCGTCTCGGGCGGGGATCTGCGCGCCGACCTCATCGCCGGCGCACAGGGCGAGCGCTGGGCCTCCATTCCAGCCTTCACCCGCACCGTGACCCCGGCCGGGAGCGAGCTTCCCGTCTATGACGAGGATGAAAACGGCGATCTCGTCGTTGTCGGCTCCCGCATCGTGGCTACCGAGCGGGCCAGCATCGGCATGATCCGCCGCCAATGCACCGGAGACTACAAGATCGTGCCGATCAGGCGGAAAGTGCGCGAGCTGCTTGGCATCGCCGGGCGGCGCTCGCCCACGTCGCCGGTCGCCGAGCAATGGATCGGGATTTCGCTCGACGAGGCGCTTCGCATGAAGCCCTCTTTCGAGAGCTGGCAGGTCAACCGCTGGCCCCTGATCGAGCGGGGCCTTACTCGCCAGGATTGCCTGCGCTGGCTGGAACGGCATGATTATCCGCTGCCGCCCAAAAGTGCCTGCATCGGGTGTCCGTTTCATTCCGACAATCACTGGCGACAGATGCGCGATCATGATCCCGAAGCCTGGACGGACGCCGTGTCGGTCGATGCCGCCATCCGCACCGGTTTCCGCGGCATCCGCGCCGAAGTCTATCTGCACCGCTCCGCCGTGCCGCTGGACCAAGCCGATCTATCGACGACCGCCGACCACGGCCAGCTCGATCTCTGGCCGAACGAGTGCGAGGGCATGTGCGGCGTCTGATTTCCTGAAATCCGCAGATGCGCAAAGCCGCTTCTCCGGCTTTCCAGGTGTCCGGTTCTGCGGTTTTCCGCGTTTCCGGTTCGTCAGCTTGCAGCCTTGCGCCACGACGCTCAGCCTACCGGCCGTCCTTCATCAACCCTGCCCAGACAGCGAGAATATCGCCTTCGGCCGCGTTGTCCTCAGTGACAACCACGCTGAACACGGCGAGCGTGCCGGCGAACTCCTCCATATCCATCACGCCCCGTGCGTGAAGCATTGTCGCCAACAGCATCAGTGCCTTGCCTTGTGCGGTAATGACGGCCCGGTCCGCCTCGGAAAAGCGGACATGGCGGGCTGGCGACGCCCCCAGCCATCGGCGCAGAACACGCGCCAAGTCCGCCCAGGGCGGATTTCTCCAGCCAGAAATCATAGCGTCCATAGACAATTCCCCGCCGCCCCGACTGGCGCCGGGACGGTTGAACACGCGTGAACACTGGGAACCGCGCCCCACGTATTTCCCACGCCGGGCAAGCCCGACGCCGATGGGTATTCTATTCCGTGGGCCGCCCGACATAGTCGGTGACCCAGTGTTCAAACGCTTGATGCGATCGATGCGGTGTTCAAGCCGCAGGCGATGCAATCCCTATGGCACAGGAAGACAGTCCTGAACATCGCCGTTCCATTCTCGCCCCTGGCCAGACGACAGGGTCCGACCAGCAGAGTGAGAGGGAGGTGGGGATTTTCGTGACGGGTTCGGGTCGAGAGAGAGGCTCTCGGCGCCCGTCGCGGAGACTACCACGATGGCTACTGCCGCCCAGAAAATCATCCTGTCGCCTTCCCGCGACATCCCCTTCAACAAGCTCGTGCTCAGCCAATCGAATGTCCGACGCGTCAAGGCCGGCGTCTCGGTCGAGGAACTGGCCGAGGACATCGCCCGCCGAGGCACGCTCCTCCAGAGCCTCAATGTCCGCCCGGTCCTCGACGCCAGGGGCGATGAGACCGACATGTATGAAGTTCCCGCCGGCGGTCGCCGCTATCAGGCGCTCGCCATCCTCGTGAAGCAGAAGCGACTCGCCAGGACCGCGCCTGTGCCCTGCGTCGTGCGTGATCCCTCCACGTCGATTCTCGCCGAGGACGACAGCCTCGCCGAAAACACCCAGCGCGTGCCGCTGCATCCTCTCGATCAGTTCCGGGCCTTCTATGACATGCGCCGCAAGGGCATGAGCGAGGAGGAGATCGCTGCGGCCTTCTTCACGACCGCGCAGGTGGTGAAGCAGCGCCTGCGTCTGGCCTCTGTCTCGCCCACGCTCCTCGACATCTATGCCGAGGACGGCATGAAGCTCGAAGAGCTGATGGCCTTCACCGTCAATCCCGACCATGCCCGCCAGGAGCAGGTCTGGGAGACGGTCCAGACCTCCCACAATCGCCAGCCCTGGTATATCCGCCAGTTGCTCACTGAAACCACGGTGCCGGCCACCGACAAGCGCGCCCTGTTCATCGGCATCGAAACCTATGAGCAGGCGGGCGGCAGCGTGCTGCGCGATCTCTTCCAGACCGATGGAGGCGGCTGGCTTCAGGACCCCGCGCTTCTCGACCGCCTGGTCGCGGAGAAGCTCAAGACCCTCGCCGAGGAAATCGCCGCCGAGGGCTGGAAGTGGATCACCGTCGATACCGATCTGCCCTATGGCTACGATCAGGGGCTGCGGGCGCTCGACTTCACCCTCGTCGATCTGAACGATGACGAGCGCGCGGCCCGAGAAGCCCTGCGTGAGGAATACGAACAGATCGAGGCTGAATACTCGGAAGCCGATGAGCTGCCGGACGAGATCGACCAGCGTCTCGGCGAGATCGAGACGGCGCTCGAAGCCTTCGAGAAGCGCCCGGTCATCTACGATCCGGCCGACATCGCGCGTGGCGGCGTCTTCATCAGCGTCGACCGCAATGGCGAGCCCGTCGTCGATCGCGGCTATGTGCGCCCGGAGGACGAGACGCCGGTCGGCGTCGAGGACCCCGACGGCGAGGCCGAAGCCACCGGTACCGAAGTCGCGGCATCCGGCACCGTTCAGCGCGCCGTCATCACCATCGGCGGCCAGTCGGCCGAACCGGAGGATGACGACGAGGAAGACGTCATCAAGCCGCTGCCCGAACGGCTCGTTACCGAGCTGACTGCGCACCGCACCCTGGCGCTCCGCGATGCCGTGGGCGCCAATCCCCAGGTCGCGTTTACCGCCTTGCTGCACAAGCTCGTGCGCGACACCTTCCAGCGGACGGCCACCTCCGGCGCCAGCCTGCAGGCGTCCGTCAATCACGTCTTCTTCCGCGAACAGGGCAAGGATCTCGCCGAGACGGCCTATGCCAAGTCCGTCATCCAGCGGCATGAGGACTGGAAGGCTGACCTACCAGCCGATGAGGATGCGCTGTGGGACTGGCTCGCCGTGCTCGACGACGCCAGCCGCATGGCGCTGCTCGCGCATTGCGTCAGCTATGGGATCAACGCCCTCTATGAACGGCCCAATCCCTACAGCGGCAGCGGCGTGTCGCAGTCGGGCCTCGACCGGCGTATGGCAGAGGCCGATCGACTGGCCCGCGCCACCGGCCTCGACATGGTGGACGTCGGCTTCCGACCCACGGTCGAGAACTATCTCGGCCGCGTGACCAAGCCCCGCATTCTTGCGGCCGTCCGCGAAGGCGCGGGCGAACGCGCGGCCCAGCTCATCGACCACTTGAAGAAGGGCGACATGGCCAAGGAGGCCGAACGCTTGCTGGCCGACAGTGGCTGGCTACCGGAGCCGCTGCGCCTGATCGACCATGACGAGCGGACCACGTCCGATACCTCGGAAGGCGAGGCCGAGACGGCGCTCCCAGCCTTCCTTGCCGGTGAGGACGAGGACGAGGAAACCGCCGAAGACCCGGAAGCCGAGGCGCCAGCGATGATCGCCGCGGAATGACGCCAAACCCCGGCGGGCGGTCGAAGCCGCCCCGCCGTCTTCATTTTCAGCTTCAAGGCCCGGCGATCCGTCGTCGGGCCTTTTTTCATTTTCGGGGAACTCCCACCTCCGACATTTATCTACCAGCCGGCCGTCAAATGGCGGTAGCCGGTTCCCCTCTCAGTGGGATTTCCGCTCATAGATGTGATTGAGGTTATCGGCTTGGTGCTGGAGGCTCCTCGCCACCGTTGCAGCCGCGGCCCGGTTCGGAAACGCCCCTGTTGTCATCCCGTTCAGGCTTACGCACCACCCATCGGGCTTCTCAATGACCGTATAACGCCGTCGCTCGCCACCGATATTGGCGGACTTACCCATCAAATAGCCACTCATCATGAGCGTCGATCGCCTTGTTGGTTCGGTGTGTCGGGCTTCGTCCAAATCCCGAAGGCCGCTCCGATAGCCGTCATCGCCATACGCCAGGATGATCGGCTGCTCTCGTTCGTCTTCATCGTTGCCCGCAAAAGTGCATTTCTGCTCATGGCTTCACCTCAACAAGAGGCCGCATCAAAGCTTCGAGCGCGTATGAATTCCATCCTGACGCAACCGGCCGCTCATAGTATTCTCATCAATTCGACCGGTGGACCTCGGCGCCATGCAACGCCATAGCGGGCCAAGCTCGTGCCCGGACAGCTCAGACCCTCAAACATCTTCGCTTTACCATTAGGCGGGAAGTGCGAGGCGATGGCATCCCTTTAGATTGATGATCCGGCTGCTGTCTGATGCCGGACACCATCCCGCTTCCATTCGCAAACCTTGGTCCGATCCGTCTCCTTATCAATCAACCCGCAAGGGGTCGGCTTACGCGCGCGTGCCGCCCTCGGGGATTCGGAAAAGGTCCGAACGCCCGAGGGTGATTGCAGAGCCGGTCAGACACTTCGGGCGCCTGTCGCGCGGGGGATGGTCCCCCGCCTCCCAAGACAGGAGCCGGAACCATGTCCTATGCAGATGCCACCGCTTTTGCCGCAAGCCTAGCCACCACGCTGATGGTTTCGATCATCGTCTTCCAGGCCGGGGACGGCACTCACGGCGCCATGCCCGCCAACGAATTCGATGGCGACGAAGAAATGGTCAGGCTGGAACTTGATCCCTTCGGCTGAGGCGCGACAGCGCCTCACCCCGACGGCTCGGAGCGCAAGATCGCGTCCGGGCCTTCAGCGCTGCGCTACCGCTCATCGCCGGCAGCGGCACCGGCTCATGCCCCGGCAAGGGAGAGTGAGAGTGCGGACGGGTTTTCCGTGACGGGTTGGTTGCCGGAGAGAGAGCTCCCGGCGCCCGTCCTGGAGCATCCTGCGATGGCCCTTGCACCTCAAACCACCTTCACCCCGATCGGCGACATCCTCGCGCATCAGATCCTGCCCCGGCTGCGCCTTGCCGCGAAGCTGCCGCTGCGCATCACCTGCATCGGCACGGCCCGCTATGTCGGCACCGACGAGGCCGACAGCTTCGACCGCAGCGTCTTTCTCGGCGACCGCCCGTCGCTGGAGAACGCCACCAGCTTCGCGGCCGTTTCGGTCAGGCGCGGCGGCATTGGCGTGGGACAAGATAAGACGCTGCGCTTTCATCCACGCTTCGCCGTCATCCAGGACAACGATCAGAATCTGGTTCTGGCCGGCGAAATCCGCGCCGGGATCATTCTCTGGCAACAGCCCGTCGCCAGCGACGGCGAGGCCCGCCGGATCGTGACCGAAGCCAGCCGCCTGCGCGGACTGGCTTTCGCCGCCTCCGGCCGGGGCGAGCAGCGTGCGGCCCGCAATCATCGCCACCAGGCCGGCCTGCTCGAAGCACGCCTGGTCGACCCCTTCTGGCGCGAGGCCGCCGCCGATCTGCTCCGGCTGCCACAGGCCGCCTGATCCCATCCCCCGATTTCCACCCATCCGACCCGGCGCTTCGCTTCGCCGGGTTCTCACCTATGGAGTTTTCCCATGCCGAAATTCGTAGTCAGCAAAGGCCACGACGCCTTCGTCTATTACGAAACCGTCCTAGAGGCCGACACGCCCGAAGAGGCGCGAAGTCTCGTCCGGAGCGTTCATTACGAAGGCGCATGGCTCCCCACCGGCTATGTGCAGGAGTTCGACGATTACGAGATCGACGAGCATAGCGGCGTTCGCCTCCTCGAAGACGGTGAAGCCGTAGAGGCCTTCCTGACCATCGGCGTCACCGCCCAGGAGCGCGACGCCTTGCTGGCGGGGCTGCGCCTCCTCCAGCTCGCCCTTGGGCGCGACGATCTCGAACCTGCGCTCGAAAACATCGTCACCAATGACGGCGCGCATACCGGCCTCGATCCGACTCGTATCGACGCTCTGTGCGAACGCATCAACGTCTAGGTGGTGGCGATGTATGCGACCTACCTGCGCCTCGACATCCTGGTCTGGGACAGCGAGCGCGCCGTAATCCGCGCCGCGCGCTGCAAGCTGGCTTTATCGGCCCGGCGCGATCCCGCACTGCGGGGCGCACGAAAGCGGTTCTATCGCGACATGCTGCGCCACCATGCCGATGCCCAGCGGCTTGTGGCGCAGTTCCGCCTCTGACGCTTCCGCACCGCGTCCATCCCTTGAACCTCGCCCGGCCATCGCGCCGGGCTTTCTCGTTTCAGGAGCCTGACATGGCCGACTACTTTACCCATTTCTCGTGCCTGCTTGACGTCGGCACGCCCGATAATGCCGCCCGAGCGCTCGACCTCTACAACAAGCTTTCCGAGGAAGGCGCTTCCGACGAACCGCCGTCTGAGGGGTTTCTCCTGTCGATCCAGCCGGAGCACGGGGGTGCCCGGCTCTGGATGCGCGATGACCAGACAGGCGATCCCGAGCGTCTGCTTCAGTTCGTGAAGATCTGCGCGACCGAGTTCCGCCTCAGTGGTCTCTGGGGCTTCCAATACGCCAACACCTGCTCGCGGCCGCGCCTCGACGGTTTCGGCGGCGGCGCTCATGTCCTCGACCTCGCCACCGGCGAGACGGTGGCATGGACCTACACGGATGGCTGGCTCGCCCAGGTTCTCGATGGAGGCGGCTCAGATGAGTAAGGTCATCGAAACCACGGTCTACCAGCTCGACGAGCTTGCTGAGGCCGCCAAGGAGAAGGCCCGCGATTGGTATCGCGAAGGCGGCTTCGACTACGACTGGTATGATGCCGTTTACGAGGATTTCCAACAGATCGCGGAAATCCTCGGCCTTCGGCTGAAAACCCGCAGCATGCGGCTCAACGGCGTCGGCTCCCGGCAGAAGCCCTGCATCTGGTTTCGGGGGTTCTGGAGCCAGGGCGACGGCGCCTGCTTCGAGACCTTCTATTCCTACCGGAAAAACGCCCCGCGCCGGATCAGGGAACACGCGCCGCAAGACGCCGAACTGCACCGCATCGCCGATGCACTTCAGGCGGTCCAGCGGCGTAATTTCTACCAGCTTCGCGCCGAGGCGAGCCATCGCGGTCACTACTACCACGAATACTGCATGACGATCTCGGTCGAGCGCGACAGTCCAACCTATCAGGATATGACGGCCGATGCGGAAGACGCCGTGGCCGAGGCGCTGCGCGACCTGGCCCGTTGGCTCTATCGGCAGCTCGAACGTGAACACGAATATCTCACCACGGACGAGGCCGTCGATGAGGTCATCGCGGCCAACGAATACACGTTCACGGCAACGGGCCGTCGCTTCGGCTGAACCCGGCAAGCGTCCTGCCATTCGGCAGGGCGCTTTTTGCATGCCAGCCACGGCCCACCTTTCGAGAGTCAGAGGAGGCCGGGACGGGTTTGAGCCTGTGCGGTCGAGAGAGAGCGCTGCGCGGCTCGATCCTGTCCTGCTCTCCCGAGGTCTCCTCCATGAACATGATTTCCGCATCTGCGGCGGCATCGGTCGCCGGGCCGCTTCCGCTTGTCCCCGACAGCCATGCTGCCACGTCCGTCTTTTCGGCGGCAGCTCTTCTTCTGCCCCACCTCGAGCGCGGCCAGCGCATCGACGCCGCCACGCTTCGCAGCGCGATGGAAACCGCCTTCGGCGCGTCCGATACCGCTGGCGCCTGGGACTGGAAAACCGCCTATGACGCCTGCGAGGCCGCGATCGTCCTGTTCCTGCGCAAGTACGGAAAGGCGCTTTTCCGTAAAGCCGGTTCGCCAGCCGATAGCCTGCCGCTGCTGACGCGGATCGCCGGGCTGCTGCCGACCCATACACGCCGCTCGGAGGAGGCGCAGACCTTACAGCAATTCTCCACCCCGATCCCACTGGGGCTGGCAGCGGCGACCGCCGCCGCCATCACGCCCGCCGACCGGGTTCTGGAACCCTCGGCCGGGACCGGACTGCTCGCCATCCTGGCCGAGATCGCCGGCGGCGCCCTCGTCCTCAACGAGCTGGCCGAGATGCGCGCCGGTCTACTTTCCTCCCTCTTTCCCGCCTTGTCCGTCACGCGTTTCGACGCGGCGCAGATCGACGATCACCTCGATCCTGCCCTGGTCCCGTCCGTGGTGCTGATGAACCCGCCGTTCTCGGCGCTGGCGAATGTCCAGGGCCGCGTCGCCGATGCCGCCTTCCGCCACGTCGCTTCGGCGCTTGCGCGCCTTGCGCCCGGCGGGCGGCTGGTGACGATCACCGGCTCGAGCTTCGCCCCCGATAATCCTGCCTGGACCCCGGCCTTCGTCCGGCTGCAGGAGCGCGGTCGCGTGGTCTTCTCTGCTGCAGTCGATGGTTCTGTCTATGCCAAGCATGGCACGACGATCGATACCCGGATCACCGTCATCGACAAGCTGCCCGCCGACGATCCGGCAGTCTTCCCATCCTCTCCCGGCGCCGCACCGGATGCCGCCACCCTGATGGCCTGGATCGGCGCGAGCCTGCCCGCGCGGCAGCCTGTCGATCCTTCAGTCGTTGTTCCGGTTGCCGCAGCGCCTGCGCCTCGCACCGTGCGCGGCTATATCGCCGCCACCGCGAAAGCCGCCCGCCCGGCGCCGCAGACCGAACCGGAAGCCGCACCGCTCGACTATGAGATCATCGATTGGCAGCCGGCCGAGGGCGGCCACATCACCGACGCCATCTATGAGGAATACGCGCTTCAGGTCATCCGTATTCCCGGCGCCCAGCCTCATCCAACCCAGCTCGTCCAGTCGGCGGCGATGGCGAGCGTCGCCCCGCCGAAGCCCAACTACCGGCCGCATCTGCCGAAGACCATTCTCGGTCTTCTGTCCGACGCGCAACTTGAGACCGTCATCTATGCCGGTCAGGCCCATGCCGACCATCTCGCCGGGGCCTGGACCGTCGACGAGACCTGCGATGTGGTCAGCGCGGCGGCCGAGGACGCCAAGAACGCCGTCCGCTTCCGGCAAGGCTTCTTCGTCGGTGACGGCACCGGCGTCGGCAAGGGTCGGGAATCCGCTGCCATCATCCTCGACAACTGGATGCAGGGCCGCCGGAAGGCCGTCTGGATCTCCAAATCCGACAAATTGCTGGAAGACGCACAACGCGACTGGTCTGCGCTCGGCATGGAGCGCCTCCTGGTTACGCCGCTGTCGCGCTTCCCGCAGGGCAAGCCCGTGACGCTGCCCGAAGGCATCCTTTTCACGACCTATGCCACGCTACGCTCCGACGACCGCGGCGATAGGGTTTCCCGCGTCAAGCAGATCGTCGAATGGTTGGGCGAGGATTTCGATGGAGTGATCATCTTCGACGAGGCGCATTCGATGCAGAACGCCGCAGGCGGCAAGGGAGAACGGGGCGATGTCGCCGCCAGTCAGCAGGGCCGAGCCGGGCTTCGCCTCCAGCACGCCCTGCCGGATGCCCGCATCGTCTATGTCTCCGCGACCGGCGCCACTACGGTCCACAACCTCGCCTATGCCCAGCGGCTTGGCCTTTGGGGCGGCGAAGATTTCCCGTTCGCCACGCGGGCCGAATTCGTCGAGGCGATCGAGGGCGGCGGCGTCGCGGCGATGGAGGTTCTGGCCCGCGACATGCGCGCCCTCGGCCTCTACACCGCCCGGTCGCTGTCCTTCGCCGGCGTCGAATACGAGCTGGTCGAGCATGAACTGACCCCGGAACAGACCCGCATCTACGATGCCTATGCCGGGGCCTTCGCCATCATTCACAACAATCTGGATGCGGCGATGGAAGCGGCCAATATCACTGGCAGCACCGGCACCCTGAATCGGCAGGCGAAATCCGCCGCGCGCTCGGCCTTCGAGTCGGCCAAGCAGCGGTTTTTTGGCCACCTCCTGACCAGCATGAAAACCCCGACGCTGCTCCGCTCCATCGCATCCGATCTGGAGGCGGGCCATTCGGCCGTGATCCAGATCGTCTCGACCGGCGAGGCGCTTATGGAACGCCGGCTGGCCGAGCTGCCGACCGAGGAATGGAACGACGTCCGCGTGGACATCACCCCGAGGGAATATGTCCTGGACTACCTTGCCCATTCCTTCCCGGTGCAGCTCTACGAGCCGTTCACCGACTCGGAGGGCAATATGTCGTCGCGGCCCGTCATGCGCGACGGCCAGCCCGTCGAAAGCCGCGAAGCGGTCGCCCGCCGCGACGAGCTGATCGCAAAGCTCGCCAGCCTGCCGCCGGTCCCCGGTGCGCTGGACCAGCTCATCCAGCATTTCGGCACCGATACCGTGGCTGAAGTGACGGGCCGGTCGCGGCGCATCATCCGCAAGGCTGGCAAGGGCGTCACTGTTGATCGCCTTGTCGTCGAGAACCGCGCAGCTTCGGCCAACCTGGCCGAAGCCCAAGCGTTCATGGACGACGGCAAGCAGGTTCTGGTGTTCTCCGACGCCGGCGGCACCGGCCGCAGCTATCATGCCGAACTGTCGGCACGGAACACGCGGCTGCGCGTCCATTACCTGCTCGAAGCCGGATGGAAGGCCGATACTGCGATCCAGGGGCTTGGCCGAACGCACCGGACCAACCAGAAGCAAGCACCCCTGTTCCGGCCGATCACCACGAACGTCAAAGCCGAAAAGCGCTTCCTCTCGACCATCGCCCGCCGTCTCGACACCCTGGGCGCGATCACGCGCGGCCAGCGCCAGACCGGCGGTCAGGGCCTGTTTCGGCCCGAGGACAATCTGGAATCGCATTATGCCCGCGACGCGCTGCGCCAGCTCTACCTGCTGCTGGTCCGCGGCAAGGTCGAGGGATGCTCGCTCGACCGCTTTGAGAGCGCCACCGGCTTGAAACTGATGGACTCCAACGGCATCAAGGATGACCTCCCAGCCATCACGACCTTCCTGAACCGGCTGCTGGCCTTGACGATTGAGCTTCAGGGCGTGCTGTTCACCGCCTTCGAGCAACTTCTGACGGCGCGCATCGAGGGCGCCATTGCGTCGGGCACCTATGACGCCGGGCTGGAGACGCTGCGAGCGGAGAGCTTTGTCGTCACCGACCGCCAGACGATCTATACGCACCCGCGCACCGGCGCCCAGACCCGCCTGCTGACCATCACCGAGCGCAAGCGCAACCATCCGGTCACGCTGGCGGAGGCCATAGGCAACCTGGACGATCCGCGCGCGGTCCTGTTGGTCAACGAGCGGTCGGGCCGCGCCGCCGTGCAGGTTCCGACCACCAGCGTCATGCTGGACGATGGCGAGATCGAGCGCCGTATCCGGCTGATCCGGCCGATGGAAGCACACAACATCCCGATCAAGACCATGCCCGAGACCCATTGGGTCGAAGCCGACCGGGACGCCTTCGCCTCTGCCTGGAATGCCGAGATTGCCGAGGTGCCGGAGTATTCCGACAGCACCCTGCATATGGTGACAGGTCTCCTGTTGCCTATCTGGACGCGGTTGCCGAACGAATCCACCCGCGTCTATCGGCTCCAGACCGATGCTGGCGAGCGGATCATCGGCCGCCGCGTTTCGCCTGCCTGGGTTGCCCACGCGACCGCGACCGGCGTCGCGTCGATCACGCCAGAGGAAGCCTTCACCGCCCTTATGGATGGAAAGACGATCCTCGATCTCGCCGAGGGCCTTCAGCTTCGCCGGGTCCGCGTCATGGGCGCGCTGCGCATCGAACTCACCGGCTTCACCGACACGATGCGCCAGCGCCTCACGGCCTATGGCCTCTATCACGAGATCATCTCGTGGAAGCTGCGCTTCTTCGTGCCGGTGGACGCCCAGGGGCCGGTAATCATCGGCAAGCTCTTCGACCGCTGGCCGGTCGAACGCATCGGCGAACGGGAGGCCGCATAAATGGCTTCGCGTCACGCCTCGGAACTGGCGCATCGTCTCGGCCGCGAGGCAGAGGCGGTCTGCCGCGAATACCTGTCCTCCGGTCGGAGGGCAGGCAATTACTGGCAGGTCGGGGACGCGCAGAACAGCCCCGGCCGCTCCCTCTATGTCCGGCTCAGGGACACCCCCAAAGGTCCGGCCGGGAAATGGACCGACGCCGCCACCGGCGACCATGGCGATCTGCTCGACATCATCCGCGAGGCGCTTGGCCTCGTCGATTTCAAGGATGTGGCCGAGGAAGCGCGCCGTTTCCTCAGTCTCCCGCATCCCGCGCCAGAACAGACAGGGACACCGACCGGCAGGACATCGGGCATTGCCGTCGGTTCGCCGGAAGCGTCGCGGCGGCTCTTCGCCATGTCGCAGCCGATCCCTGGCACGCTCGCGGCGACCTACCTCAGCGGGCGGGCAATCACGTCGCTAATCGGCGCCACCGCACTGCGCTACCATCCCCGGTGCTATTACCGGCCCGACGAGCATTCGCCCACGGAGATCTGGCCGGCGATGATCGCGTCCGTCACCGACCTTGACGGGCGACAGACCGGCGCGCACCGCACCTGGCTCGCCCCGGACGGCTCGGGCAAGGCGCCTGTCGAAACGCCGAGGCGGGCGATGGGCGACCTTCTCGGACACGGCGTCCGCTTTGGCGTTGCCGGCGATGTGCTGGTAGCCGGAGAGGGCATCGAGACCGTGCTGTCGCCCCGCCAGGTTCTGCCGCACATGCCGATGCTGGCGGCGCTCTCGGCCGCACACCTCGCCGCCATCCTGTTCCCGGCGACGCTGCGCAGGCTCTATGTCCTTCGCGATCGTGATCCGGCTGGGGACGGCGCGAAAGACAGCCTGATCGCCCGAGCTGCGAGCGTCGGGATCGAGGCGGTTGCGATGTCGCCGGTGCGCGAGGACTTCAACGAGGATCTGCGCTGGCGCGGCGTCGATGCCCTCCGGGCGGCCCTGAAGGATCAGCTTCATCCCGTGGACGTCAGCCGGTTCATGGAGGGGTGAGAGGATCGGCAGGGGATGGGGCGAAGCTCTGAATGGCTCCGCCTGCCGTCTCCACTCATCATCGGTAACACCTTTCCCGCGTCGGAGAGGGCGCCCACGGCCTTCTGAGAGGGCGATCGGCTCACAAACGGGCCAGCCGGGCAATGGCGCTGCGCTTTCGGCTATTTTCCGCCGGCGGGGCAAGCCCCGCCTTTGCATCGCGAAGCATATGTGGACACCCCCTTCGTCAAGTCTTTCCTCAATGCGTGTC